>CAYWLV010000001.1:0-9595 GCA_964459595.1 uncultured Gammaproteobacteria bacterium
AATGCGGAGAAGGAGGGATTCTACCCTTTATAATTATCGGCTTCTTCATAGTAGTATGACTGTTCAATACCCTTCATGAATACTTCCCGATCATTTATTTTATTAGTTAGAGCAGTGCGAAGCAACTCCCGAAGCTCTAAATCATTTACGTGGCTACGAATCATTGCATTAAGATAGGCGTTTTTGTCTACTTGTTGCCAATCAATACACATACTAAGATTTTTTTTAAGCATGAGGTCTAGCCATATTCGTGAACTGCGACCATTTCCTTCCATAAATGGATGCGCTATGTTCATCTCCGAATATTTTGTTATGATTTTCTCAAAAGTACTTTCTTCCATTGTGTCAATTTTTGCCAATACATCAGACAAATAAAGACTATTGGCAAAACGAAAATCGTCTTTACTTATGTTTTTGTGGCGGATCTGTCCAGCAAAATCGTATAAGTCACTAAATAAATACTTATGAATCTGTTGAAGTCCTTTTGTAGTTCCTACTTCAAACGATGAGAGATCAGAACTACCAAACAATCGAATTGCTCGCTGTTTACTGATTTCATCTATGTTTTTCATGCTATTATTATACCATTTTGTGAGCCCTTCCTTAATTGTTTCAAGCGATTTATCAGCAAGCCCCAATAGGCCAAAGTGAGCGGGTTGAAGGGACTAGTGGGACTTTCAATCAAAATGCGGAGAAGGAGGGAGTCCCTTCGGCTTAGCTCAGGGTAAACTTCTCCTCCCTCGAACATCATAAAAATCACGAGCCTTCGGTTGTAAATTTTTGCTGGCGGAACACTCTGGTCTGGAACAACTTAGTCCTTATAGTAACCTCATTTTTTAAATAGCTAATTCGTGCCCTGCTCAAATTCGATTGTCGAGAGAATTTTTTCATACAGGGCAGAGTTTTTAGGTTCTGCATCGTTTTCATAAAAATTCATTTTAAATGCCAAGTTATCTGTTAGTCGTATGCAGTATTCATTTGGATACCATATACCTGTCCAGTTTGGAGACCCACCCTCATACATCATTTCGCTTATTTGCAATTCACCTTTGTACGCATTTGACCCAATAGTAACATTTTTATGATTAAGTATTCTTGCTTGAACGTACATATTTTTATTAAAACAAGGTTCACTTGATTTTAATTTAATGAGTCCCGAACTATATTCCGCTACTTTGTGATTTTTGTCATCCATAAACACACTCGAATCAACACTCCAATTTTCGGGGTATAAGATTGAGAATGCAGATTGGTTTGGTAGTAATAACTCTACATCATTCCAATTAAGACGTATATCTTTGTTCCATACTTTTCCCTTACGATCCGTTACTCTAATTATTACACCATGAAGATCATCGCTTTTTGTTTGTTCATCAAAAAAATCAAGTGTTCTATTTAATACGTTTATATATGACTTTAAAACAGTGTTTTTACTGCTAGTCTGAATAGTCTGTTCGACTAAATGTTTATTTCTCCCTATAAGCTGCCAGTTTGAATATATGAGATACAAGCTAATAAACGCTAACAGAGAAATAACGATATTTTTATTCATAATTCATATTATCAAAAAAAAGGAAATAATCCATGAAGGATATAAGAAGAAGTTTGAAAAAATTAAAAAACCATACGAATCCCCTAAAGATGTCATTGAGAGGACTGGATTCGATGAAGAAGAGGACCTTGATGTCGAATTTTTGGCTAGACTTGATGATTTGATCCCATTAAGGGGGAATAGGGCTTATGCCTTATCACAGATAATTCTCCATCCTGAAGGTATTCCAGATGAAATTATGACAGTACTAAAAAATAATGATGTTTTTGTAAGACAATTATTAGTAAATGCACTTAATTCTGACAACACTTATCACGATCTTGATATAAAAACAGATTCAGAAATTAGAAAAGCCAAAATTGAATCTAATAACGATCTCATTAAAAAACTCGAAGAGAAAATATCTGTACCTGATTCTGGTGGATTTACTTAAGGTTTTAATCAATACAGCTTCGGGCTGTAGTTTTATTCTCCTGGATGCGGAGAAGGAGGGAGTCCCTTCGGCTTCGCTCAGGGTAAACTTCTCCTCCCTCGAACATCATAAAAATCACGAGCCTTCGGTTCTGATTTTTATGCCGGCGGAGAAGGAGGGAGTCGAACCCTCGTTAGTCTTGCGACTAAATACGCTTTCCAGGCGTACGCACTAGGCCACTATGCGACTTCTCCAAAACTGAATCTATCTTATTCAGGCTCTTATTATATCACGGAAGCGCCCTTCGATTCTGCCAGCTTGGGCAACTGCAGCAGTTGCCAAAAGGGCCACATAACAAAAAACACTCAGAGTTTATTTCTCTGAGTGTAAAAAAGTCAATTCATTCAACAATATATCATAATGATGTTGATTGTTATTAGAAATTCATTTTTTTGCAAGCTCTTTGTATACCCTGTATTACAAAGTCTTACTCCTACAGTAAGATGCGGAATAGTTTGCCGCTCCTACTCATTCATAGTAGAATCTCTAACTGAACAAATGCTGAAGGAAAAAGGTAGCTTACAGAAATACTCACTCTGATTATTTACATAATCAGAGAAATAACTTTAATTAATATATTAATTAAATTAAGATGCTGAGCTACTCCTTTTTTCTGTGCTAAAATAGCTTCATCAAATTCACTTTTTAAAACAATTTCAAAATGAAAGCACAGTCAGAAATTGATGCAATATTTATTTTAGGAAAAGATCTCAGTATTGTCCGTACCCAAAAGGTTTTAAATAAAACTGAAAGTAGGATGAGTCCCTTCTCAATGAGAAATTCTTTAGCAGGTGCCAAAATTGTACAGCAGGGATATAAAGGTGCACTTGTGTTTGTATCGGGACCCACATGGTGTGAAGAAAGTGAAGCTTCCAGAATGAAGAATGCATTTGATGTTTTTTTGGGAGATGAAGCGCTTAAGATTAGTAATAGTATTTATATGATAGAAAATACGTTTCATACAGGGGAAGATATCGATGCTTCTCTCACTTTAATTGATAATCATGGATATAAATCACCTGCATTTTTATCATGTGCAAGCCATCGGTTTGCAATTGAAAAGTTACTTACAGAAAGAGGAAAACAGATTCCACTATTAACTGCTGAAAGTTATTTGAATAAAGCCGAAATGCAAGAATTAAGAGATTGGCGACTGCCCCTAGAAAATGCATCAGAAGAAATTGTTGGTAGATTCCTCACTACCAATTTAAGAAGTGGACTAGCTGCATGGCAACGCAGGAGACCAGGTGAACGGAAATAGTTGTATAGATTTATACTCATTTTTTTCAAAAAAATTCGGTAGAATGAGGAATAAATATGAAAGAAGTGCAGATTGAGGAGAGTTGGAAAAGAGTGTTTTTGCCGGAATTCAGTAAGCCCTATTGGGAGACGCTCACCGAATTTGTCCGAGCCGAGTATATAAGCAAAACAATCTTTCCCCCGGCAAAACTCGTATTTCATGCGTTTAATGCATGCCCATTAGATAAAGTAAAAGTTGTTATTGTTGGACAAGACCCGTATCATGGGCAGGGCCAAGCCAACGGGCTTTGTTTTGCAGTAAATAGCGGAGTGGGCTTGCCCCCATCACTTAAAAATATTTACAAAGAGATTAAGATTGATTTAGGTATAACCCCTCTCCCTTCAGGAGATCTTACTCGTTGGGCAGAGCAAGGAGTGCTTTTGTTAAACAGTGTCCTTACTGTATGTGCAAATACTCCTGCATCACATAGCAAGCGCGGCTGGGAGCAGTTTACCGATGCAGCGATTAGCGCGGTCAATACAAATAAATCCCATATTGTATATTTATTGTGGGGGAAGTATGCACAAACAAAAGGAGCTGCAATAAACAGAGTGAATAATCTTGTGCTTGAGAGTGCACACCCCTCCCCTTTTTCAGCTACGCTCTTTCACGGCAATCATCACTTTAGTAAGTGTAATGAATATTTAGTTAAGAATGGCCTTTCGCCGATTGACTGGAGATAAAAAATGTGCTTTGCGGTTGACTTGCTATTTATCCTGTAGTATAATTCTATCTTAAGAACAGTAAGTTTGTAGGTTGTTTATCCTCCTAACTTAAGCGGAATTCCCTTAGTTTTTTTTACTTTTAGGGACGAAAATGCCGCTTCGGCGGATTTTCAGGCTCTAAAAGAACTCCCGATACCCTATCGAGAATTTTCTTACCGTACATAGAGCAAACCAAAATAAAGCTCTTACTTTCTTTTTTTAACAATTTCAGTTTTTGTATATGTTTAATTCACGTTCTCGTTCAACTTCAGGTCGATCATCATTTTCCGCCCAAAGCGGATTCAGAGGTCGCCCATCTGGCGGATTCCGCGGAGGCGGATTTCGTGGTGGCGGATTTAGAGGAGGAAGAGGTGGAGGACCAAAGCGAGTAAGCGATAGTACAATTCATAGTTATATTAGCCGTGCAAGTATGAAGTCTCCTATACCAGTAGCTACACCCACTCTTGAAGTTGCTACAGTTCCCTATTCAAGCTTTGATCTCCCAACCCAGCTTTTGCAAAATATTGCTCGTCATGGATATGTGAATCTCACTCCAATTCAGGTACAGGGCATTCCCGCCATACGATCTGGGAAAGATGTAATCGGAATTGCAAACACAGGAACTGGAAAAACAGCTGCTTTTCTTATCCCCCTTGTTGAAAAAATCTTAAAAGATAGAAACTATAAAGCCCTTATTGTAGCTCCTACTCGTGAGCTCGCGCTCCAAATACAAGATGAACTGCGAAAGTTCACAACAGGAATGCCTGTATACAGTTCTTTCTGTATTGGAAAGTCTTCTATGTACACACAGATTCGCGAGCTTCAGCGCAACCCTCATGTGGTTGTGGGCACGCCAGGTCGATTAAAAGATTTAATTGACAGACGCGCTCTCAATCTTGACCGCTTTAGCATGGTCATTCTTGATGAAGCAGATTTGATGCTTGATATGGGATTTATTAACGATATTAAAGAAATCATTTCATATCTTCCAAAAGAACGACAGAGTTTGTTTTTCTCAGCAACATTGTCTGGAAATATAAACGGACTTGTGAGTTCATTTGTTACAAACCCAATAACAATTTCCGTCAAGACCACAGAAACAACTAGTCACATCACACAAGAAGTGGTGAGTGTGCAGCCAACTGAGATGAAAATAGAAAAGCTTGCTTCCCTTCTTCGACAAGAGGACTTTAAAAAAGTACTTGTATTTGGTCGAACAAAAATGGGAGTGGAGCGCATATCTCAAGATCTGTATGCAAAGGGTTTCAAGGTGACATCAATTCATGGAGATAAGGCTCAGTTTCAACGACAACAAAGTCTTCGAATGTTTAAAGAAGATGTCGTGAATATCATGATCGCAACAGACGTGGCTGCTCGAGGACTTGATATTCCTAATGTATCGCATGTGATTAACTTTGATGTACCTCAAACATATGAGGACTATATTCATCGAATTGGCCGAACGGGAAGAGCAAATAAAACAGGAAAAGCTCTGACGTTTGTGCAAGAAATGGCACGACCCCTTAAGACACAGTCATACTCGTCTTTTAGGAGATAAGGAATCGTTTCGTATTTTATGTCTTGCCTAATCGACGAACTCGCACAAGGAGATTCGAGTGCTCAATCAGAGCGTCGACGCGGCAATACACAAAATACTCAACTCCTTCATTAATGGTTTACTCAGAATTTGAGAGCAAAGTTATTGTTTTGAGGTAGACTTTGAACTTCTGTATTACAAGTGGCTCACGGAAACCGAAAAATAAAAACGAAGCAAAGATTATAAACAAACTAAGTTATAATTAAGCTATATGCAAAAAATTAAAACCTTTTGGTATTCTTTTCAACGATCTCTTCTTGATGTATCGTACTACAGAGATATTGCAAAGTCTTCTCTTCAATTTTCTCTCCAGTATCTTTTTTTTCTACTCGTCTGTTTGTCTTTGATTCGTTCTATTCAGCTTGGATTCGGCTACACACTGGTAAGAAAAAGCATTCCCTCTTTCATTCAAATGGGCATGAAGGAAATCGCACAGCTGTATCCTAAAGAATTGGAACTTCGCATTTCAAATGGCAAGCTCTATACAAACGTTCAGGAACCCTACATTATTGAATTTCCAAAAGCAGTAAAGATGCCTGAAAAGCATTTGCTGGTGATCGACACTGAAGGGTCTGCCGATGAATATCCTCAATACAATACCATTCTTCTTGCAACACGACAATCACTCGTATATCCCGACAGACAAGTTGGAAATAACCTCACTACAAAGCTCTATTACTTTAAAGACCTGAAAAAAGTCTCTATATCGATTATGCACTCTACTCAAAAATGGCATCTTCGCTCAGACCACTAGCAGAGCGACTCCCTCGCATAGTTGATGTCTGGGTTGTGGTGGGACTTCTTCTCTTCCCTTTTGTGGGAGGATTATTTTGGCTCATAGGAATTCTATTTGGTTTGAGTATGCTCACAATTCTCATCTGGCTCGTTGAGAAGATATTAAAAACATCCTACGGTTACAAAACATTGTTTCGAATGGGGATGCACGGAGCTACATGGGCGATATTATTTTCATTTCTATTGGACTTCACCCGTCAAGATGCTCATCCATTTAATATGATTTTTATTCTATGGATGCTCTATGTATTGTATACCAACAGAATGAAACTTTCGGCTGAAAAAACACATATATAAGGTAACGGTAATGACGATTACCATTTATTATTTATTTAATTAATTCTTATGAAAAGAAAATCTCTTGCACTCTTAGGGGTCCTCGTCGTATTAATCATGGCAGTTGGTGTTCGTGCAGAAGAAGTTGAAAATGAAACAGAAGGCAGAGGAAAAATGGGAGAAGCTGCCAAACAATTAAGAGAGCAAAATAAGGAAGAACGAAAGAATTTGATGGAGCAAAATAAAAAATTAAGAGAAGAAGAAAGAGAAGAAAATAAAGAAGAAAGAGAAAAACTCAGAGAAGAAAATAAAGCAGAGCGAGAAGCATTCAGGGAAAAAACTAAGTCAACTCTTGAAGGGAAAACACCAGAGGAAAAGCTTACTCTTATGCCCACCATTAAAGCAGAAAGAAAAGCACTTGCAGAACAAAACAAGGCACAAATACAAACCTTAAAGAAAGCTCAATGGGATAGCAAAAAAACAATGAGAGAAAATATTCGCACCAACATGGATACATTTCGAACAACAGTTCGCTCCCGATGGGAGGCACTCTGGGCTTCATTTGGAAAGAAGTAATTCCACTTGATCGATCTCAATAAAAAAACCCGCTTGAAAGAGCGGGTTTTTTTATTGAACCTGCATGACACTGTTACGTGTGAAACGGAAAGCGAGCATATTTAGATCTATCTCCTAGCTCCCGTTCAATTCTCATCAGTCGGTTATATTTTGCTAAGCGCTCACTTCTGGCCGGTGCACCTGTTTTAATTTGCCCGGTACCCATAGCAACAACAAAATCCGCGATAAAGGCATCTTCTGTTTCGCCCGATCGATGAGATACCACCGCAGTCATTCCTGCTTTTCGAGCTGCAAGAATTGCATCGACAGTTTCAGTGATGGATCCGATTTGATTCAATTTAATAAGAATAGAGTTTGTTGTTTTTTCCAAAATGCCTCTTTCCAATCTCTTAGTATTTGTCACGTATAAGTCATCTCCAACAACCTGAATTTTCCCCTCCCCCATTTTTGTAAAAGATTTGAATCCATCCCAGTCATCTTCAGAAAACACATCTTCAAACGAAACCATGGGATACTTTGCTGCAATATCAAATATAAATTGGGTAAGTTCCACTGAGGTAACTGTTCGTCCCTCTTTATTTAAAATATATTTCCCCTCTTTAAAAAACTCTGTTGCTGCAGCATCAATTCCAAAGCTCACATCAGATCCTAAAGAATAGCCAGCTTTCACAATAGCTTCACTCATGAGTTGAAATGGTTCTGCATTACTTTTCACTGCTGGTGCAAAACCACCTTCATCTCCAATTGAGATTGCGTATCTTTTTGATTTAATTATTTTTTTTAATTCTTGATAGATCTCCGCATTCATACGAACTGCTTCAACAATAGACTTTGCGCCAATGGGAAAAAGCATATATTCTTGAATATCTGTTGCCCAGTTTGCGTGTTTTCCCCCATTCATAACGTTCATCTCAGGAATAGGCATCGTATAGATTCCATTAAAATCAGGATTAAATTTGGTGAGATATTCATACAGCTCTTTTTTTTCGCTTGCTGCCGCTGCTCGGGCAGCGCTTAAGGACACTGAGAGGATTGCATTTGCACCCAGATTTGCTTTATTTTCTGTACCATCAAGATCAATCATTTTTTTATCAAGTTGTTCTTGTTCGGTTACTTCCATTCCACTCACTTCTTTATTTATTTTTCCATTTACATTTTCAACAGCTTTTAACACACCTTGCCCAAGATATCTTTTTGAATCTCCATCTCGAAGTTCAACTGCTTCATACTTTCCAGTAGATGCGCCTGAGGGCACAGCGGCCCATCCGCTTGTTCCATCTTCCAATGTAGTAACACACTCAATTGTGGGGTTGCCGCGACTGTCAAGGATTTCCTGCGCGTGAACTGATTTAATTTTCATAGATATTCATTATATACTGTACTCATTACTATTTACACCTCTACACACTATGCTTACCATTGGTCAAACTATTCCAGATTTTTCATTTGAATATTTTCAGAACGAACAGTTTAAAAAAGGCAAGCTTGCAGACTTTAAAGGCAAGTGGGTTGTTCTCCTTTTTTATCCTGCAGACTTTACCTTTGTTTGCCCCACTGAGCTGAGTGAAGCCGCACAAAAATATGATGAGTTTAAAAAGCTCGAAGCAGAGGTGATTAGTTTTAGCACCGACACGGTGTTTGTTCATAAAGCATGGCATGATAATTCTCCCGTAATAAAAACAATTACCTATCCAATGGGAGCAGATCCAACAGGGTTGATTTGTCGCACATTTGGCACCTATATTGAGAATGAGGGACTTTCTCTGAGAGGTACTTTTATAATTGACCCAGATGGAGTGTTGAAGGCAATGGATATTCATGACAATAGTATTGGAAGAAGTAGCGAAGAGATACTGCGCAAACTTCAAGCATCCATTTACGTACGAGAACATAAAGGTGAGGTGTGCCCCGCAAGTTGGAAACCAGGTAGTAAAACTTTAAAACCTGGAGTTGAACTTGTGGGAAAAATCTAATAAACGTCGTATAATGGATAGATGCAACTCAAGGAGGCTATCTTAAGATTTTTAGAATACTGCGAGTTAGACCGGAATCTTTCTGTGAAGACAGTGAGGATGTATGGATATTATCTAAAATTTTTTGAAAGCTGGCTTCTTTCTTTACATCAAACTCTCACCGTAGAAGAAATAAATGAAGAAACCATCCGGAGTTTTCGACTCTATCTTTCACATACCTACAAAAATAAATTTAAAGGAAGCATTTCCCGTCAAACACAAAATTATTTTTTAATTGCACTTCGATCATTTTTTAAGTTTCTTATCAAACAAAAAGTTAAAGTCATGACTCCCGAAATGATTGAACTGGG
>CAYWLV010000001.1:9605-53423 GCA_964459595.1 uncultured Gammaproteobacteria bacterium
ACTTGGAAAGCAAAAAGAGAGAGAAATTAAGTTCCTTTCTACGGAAGACCTTAAGAGAATGTTTGAGAGCGTAGATATAAGTGAAGAACCAGGCCTTAGGGATAGAGCCATATTGGAAGTGTTATTTTCCACAGGGTTACGCGTATCGGAACTTGCAGCGCTCAATAAAGAGGATATAAATATCGATAGAGGCGAATTTAGCGTGCTCGGTAAGGGTCGTAAACTGCGCATTGTATTTTTGTCTGATCACGCAAAATCTCGACTGAGAGACTATCTTGAACGTAGATCAGACCCCTATTCTGCTCTTTTTATTCGCTATTCAGGACCCAAGCCAGAGGAGGGCCTCACTCCAGAAAAAATGCGATTATCGGTGCGCTCAATAGAACGACTGGTAGATAAATATCGCAAATTGGCAGGAATTGTAAAACATTTTAGCCCTCATGCATTGCGCCATAGTTTTGCAACGGATCTACTCGAACAAGGAGCCGATCTCAGAAGCGTTCAAGAAATGTTGGGTCATAAAAATGTTTCAACTACACAGGTATATACACACGTCACCAATCCACGACTTCGTGAAATTCATCAGAAGTTTCATTCAGGGAATAAGTAAGAAAAAAATAAATAATCAAATAAACAAATAAATAGATATACGATTGAAGAAATAAATAAATATGAAAATAATTTTCAATAAATATTTGGCTGAAATACTTTTGGGATTATTTATTGTTTTATACATAGGTTATTTTTCCTATTTTTCAATCCTCCGCTATCAAACACTTTACTCCCACTATTTTGATTTAGGCATAATGAATCAAACAGTCTACAACACGTTTATGTCAATAAAAACGGGTGATTTTACTCGATTTCTTGAAATGACTAATCCACATGGTTTTGATCAGGTTAAACGAATGGCAGTACACAATGACATTTTTCTCGCATTTCTTGCGCCGCTTTACTTTATTTTTGCAGGACCGGAAACGCTTCTTCTTGTTCAATCTATTGCAACGGGATTGGGTGCATTGGCTTTATTTGGAATAGGAAAAGAAGTGTTTTCAAAACACAAAAATTCACGGGGAATTTCTCTCTTTTTTGCCTGCGTATATTTACTCTATCCTCCTTTACAATTTGCGAATCAATTTGATTTTCATGCTGTCGTTTTTGCAACGCCTCTCTTTCTATTGATGTATTTAGCATATTTAAAAAGGAAGTATTGGATGGGATTTATCTGCGCAATCCTCATCCTTCTCACAAAAGAACAAGCAGGGTTGACTGTTGCATTTTTTGGTATGTTTGTTGGAATTGATATGTATTTAAAGTCACATCCGGAACGAAAGAAAAACGCAGCTCTATTTGCGCTCACTCTTTTTAGTTTTGGAGTGGGATGGTTTATCCTTTCTATGACAACAATAATTCCCTACTTTCGATCCGACGCTCATTTTGCGCTTTCTTATTTTGGAGAGTTTGGTGATACGCCCAGTGCCGTTTTTATTGGACTCGCTCAACACCCCAGTCGCGTGGTTCAGTATCTCCTCAGCACAAGCACTTTTGAATATATAATAAAAACTCTTGGTCCTGTCGGATATCTTTCTTTGCTTTCCCCTTTGTACTTAGCGATCGCGGCACCAGAATATGCAATAAATCTCCTCTCAGGAAGCGGGGCAATGAGAAATATATATTTTCACTACACTGCAATAATCACTCCATTTGTATTTATTTCAGCTATCTATGGATTCAATACTATTGAATACCTAGTGCGAAAGGTTAAGAAGAGTAGATTTATTATTCTTCTCTTTGTAGGAGCGATGGCTTTGTATTTTTCATTCACCCACTCACCTCTTCCCTATTCTGCTACAAAAGAAGTGAAGCCGTTTCTCCTTCCAGTTAAGGAACGAAATGATGCATTTGTGTGGAGAAAAATCCTTATTGATGACTCAATAAAAGTTATGGCAACGGGAAAGATGGGACCACTTTTTTCCTCTCGACGCTATTTTTATAATTTTTCTGAGAGATATGATTTAGCTGATTATGTTGTGCTTTTTACAGACGATGTCTATAATGGGTATGAACGGGAAAAGCTCATTCCGGCATATGAAAGATTGGTGAAAGATAATCGATTTATTACTATTTACAAAAATGAAACGTTTATAGTTTACAAAAAAATATGATTTCAATAATTATTCCCTTTTATAATGAAGAAAAAAATATCCCGATTCTCTTGGGCGAAATTAGTGAAGTAATGCAAAAAGTGAATAAAGAATATGAAATCATTCTTGTTGACGATGGATCAGAGAATAGAATACAGAAGACAGAAGATAGAATACAGAATATTTTATTTCTTCAACATAAAAAACGGATGGGGAAAGGAGAAGCGCTCAAGACAGGTCTTCGTGCAGCAATTGGGGAAATAATTGTATTTATGGATGGAGATTTGCAAGACGACCCAAAAGATATCCCCCTTTTTCTTTCAAAGATAGACCAAGGATATGACTTAATAAACGGAGTACGATCAAAACGGAAAGACACAGGAATAATTAAGTTATATTCTGGTCTTGCAAATATCCTGTTGAGAAATGTTTTTAAATCTCCCTTCACCGATATCAACTGTGGATTTAAGGTATTTAAACGAGAAATAATGGATACATCTCCTTTGTATGGGAATAACTTTCGTTTTTTGCCTCTCTCTGCCTTTTATCAAGGATTTCATGTGGGAGAAGTGCCGGTTCAAAATAGAAAGCGCATACATGGGGTCTCAAAATTTGGAGTTTCAAAACTCTTTATTGGTCTTCTTGATATGACGACTGCCTATTTTGTATTCAAATTTGCAGAACGTCCCCTTCACTTTTTTGGGAGTATAGGAGGAGTGCTTTTTTCTACCGGATTCTTTATTTCATTTTATCTGACAATTGAACGATTATTTTTTAATGTTTTACTCTATCAAAGACCACTCCTTCAACTTGGAATAGTGCTCATAATTGTCGGTATTCAGATTATCATGACTGGGCTTATAGGAGAGTTGATTGTTTACATGAGTAAAAGAACTCATTGAACGGAGAACATAGAACGAAGAACAATTTTTTTGTTCCACGTTTAAGGTTCTTTGTTCTTTTGTAGCATGATATCATGAATATATGAACCCCATTATCGCCCTTATTATTGCAAATATAATATGGGGTGCGGCTGCTCCCCTTTTTAAATTTGCACTCACTAACATTCCCCCCTTCACTCTTGCGTTTATTCGATTCTTTTTCGCCGGGTTACTATTTATTCCTCTCATTATTAATCGACACTACACCATCACAAAAAGACAACTGCTTAATATTTGTATTGGCGCTTTTTTTTCTATCTCTATTAATATTGGATTCTTCTTTTTGGCGCTTCCTAAAACAGTTAGTATTAATGCCCCAATAATAGCTTCTGGACAACCTATATTCATATTCATACTCTCAGTGCTATTTCTCAAGGAAAAACTCCACAAACGTGTGTTTCTGGGTATTTTACTTTCTTTTTTTGGAGTGCTTGTTATTATTCTCTCTCCCCTTTTGTTGAATCATGGAACCACTTTGGCTCAAAAAGAGTCTGCCTTAGAGGGTAATTTATATCTTGTGATTGCTACCATTGGATCGGTATTACAGATCCTTATTAATAAAAAAGTTTTGCGAGAAGTAAATTTTCGTATTGTCACCACAATCTCTTTCTTGTTTGGTGCATTAAGTTTTATCCCCTTTATATATCCTGAACTACAGGTTTGGTCGTTTTCGCATCTTGATTTGCATGGATGGGTAGGTATTATTTTTGGAGTCTTTTTTTCTTCAGCTCTTGGCTATGGTTTGTTTATGTATGGCGTTTCCAAAATAGAAGCACAAGAAGTGGGGATTTTTACCTATATCGATCCAGTTATTGCAATTTTAATTGCAATTCCGCTGCTTGGAGAGCATCCATCTCCTCTCTTTTTCTTCGGATCTGTGTTAGTTTTTATTGGAATTTTAATTGCAGAGAAAAGACTGCACTGGCACCCAGTACACAGGGTATTTAAAACTTGAAACTCAAAACTTGTAACTTAAAATTCTTTTTAAAGTTTAAGTTTCAATCTACAAGTAATAAGATTATTGTACAATTAGGTATATGAAAAACACCATTTTAGTTACAGGAGCCGGTGGGTATATTGGATCTGTAGCAACGTATGTTTTTTTACAGCAAGGATACAAAGTGATTGCAGTAGACAACTTCACTACTGGGTATCGAAAACCTCTTGAAGAACTTCAGAAAAAATTTGGGCAGTCAATGCTCACGATCTACGAAACAGATCTTAAACAGTGCGCAGCTGTTTTTGATAAAGAAAAACATATTGATATGGTTGTGCATTATGCTGCTTCCTGTTTGGTTGATGAGTCGGTAAAAAACCCATATAAATATTTTGAGAATAACGTGGGTGGCACCAATAGTCTATTAAAAGCAATGACTGATCATGGGGTAAAAAAACTCGTATTTTCCTCAACCTGTGCAGTATATGGAGAAGCACAATATATGCCAATCGATGAAAAACATCCACTTGCCCCTTCCCAGCCATATGGCGCATCGAAACAGATGGTGGAGGAACTTATAAAGTGGTATGCTGAGCTTAAGGGTCTCAACTATGTGATACTTCGTTACTTCAATGTGTGCGGTGCCACCGATGATGGTTTGATTGGCGACTCAAAAAAACCCTCTTCACTTCTCATGCAAAATGCAGTTCGAGGAGCGCTCAATATTGAACCCTTCAATCTCACCTGTCCACATGTGGATACTCCAGACAAAACTCCTATACGTGATTATGTTAATGTTGTTGATTTAAATGAGGCACATCTCAAGGCGCTTGAATATTTGATGTCGGGTAAGGAAAGCACAATCATCAATTTGGGAACAGGATCAGGCAACTCAGTGCTTGAAATAATCAGTAAGGTGAAGGAAATCACAGGCGCTGCATTTACTGTTGGCGCAGCAACTCCTCGAGAGGGAGATGATGCAAAAAAAATAGCAGACATTTCAAAAGCCAAAGCACTCCTTAACTGGGCACCCCATCGGACAGTTGCGGATAGTGTACATTCGCTTGTAAAGTGGTATACCGTACATCCAAAAGGATGGGACAAATAAGTTCATGCTGAATATGCGCTCGAAACTTCAAAAATATAAACAATTTGTGTGGGCGCTTTGTGCTTTATTTGTATTCATGTCTATTGCACTCTTCAGTGAAAAGCAAAAAACGAGCGCACTTTTAAAGCAGCTGCAGAAAAAGGATACAATTGTTGCTCCGTACTACGAAAATGAGGTCTTTCTCCCCCCGAAAAAAAGTGGTGGGACTGCCGGAGTACAGCTAAAAATTCCCATCATCATGTACCACTATGTTGAATATGTTAAGGATGATGGCGATTTGATTCGCAGACAGCTGAACATAGCTCCTTCTTTATTTGAGAAACATCTGCAGGCACTCAAACAAGCGCAGTATGAAACATATTTTGTTCGGGATGTACCTTCTATTTTGAATGATTCAGTTTCCTATTCCACTCATAGTGCTATTCTCACGTTTGATGACGGATATGAAGACTTTTACACAGTAGTTTTTCCACTTCTTAAGAAATATCATATGCGCGCCACTGTCTACGTGATATACGATTATATCGGTAGAAGCGGGTTTTTATCTGAGAAGCAAATTCAGGAACTCTCAGAGAGCGATCTGGTGGAAATTGGGTCGCATACCTTGGATCATGTATATCTGAAACAAGCCCCAGATCTCTATGCCGAAAAACAAATAACAGAAAGTAAGCGGCTTTTTGAAGAGAGATTTCATATAAAAATAAAAACATTTGCCTATCCTTACGGCGCTTTTAATAGTAAGAATGTAGAGTCGGTAAAAAAGGCAGGATATACTACTGCTGTGTCTGTGATATCTGGAGTGATGCAAAGCAAAGATACTCTGTTTTATTTGTCTCGAATCCGCCCAGGACTTTTTACTCCTGAAACGATGATACAGACTATAGAGCAGCTACATAAATAATCAAATTGACATAATACTTCGGTTACCGTATAATATAGTATGAAAAATAATAAATCACTTCTCACGATCTTTCTTATCGTATTTGTCGATTTACTCGGCTTTGGAATAGTGCTTCCTTTGCTCCCCTATATTGCAGAAAAGTATTCAGCTACACCCTTCACTATTGGAATATTAGGTGCTACCTACTCCCTTTTTCAGCTCATAGCTGGCCCACTTTTGGGAAGGCTTTCTGATCGATATGGAAGAAAAAAGCTTTTAGCCATTTCTCAGCTAGGGAGCGCCATAGGATATCTTATTTTAGGATTAGCAAATAATCTTCCGCTCCTTTTTTTGGCTCGCATTATCGACGGAATCACGGGAGGAAATATTTCGATTGCACAAGCATATATTGCCGATGTCACCACAAAAGAAAATAGAGCAAAAGGGATGGGAATTATTGGGGCTGCGTTTGGCCTAGGGTTTATATTTGGTCCAGCCATTGGAGGATTCTTAGCAAAATACAACTATAGTTATCCTGGGTATTTTGCTATGGTTATATCCCTTTTCACAGTATTTCTTACCTTGTTTGCTCTTCCTGAAACCGTATCAAGCAGTGAGCGAGAGAAAGATCCAAAAGCGAAAGTTACCTTTCAAGCTTTTTGGAAAGTGGCCAGCGCTTCAAATATCCAATATCTGATCATCACTTTTTTTATGATAAACACTGCATTCTCAATGATGCAAGGAACATTTGCTCTATGGACGCAAAAACGATTTCATTTTGGTCCAGAGCAAAATGGATATGTGTTTGCTTTCGTTGGGATTGTGGCTGTATTTGCTCAACTCAAACTACTCCCCTTTCTCGTGAAGAGATTTAAAGAACACTCACTTCTCAACTATTCAACCCTTCTGTTTGGGCTTGGATTTGTTCTTATTCCATTTGTTCCGAATCCATGGTATCTGATGGCAACTCAAACATTTCTCGTGTTAGGAAACAGTATGGCAAATCCCGCAATTCAAGCTTTGGCGAGCGAGAGCGTCGCAAAGGAAGAGTATGGAGAGACTTTGGGATTCTTGCAGTCTGCAGGGAGCTTTGGGCGCATTATTGGGCCAGTACTCGGCGGTTGGCTCTTTGGAGCAATGGGTATCAACTCGCCGTTCCTTTTCTCTGCATTTGTTATCCTTCTCATGTTTATGTATCTTCAGGGGAAGAAATAAAATTTATTATGTACGATTAATAATACGGTAATACTCAATTGGTTTTGTTGATAAAACCCTCTCTATATGCCTTTGTCCTCCACCTGGCCCATCGAGTTGAGATACATGTGCGCGAATAGCTGCTATCTTTTGTGGACGAGTTGACTCAATATCAATTGGAACACAATCACTTATATTTGGGCGAGGGACTGCAACGAAATAATCATCAGGCCATAATGGATATTCATCTGGGCTCATTTCTGCTTGAACGAATTGCTCGATTTCTTGTCTCTCCCTAAAAGCGTGCTGGGCAGCATTATCTACAGCGAAGTGATCTCCATGTCCAGAATAAACTCCGATAGTCACAATTTTTGTATACGGTTTTTTTCTTCTTACTGCTTCATCTAAAATACCAATGATTGCCTGTACTAGAGCCGGGTGCATTGAGTTGGACAATTCTCCATCTTTAAACCCCTTTTCTGCCCCAACGGGGTATAAGTTATTCATTCCCAATATCCTCATCATATTTACTTGTTCTTGCAACCGTGTTCCACCTATTCCTTGAGCATTGGCATCTGTCATTACCAATGAATCTATTTCTGAATTATGAGCTAGTTGGGCTAAGTATCCAGCATTTTTCCACGCTTCATCGTCAGGATGGGCAACAATAGATAGAATATTTGAAGGTTTTTCAGACATATGAAATATGAAAAAATTTAAAATACAATGAAAATATATGAAGGTTGGGCGAAGGGTCAACAAAGACACAAACTTCGGGAGCGCGAAGAAGATAAGGGTTGAATGGATCTCAATATACTCATACTAAAATAGTACTATATGAATATTCTTTTTGCAAGGAGTATACTGTCCGTACTGCTATGAGAATCTATTTCACTGGCTCTATCGTGGGAAAAGATAAGTATTTAGCAAATTATGAAAAAATAATTTCGCTTCTACGGGGGGACGGAAACACTGTTACCGCTGAACATATTATGAATGCTTCAGAAAATAAGATTTCAATGCAAAGCGAAGCAGCACGAGAAAAATTTCATACCACTCTTAAGAAGTGGATTATGGATGCACAATGTATGGTGGTAGAGACATCGTTTCCCTCAATTAGTGTTGGGTTTGAGATATCGCTCGCTCTCAATCTAAATAAACCTGTTCTCGTGCTATATACTAACAACCCTCCCACTCTCCTATCAGGATATAATGATGAAAAAATGATCTGCTCAAAATATTCGCTTGATACTATCACAGATATTATTGATGATTTTCTCAACTATGTGAAAGGTACGAGTGAACATAGATTTACCTTTTTTATCACAACAGAAATGAATCACTTTTTGGAAAAGGTATCTAAGAAAAATAAAATCCCCAAGTCTGTGTATCTTCGTCAGCTTATCGATCGCGAACGAACCTCTTAATATACAGTTCTATGATGTATTGGTGATTGTATTGCTCAAGCGTATTATTTCGATAATATGGTAGGAGTAGAATTGATTGAACAGGTACGAGAAACTAATGCAGAACGATTGATAAGAGAAAAAATTGCTCGGTGTAAATGGGTTGCATTTGATACTTCAAATGGTGCTCCACTTTCTCTTTTTGTTCCAAAAGTTACTCCAGACTTTATACCCACACTTCTTGATAAAGGACAAATTGCACCTCAAAACCGATTTCAAATAACCAGAAGGACTTCAATTTATAAAGATGCAGGAACTGGTTTTGAAAATCATTATGGTGCTCTTGAGCCAAATGATATAAAAAATCAGTTTGATGTGCTTGAGCGAACCGCACACTCTATGATGGTAAGTCAAGTGGGAAAGCATAAGGTTCAACAGTTTATTGAACGTCCTGAAAGGCAAATTGATAAAGCTTTATTATTTGCCGGAAGAGACGCATTTCTTGCTACACTTGCGCAAGCTCGAGCTGCAAGACGAGGCTTTGAATTGAATAATGTATATCATATGCCAGATGGAACGATTAAGACAATTGAATCAGAAGCACGCAGACAACGAGGACATCAATGTATTTCATATGTCTTGCAAGCTCCAAAAATCATCGACTGGTGGGCCGATGAAGCTGAGCCTCAGTTATTTGGATTTTATCAAAAAGAAGATGCAAAACTTGCACAATCTACATGTCCTATTACTCGTGAATTTGGAGGAGTTGATGCTTCACGTGAACCTGGAGGTAGGTTTCAGATGTTAGCGCAGCTCGGGAGATTTGGACATCCTGCTATATACCAAGCAATAAAACAGTTTTCAGCTTTATAGCTTGAAGTCAATATGGTCTTTATGCTCAAGTGGAGTTGTGTCATTTGGCTTACCATTGTAGTTGATATATATCTCTTCATCCTTTTTTATATCTTTCACTGCATAGTAATCCATCGTTTTTTTCTCAAAGTTGCTTTTGTAGATTGCATTCGCACTAAATGAATGATTGGTGAGAACACAGTAACCGAGCACAAACGCTCCATTGTGTTCATCCCAGTCGTAGTCATAATTAGTAAGAATGGTTTTATTATAGAATTCAAATTCATCTGTGGGGAGAAGAATTATTGGACATGATTCGATGAGTTCTCCTGATTTGATATCTCTGGCCGCGCGGATACATCGAATGCCTTTCAGCGCTGTTGAGGTGCTCACATAGACGGGAATATTCATAAGATGAAGTATAGCAAAATCCAAATGGCGGAGGGTACAGGGGTCGAACCTGTTAGAGCTTGCGCTCACAAGTTTTCAAGACTTGCGCATTACCGTCCTGCCCACCCTCCTGAACACGGTTTAACCAACTATTCTTTAGTAAATGTTCTTCATAATGACAGTTTGGGCAAATAAGTTCTAAATTATCCAACTCATTATGATTTCTATCCCTATCTATATGATGAACCTGTAAAATTTCAAATTTCTTATAACCACATTTTTCACATTGTTTTCCTCGTTGACTCATTAATCTCAGCTTTAGAGATTGATAGTTTTTAACCTTGTCTTTTAATCGGAAACTATTATATTTTATACCTGTCCGTTGCTTATTTGAACATTCTCGGCTACATGTTTTCTTATTCAGCCCTGAAAGTATAAGCTTTCCACATATAGAGCAAGGTTTTTCTTTTCTCAAAATTAAACCATAGCATTTAGAGCTGCAGTACACTCTACCTTCATTCTTAATAAGTTCAAAAGGTCTTCTGTATAAAGCTTTTTTACATACTCTGCATTTCGTATTTGGATGTCTTTTAATTTGCTCACTCACTCATCCAGTATACCACATAGTTCCTTGGAGGCGCGTGCCAGAATCGGACTGGCGCAATAGAAGTTTTGCAGACTCCCGCGTTTCCACTTCGCCAACGCGCCACACATAGTTCCAACCTTTGAGCTTTAAGCTTTCAACTTTTAGCATTGAGCCTCTAGCTCAGAGTATATTTTACTTTATGAAACATCCAATCACAATTGATTGTGATTTATCCCAATTTATCAAATAAATAAGAATATTACATTATCAGATAACTATAGATTCTGATTATTCGAATAATCAGAACAGTACTTTAAGTGATAATTTTGTATACTTTCTTTCAATGGATAAGACAATGATAATAAACCAAACAGTTCAGTATGTAAAAAAACGTTTGTCTGGAGAGGGTTCGGGGCATGATTGGTGGCATATTTTTCGGGTATGGAATATGGCAAAAAAACTTGCGATTCATGAGGGAGGAGATATGTTTATTGTGGAAATGGCAGCACTCCTTCATGATATTGCAGATAGAAAGTTAAATGGTGGAGATGAAAAGGCAGGACTAACCATTGTGCGAGAGTTTTTAACAAGCGTAGTGCATAATACAAAACAGATAGACTCCATTCTTAGCATTATTGAAAATTACTCCTATACGAGCCATCTAAAAAATAAAAAAATATCTCTTCCTCTTGAAGGAAAAATAGTTCAAGATGCAGACAGGCTTGATGCGATTGGGGCAATCGGTATTGCGCGGGCATTTAGCTATGGGGGGCATGTAGGTCGTGCGCTCTATAATCCAGAAATTAAACCACGACAGAAAGTATCGGCAGTTAAATACACAAAATCCCCCTCCCCCACTATCAATCACTTTTACGAAAAGCTTCTCTTATTGAAAGAGTTAATGAATACAAATACAGCAAAAAAGATAGCAAAAGTGAGACACACATTTATGGAAGTCTACTTACAGCAATTTTACAAGGAATGGGATGGTGGCAGTTCATCTTTACAGAAAAAAAGTGTTTGAGCAAAATAATTCCAAGGATCAAATGAACATACCTGCCAGAACATTTTAATATCTTCTATGACCCCCTCTATAAATCCAAGCTTCCCTGTTTTTGCCAGGTTTGTATGGGAGGCAGAGAAATAAAATATTTTTTTATGATTTCTCATCATGTAGGTGTTGATAGCGATTTCCAATTGAAACAGAGAAACTCCCTTTTCTAATATAACCTCTATATCCTTTTTTTTAAGAATGCGTTCTCCGGTATAGATTAAATCAAATCGATTTAGTTTAGTTATAAGACGGGGTGTTTTTCTGCTAAATACCACCATATCAATCGATGTATCATCGAGCACTGCCTCAAGGACCGTGTCTACCTCTCGTGGGGCGACGCCACTTAAATCAGCATCAAAAAATAAAATATACTCTCCCTTTGCCGCAGCTATACCCGCTTGTACAGTACCTGTTTTTCCTACATTAGTATGAAGAGTAATTAATTCAACCTGTGGGTAGTGGGTGCTAATAAATTTAGAGCCACCATCTGTGGATGCACCATCCACACAGATAATTTGTGAGATATTTTTTACCTTGAGAAGTGCATCAAGAACTCCTCCAATCCGATATTTTTCATTACGAAACGGGATTATACAGGTAACTGTCATATATACAGTATAGTACGCCCTGTATAATATACACATGACAGATATTATCCTAGTATATATACCGTGTAAATCGACCGAACAAGCAAAGTCTATAGGCACCCAGTTATTATCAAAGCGTTTATGCGCTTGTATCAATATATATCCGGAAATGAACTCTTTGTATTTTTGGCCACCTAAATCAGAATCACTAGAGGAGGGTCATGAAGCTGTACTTATCGCAAAAACTTCAAAGGAGTTATTCAAAGAACTTGAGGAAGAGGTAAATACATTACACACATATGACTGTCCTTGTATCATGGCAATTCCAACAGAAATGATAAACAAACCTTACTACGATTGGCTCAAAGGTGAGCTGAAAAAATAAGTATGAAACAGCATCTCTCGCAGGTACTTCACCACTTGTATATTAATCCTCTCGAAAAGTGTAATTTAAAATGCAAAATCTGTTATACGCGAAAAACGGATCCCATTCTTTCGGAGGAGCAAATCATTGAGTTTGTGGATCGTTATAGCAAGGCATATGAAGTGAAGATAATAACGTTTTGTGGCGGAGAAGTGTTTGCCCTCCCCTTTTTTCCTCATTTGATAAATACACTTACCAAGCGAGGAATTTTTATTCAGACAATAACCAACGGAACAATAGATAATCTTTTGGAAATTAAAGATCCAAATCTTAACTCGCTTATAGTATCGATAGACGGACTCGAAGAATATCACGATGTAAATCGGGGAGCGGGAAATTTTCAAAAAAGCTTCTCTTTCCTGAAGAAGGCACAATCACTTAAATTCCATACGGAGATATTTAGTATTGTTACCAAACAAAATCTCTCTCAAATCGATGCTTTCGAAGCATTTCTCAAGAAAGAGTTTGGAGAAATTACAGTCACCTATCACCCTCGCAAACCTCCCGCATATTTGACACATCACCCTATTTCAAATATTCAAGGAGAAGTGACGGGATTTGACTATATCTCAAAGAAAGAGCTAATTCATCTTATGCAAACAAAAACAGTCTTTCCTCCAAAAGACTTGGGTTGCTATCAAATAGCACTCGCTTCAAGTGGTGTTATCTATGGATGTTGCGAGGGCTATCGCCCACTGGGTAAAATAACAGACCCGATAGACGATTTATTTTCTTCTCTTGAGAGTCGCATTGGAGGGCCATGTCTTGGATGTAGTCAGACTGAGTTTATGTGTGGGATACGGGAGATAATTGAACAAATAAACAAATAAATATAAATACAAATAATATATTCAAATGGAGAAACAGTATTTTCGAGAACACATAATAAAAATAATCCGTGAGTTTTTTTATAATCAGCAGTTTCATGAAGTAATTCCAGAATTGCTTTCACCAACTCTTCCAGCAGAGCCCAATTTACGTCCCTTTATTACATCAAATTTGTATCTCCCTTTATCTCCCGAGCGAGGGATGAAAAAACTATTAGCTCAAGGTATGGGAAACTGTTTTGCGATTTCAAAATCATTTCGTAATTACGAGCAACCTGGTCCCCTGCACATGAGAGAGTTTTTGATGCTTGAGTGGTATCGGAAAGGTGCAGTATATACAGATATTATGGCTGATATCGAAGACTTGATACCCTTGATAAACACCAAAATGGGAAATAAAATTATGCTTACATCTAGGTCATTTCCTCGACTCTCGCTCAACACTTTATTTAAAGAGCATGTGGGAGTTGAACTGTCTACACTTATCGAACAAAAAGATTTAATGCGAACCGTAGCCCAAAAGCTTGGATACTCTGTACAGGGAGCAAGTTGGGAGGAGCTGTATGACCAAATATTTGTCAATAAAATTGAGTCACAATTTTCTCTCAGACCATTTTTCCTCGTTGATTTTCCATCGAAAATTTCACCTCTTTGTAAACCACAAAAGATTTCACCACACTTTGCAGAGCGATTTGAGTTATACATTCACGGAATTGAACTTGCAAACGGAAATACAGAAAACACTGATGTAGCTGCTGTTCGAGGGGTATTTGAAAAGCAAAGTAAACAAACATCTATACCAGTCGATGAAGAATTTCTTTTGTGTTTAGAAAATATGAAAAGTAGTAACTATGCGGGTGTTGGAATGGGTGTGGATAGATTGGTGCACCTTTATACTGGAATGGATATATTTGTATAATAATTACATGAAAATCAAAAAAGAAACATCAGCGGGGGGCATAGTATACAAAAAATTCGAAGATCCAAATTCCAAATTCCAAGTTCAATGGTTAGTGACACAACACTCACAGCATAAGGGGTGGGTTTTTCCTAAAGGTCTTATTGGCGATATTCATGCAGACGAAAAAATGGAAGAGGCTGCTCTTCGCGAGGTGGAGGAAGAGGGTGGAGTAAAGGCACGAATTGTTAACCCAACTCCAATTAAAGTTTCCTATTCATATGAATGGAATGAGATGCAAATAGACAAAACGGTGTATTACTATTTGATGGAATACGTATCTGGTGATCCAAAAAATCATGATTGGGAAATGTGCGACGCACAGTTTATGAGCGAAGATAATGTTTTAAACATTCTCACATATCCCTCAGATAAAGAAGCGTTTGAAGAAATATTAGGGATGATGGGAGACTAATCTACCCTTTTTTGATATCAAGATGGAAGTAATGTTTCATAAAAAATCTATTTACTTCCATTCCTATCGTATTTATCATTCGCTTTTTGAGACTTACAGTTGAGTTTAAGTCAAAGTATTCGAAATCAATAATTTTTAATTTTCCCTCCTCATTTTCAATAATATTTGATACTTCAAATTCACTATTTTTGAAAAAAAGCTTTTTAAATTGTTTTTTAAACCAACCCTTAAATCCTCCCATACCAATAAAGTCCAGACACATACCCTTTTCTTTATAAAGCTTTCTATTGAGCTGTACTATTTCTGTAAGCTGTTCTTTCATTTGAACACTATTCAAAATAGTCTTATTTGATATAGGCTTTCCTTTTACTGCTTCTTGTATTACCACATATTTGTCTTGCTTTTTTGGATCATTCTTTACTTCTGTATCCGCAGCGTAGTTCAAAAATGTTTTTTTCGCAAGTTCTATTCCTTCTTTTTCTCCCTGTGATCCGCCATGTGTAAGAGTAGTAACAGACTTTGTTTTTGCAATTTTGATTACGCGCGGTTTTTCTTGCGGAAGAAGGTATGAATACACCAAATGATTTGCACCTTCACCAAGTGGGGTTGGGTTTACATAATCAACTCGTATTCCGATCCGGGAGAGGGAGTCTGAAATATCATGAGTAAACGTTGAGGTGTAGAAAGGCTTTTGGCTTATTGTTTCTGTTGACTGTAAATTTTCTTGTATGAGAGGAGTGGTAGTGAGAGTTGAGTTATGAATATCTTGAGGAGCTTCTTTCATTACAGAATAGCCTCGTGGCTCAATAGGAGATGCAAGTGCTGCTTCCTGAATGGGATTCTTTTGTTTCGGGCTTGCTTTTACCTCACTCTGAGGAATAAGAACTTCTGACATATCTGTATTTTATAGATAAAAAGAGTAAACGTGAACCGAAAAGCTCATTATTTCAATTCGAAATCAAGAAAGAGAGGGAGGTGATCTGATATATCAGAGTTTATAACTTTAAAATCGTAAACATGTATTCCCTTACTTATCAAAATATAATCAACAACATTTCTTCGCTCATTATGAAGTTCGTTTGTTATCGGTCGCGTAGTTCTCACATTATAAGTATCAACGAGACTTTCAAAATAATTTTCAAACACCTTCATTGATTGAGTGTCTGGAAATAGGTTAAAATCGCCACAAATTATCACTTCCCCTTCTGCGTTGAGAGCGAGATCTTTGATCATCTTGTTTGCTTTAAGTGACATATCATTCCCCATTTTATTTCTAGTCCAAACGCCATGATAATTAAGAATTCTCAGTTTTTTTCCTTCAACGTCAAAGTCAACAACGGAGACAGAACGATAATCTTCATCAGGCCAGTTTGATTTATCCTCACTATACGTGAAGCAGTTTTGGACAAATACATTTTGAGCTTTCGTAAAGTGATATTGAGATTTTGTGTAGTTCCCAAATTCCATCAACCCTCCAAATTCACACGTATAAAGCTCTTTACCATGGAAATTTTTTTGTTCAAAGTTGCCCATTATAGAATTGGGCCCAAAAAAAGAATGCGTGAGATTTGGAGTAGCAGAGTCTATGGTGGTTTTGGAAATGAACTCCTTTTTTACTGTTGAATCTAATGCTTTTGTTACTTCTTGAAGACAAACAAATTGAGCATTTTGCTCAGTAAGAAATTTCGAAAGGAGAGAATTATTTGTTTCAAAAAGTGCGACGTTTAGGCAAAGTAGTTTCATAAAGTGAGCGGTGGACCGGATTTGAACCGGCAACCTTTTCCTTGGCAAGGAAACATTCTACCGTTGAACTACCACCGCAATCTAATGAAGAAAGTATATCATAGGTGATCTTGAGCCTCAACTGTACAAAGTAGCCATCTTGGCAACCTCATCGGTTGCTATTGTCTTAAAGATAAGTTACTTTCGTGTTTATAGGTCAGTAAAAAGTATGGAGTTTGACACCATCGAGCCTATTTCACGTCGAAAATTAATCGATTAGCAATGCAATCTATTTAAGGAACATTCTCTATTTCCTTTTGAAATTAAGCGATATTGATGTAAACTCAATGCTCGGTATTGACATTTATCTATAAAAACTGTTATCTGATTAATACAGGTTGAAGATTTTAATGC
This sequence comes from uncultured Gammaproteobacteria bacterium, assembly GCA_964459595.1. Lineage (GTDB taxonomy): Bacteria > Patescibacteriota > Microgenomatia > UBA1406 > GWC2-37-13 > JAKBEU01. The sequence goes on from CAYWLV010000001.1 coordinate 26,445, forward strand.
TCTTTGTTATTATTAGATTGTCAATATAATCTAAATTGGTGAGAGAGTTTTTACTCTCCATGACGCTAACGTCTCTTGATACAACATAAAAGAACTGGTTAATCTTAGATAATATCAATTTCCCTATACGGAGAATTGTGGAGAAGTTAATTTCTTTTTGATTTAGCTCGTATAAATATCTTCCAGTTCTTTTACTCCTCCAAATGCGATTCTATCTACAATAGTATTATCCATTCCCAACATCAAAGCTGGGGTAATCACAAACTCTCCATATCTATTATTAATCTTGTCTAGAGCATCGGAGACTTTCCTCGATTTGCTCGTATCTTGTTCAAACAAACTCATTTGAGACTTGCTTGAAGGAGACAAGCCATAGCAACTGACAGATATTTTTGCCACCATTTTCTTTTCTGGCTGCTGATTGAAGATAAGTTGAGCGCTCCTATAGAGCTCGCTCGTTGAGTACATCTCTTCATTCATCTGTCTTCCTCTGTGCCAAAATGTATAGTCTTTGTACACCACTGCCACGTGAATTCCCTGCGCTGAGTTCCCGCTATTTCTGAGCCTTCTTCCCATCTTTTCACAGAGCTTCATGATGATTTTTGAAAGTTCTTGAGGATCTGCAGTGTGTTTGCCAAGAGCATAGTCTTGTCCATAGCTTTTACGTTCAAAGTCGATATCATCCACTTCCCATCCCCGAAGACGTTTATACCAATAGTATCCACATATGCTTTGGAAAACCTGATATTTCAGTAGGGTTGGAGAAGCATCAAGAAATTGAAGTGGAGTGAAGATGCCATGCACATTTAGCCGAGCTTCAAATCGAGTGCTGATTCCACATAAATCGGTAAGCTTCATACCAGAGTAGATGTCTCTGAGGTTTTCATGGGTAATGACATCCAACCCATCTGGCTTATGGAGAGATGCCCCTGTTTTTGCAAGAAATCGATTTGTTCCAATTCCAACAGAAGAGGAAATCCACTCCCCTATTTCTTTTCTGAGTCGATCCTTTATTTCCTGTGCAATTTCTATGAGGGGTCGTTTGAGACTTTTCTCCATAGGATTAAAATCCATCACCACCTCATCGATAGATTTGGGAGTGACCGATACAGAATAGTCTCTGCATATTTTCTTAAGCCTCACATGAACATCTCGGACGAGGGCTGTATCGGTGGTTCTCACGATAACATCTTTACAAATAAGCTTTGCCTCCATTACACGCATTCCTGTTTTGATCCCAAGTCGTTTTGCTTCAATGGAGGGGGCAAGAACACAGCCCCGAGGTGAGTTGTATGCGGCCATCACGAGAGGTTTGCCCCGAAGGTGTGGAAATGCCTGTTGAGTGACCGTAGCAAAGCAGCTATTTAGGTCTATATGCATCACTAGTGGTTTATTATGATTAAGGTGAAGTTGCATCATATACCTCCTCTAAGGTCCAGTGAAGTGTTTCGGTATCAAGTCGGAGTTTAAAATCTGACACTTCATCTGTTACATGAAATATATGTAGAAGCTTTTTCCCCTCCATCATCTTATGGTGATATGATACCGATTTCATCGTGTAATCTCGACCTTGCCATCGCATTTTTAACGGAATTATTGATCCATTTGTGCGGTCATATTTTGTGATGATGCTCACTTTTTCATTTATCTGTTCTTGCATATTATTTGTAGTATTGTCTGATAACACTCACCACGACTCCCCCAATACTTAATGACTGTTCAGGAACAATGGGACTGTACTTAGGATTTGCCGCTAACAGTCTCACTTGAGAATCCTTCTGTTCAATATATTTGAGTGTCCACTGCCCATCAATATGTGCTGCAACAATATCCCCATTTCTGTGTTCTCGTTTTTTGTCTATAATCACAAGATCTCCATCATGAATACCGGCGTTCATCATGCTGTCACCTGAAACCCGTAATAAATAGGTGAACCCTGGGTTTCCCACAAGATAATGATCAAGTGAGACCGACTCTGTTTCATAAGAGTCCTCCATGCTGGGTGGTCCTGCTTTTATGGATCCAAGAAGAGGTAATGAAAAAAATTGCTGTGCAGGAATGAGTTTTTTATCGCTCATTTCAACAAGCTTCTCCTCTGTCCACTTTTGAACTATCTTTGTGATAGAGTTGATAGATTTTAGCTCAAACAAATCTTTCATCTCACGAAAGGACGGCATTCGTCTGTGTTTGTGATAAAATTTTTTTACTTTATTTAATCGTGTATCCATAGGTGTACATTTGTACACCAGTATATCTCTTTACCTATTTTTTTGTCAAGAGCTTTTTAAGAAATTGTATAATCATTCATATGTGTGGACGCTATTCACTAGAATTTGATGAAGGATTCTATACGAGATTTAAGATTGCAAATAAGTTGCCAGCAAAAACTAACTACAATGTTGCACCTGGCATGATCATGCCTGTTATTGTGGCTCATAGTCCCAACTCTATGGAGTTTATGAAATGGGGACTCATTCCCTTTTGGGAAGAAAAAGAGGAAAAGCAAAAAGGGATGATAAACATACGAGAAGACACGATAGCCTCAAAAGGATGGGCTCATAGATATATCCAATCTCAACGATGTCTCGTTCCCGCTACTGGGTTTTATGAATGGAAAAGAGATATATTAGGAAAACACCCATACTATTTTCACCTGAAAAACAAAACATATTTTACCTTTGCAGGAGTATATACAGAAACTAAAGATCCAAAGACCGGTAACACCGTACAATCATATTCTTTGATAACCACTTCAGCAAACACACTTATGCGGCCAATTCATGATAGATTACCAGTGATTCTCAAAAAGGAAGATGAAGATGTATGGTTAAATCATGACTTGGTTGATATTGAAAAGCTACATGCATTACTGCAACCATACAACGATAAGGAGATGGAGATGTTCCCTCTCTCTGAACAAATAAACAGCATCTCATACAATGAAAAGCCACTAGCAAGTAAAGTAATAGAACAAAACAATCTCCTGTAAGAGGATGAGTAGTATTGGGAAGCTTATGCGAGTCGAAGTGCTGAGGGCGTGAATCGAACACGCATCTGGGGTTTTTCAGACCTCCGCCGTGACCACCTTGGCTACCTCAGCGATGCAGTAATTGTACCAATTTTTTTCCAAAATAACAGGATAAGTATTTGATATACTATCAGAATCAGAATAGAACAAGCAAACTGGATCTGTAGTTCAACGGTTAGAACGATACTCTTATAAAGTATAGACGATGGTTCGACTCCATCCTGATCCACAGCAACATGTATATGGAGGGCCTATAGTTAAGTGGTATACCGCGTCATTCGCATTGACGAGTCGCCGGTTCAATTCCGGCTAGGTCCACACTTTTTGTGCCCTTGGCGGGACTTGAACCCACAACCAGTGGCTTCGGAAGCCGCTGCTCTATCCAATTAAGCTACAAGGGCTAGCAAGCCAATCACAATTCTATACACTCCAAAGGAAGTAAGCTTTTTATGTTTGAGAAACTCGACGAACCACTTCATACTCGCATACGCCACAAAAAATGCAACACCTGCACCAAGCGCAATCATTTCTATTTCACTGAAAGTAAGATGTGTATTTCGCATTTTAACAACATCCAGAAGTGCTGCAGCGGCGAGTGTGGGGAGTGCCAACATAAATGAATATTGTGCACTTTCATCGCGCTTAAATCCAAGGAGCATCATGGCAATTATCACAATTCCTGCACGGGAAACGCCCGGAACAACAGCAAGCGACTGAGCAAGTCCAATCACGACAGCAGTGGCAAGAGACATCTGAGCTATCGATTTGGTTTCCTTTAGTTTCATGCGTTCCACAACGATAAAGACGATACCAATAAGAATAAGACTCCATGAGATTAATACATTTGATTCAAAAAAAATTGTTTTAATTATTTTATATAGTGCAAAACCCACACTAGCTGTGGGGACAAAAGAGCACAAAAGCTGTTTAATAATTGATTTATTAAAAAACTGTTTAAAATACAAAAATACGACCGCAAGAATTGCACCAAGTTGGATAAACACTTCAAAAAACTTGAGAAACTCAGTCTGCTGGAGACCCATGATACGTGCACCCAAAATCATATGAGCAGTTGAGGAGATAGGAAGAAACTCGGTAAGCCCCTCGATTACCCCTAAAATAGCAGCATGAATTAAATTCATACATCAATTATAATCTATGCAGTCAATCTTTATCGACTGTATAACTTTATAAACGTTACGAACTTTTTAGATTCATTTTATGAAAGTTGCCATCGTACATGACCAACTCAGAGAGTTTGGCGGTGCAGAACGGGTACTTGTGAGTATCAAAAGCCTTTTTCCCGATGCACCTGTTTACACCACAACATTTGATGCGCGTACATTAGGAGAACACAAAAACCTCGTAAAAAGCTGGGATGTACGCCTCACCTGGTTTGGAAAGATTCCGTTTATCAACCGCCTCTATTCGCCATTTCGATTTCTTACTCCCCTTATATGGGAAGCCCTTGATTTGAGTGACTTTGATTTAGTTATCTCCTCTACTGGATCATGGATGTGTAAGGGAGTAATTACTAAAAAACCTACTATTCATATTTCCTATATTCATCATCCTCCCCGCTATCTCTATGGGTATCAGACAGCAATCGAGTGGCAAAAATATTGGCCAATTAAAATCTACGGCTTGATAGTAAATCATTTCCTGCGCATGTGGGATTTTACAGCATCTCAAAGACCACAGTATTTGATCGCAAACTCGATTGAAACGCAAAAACGGATTGAGAAGTTTTATAGACGTGAATCAACAGTTATCTATCCTCCAGTAAGTATCCCAGAAAATACTAAACCCTATACCCTAAACCCTCAACCCTATTTTATTACGGTTTCACGCCTTGCTCGAGCGAAACATGTAGACATTTTGATTGAAGCGGCAAACAAAGATAAGTTTGAGCTCCATATTGTGGGAGTTGGACGTGATGAAGCATTTCTTAAATCGCTCGCCGGTCCAACAGTTCATTTTCTTGGTAATCTGTCAGATAAATTGTTACAGACAGAATTACAAGGTGCGAAGGCATTTGTCTTTGCAGCCGTAGATGAGGAGTTTGGTATTGCTCCCGTTGAGGCAATGGGATACGGGGTGCCAGTAATAGCATTTGCATCAGGTGGTCTGCAGGAGACCGTTAACAATGGAAAGAATGGGTATCTTTTTACCGAACTCAATGCAGACTCACTACTTCATTATATTAATATAATGAAGTCACTCTCAACCGAAGAATATGAGGAGATGAGGAAAAATGCGAGAAAAGAGGCGGAACAATATAGTGAGGAAAACTTTAAAAAGAAGTTTATGGAGTTTGTAAAACTGCATACAAAATAAAATCGCTCCGCATCGTATTCTTTCGGGTACGGCGAACCGAAAATCCAGTGCGAGGTCCGATCATACCCTCAAGAACACTCCGCTCCGCTCAAATTATCTTTTATTTTTATTATTAAATAATCTATTACTTTCACAATTGCGGAGTTTCTGTTCTGAGGTTGACATTGGACTCCTGTGTTACTCGCGGTTCACTGAAAATGAGAAATAGAAACGAAGCAAAGAAATTAGTGTTTTTTTATTCATTCCGTATCGCATCAATTGGCGAAAGATCTGCAGCTTTTTTTGCAGGAAACACCCCAAATACTACTCCTATTATTGTTGAAACACCAAGAGCTAATACTACAGAATTCAAATCGATATATGCGGGAAATATATTTTGGATGAAAAACACAATAAGATAGGCTAGTCCCAATCCCATCAGTCCACCAAGGATAGAAAGAGCAACAGATTCTACCAAAAACTGCAATAAAATATCCGAGGTTCTTGCTCCCAGTGCTCGACGAATACCAATCTCCTTAATTCGCTCGGTCACTGTGACATACATAATATTCATAATGCCAATTCCCCCAACTACAAGTGAAACTGCTGCGATAGCAACCAGTACACTATTAAGCATGGTGAAAATACCTTGAATGGCACCCAATAACTCAGCCTGATCTATTACAGAAAAATCATCTTCTTTATATCGTCTGAGAAGGATCGTTTTTAGTTCGTCTTTTGCCGATGCAATACTTACTTCGGGGCTTGATTTGACGATAATTGCTTGAAATTTTTTATCTGGGTTGAAAACCTGTGCTGTGGTGTGAGGCATATAGATAAACGAATCAAGATCTGGACCACCAAATCCTCCTCCCCCTTTGCTTTCGAGTACACCGTGCACCTTAAAATTTTGATTATCTATTTTTATGTCTCGTCCAAGAGCTGCATCCGCTGTTCCAAAAAGCTTTGCTGCAATTTTTGGTCCAATCACTGCAATTTTTGCTCTTTTTTCTACGTCTGTTTTTGTATAGATATCACCAAATGTTGGTTTGAGGTTGAGAGCTAAGAAAATGTCAGAAGTGCTCGCATAGAGCGTACCAAATTCAGTACCCTTTCCCATAGAAACAGAGATAGAGCGTGTTACGATAGGGACAATGTTAAGAGCGCTTTTTGCCCGTTCAAGTTTAAGAATATCGCGCGAGTCAAAGCGTATGGAGCTCATAGCACCTGTCGAGCTAAAACTCCCACCTTTCAGAATTTGGCCCGGCACGATACGAATAATATTTGACCCCAAGCTTTGAAACTGATCATCAATATATTTTTTCAATCCCAAGCCAAAAGCAATAAGGATGACTACAGAGAGAACCCCAATCACAATTCCCAATGAGGTGAGAAAGGTACGCCCTTTATTACGAGAAAAGTCTTCAAATGCCGATTTTACGACAAAGATTAAATGATTCATTGTATTTCTCCATCTTTAATAACAATTTTTCTATTTGTCTGGTCAGCTACTTTTGGATCATGCGTCACAATTACTACAGTGATTTTTTCATTCTCATGCAGTTCATGCAGCAATTTAAGTATTTCGGCACCCGACTTTGAATCGAGGTTGCCAGTGGGCTCATCGGCTAATATGAGCTGAGGACTCATAATGAGAGACCGAGCAATTGCCACACGTTGCTGTTGTCCCCCTGAAATTTTATTGGGAAATGATTTTTCTTTTGTTTCTAGTCCAAATCGTTTGAGGAGATACCGTGCTTTTTCCACTGGGTCATATGCAAGTTTCGTACGAGTATAGATAGTCGGAATGAGAATATTTTCAAGTACCGTAAGTTTGTTGATTAAGTTGAATTGTTGAAACACGAATCCCACAAAGGTATTTCGAAGCGATGATAGTTCGTTATCGTTTAACTTCGAGATGTCTCTTCCATCAATAAAAATTGAACCATGGGTGGGTAGATCAAGAAGTCCAATGATGTGCATGAGTGTACTTTTACCACTCCCTGATGGCCCAATTATTGAGGTAAACTCACCCTGCTTTATTTCAAGTGAAATATCTTTAAGAGCCGTGAACACCACATCGTCATCCAGCTTATACGACTTATTCACGTTTTGGAGCGTTATCATACTATTTCACGACATTCAAAATTACATCTTTTTCTTCAACTCCCGAGAGAATTTCAACAAGCCCATCGGTTTCTAAGCCTGTTTTTATATAGGTTTTTATTTGATCATTATTCACTTTCTTCCATACAAATTTTTTATCCCCCTCGGTCTTTATAAGTTTGTCTTGCACCACTATAACATTTTTCTTTTCACTCAAAGTGAAAGATGCATCTCCGGTCATACCGTATCTGTACTGAGCTGCTGCAGACTCTGGGATGCGGATACGTCCCTCATATACCGTGCCTGTTTCCCCCGATTTTGGAGTATAGGAAATGTAATACAGTGAGCCCTTGAGAGGAGCATCCGGAAACGAATCTAAACTAACCTCTCCAAACGAGCCATCACGTAGTTTCGTAACCTCTGTTTGATCTGCTGTAAAAGAAAAAAACAGCGTTTTTGGATTAATAACCTCAAATTCTGCCTGAGCCGCTGTGATATTGACTCCTGGAAATTTTGAGTCGATGCGGGTGACTACTCCTTCAATAGGAGTAAATAATGTACTGTATTCAAGCGAGATACTGGAAAGCTCCACATCTAAAACAGATGAGTCAAGCCCATATTGAGCCGACTCCACAAGTCGTTTCATTTTGTCACCGAGCCCCCAATCAGTAGTTGGTTGGTCGCCTATGCGTTGATTGTCACTTCCCGTTTGATCAAACGAGTTTCGGGTTTGTCCATAGGTAAGCAGCTTTTTTTGTAGATTTTTTTTGAGTTCTCGTTGATCAAGAGAAGCGAGAGTTTGATATTTCTTTACTAAATCTCCTTCTTTTACTCCCACCCATGCAAGTCTACCTGAAGTTTGAAACCGAAGTACCACATGCTCATCAGCACCAATTTCACCAGCGAGTGACAGCACTTCCTTCATATCTTGTCTATCGACAACATAGGTGCTTTCCTTCTCGATTTTTGCCTGTGCAACTCTTTGTTGATTAAAATAGAGTCCAGCTCCCACAACAAAAATAACTAAGATATACCAACGAGTTTTTATAAATGAGAGCACTGATTTCATCATATTATTGTACTATCAAATTGACAGCTTTTTCAATAGTGGTGTAATTTGTATTAATTCTTCTTGGGTGAGTTCTTTTGTAAACTCAATGCAGTGCAGTTTCATGATGCCAAGTGTTTTTTTAATGTGCTTTTTCCCAGAATCGGTGAGCGTGAGGAATTGTTCCCTCTCGTCTTCATGTTTACCCGTTTTTTGAATGAGCCCTTCCTCTTGGAGAGAAGTTATTTTTTCAGAAAGTGATGATAATTTAGAGTGTAATTGTTTTGCTAGTTCTGAGAGAGTATATTCTCTATTTTGAAGGACGTGAAGAATTGCGGCCGTGAGCATGAGATCTTTATTTTCCTGTTTGTAGTGACTCTTCACTTTACGTCCAATAAAGTAAAGGGTAAAGAGAAATTCGATGCGAATATCGTCCATAGCTATATTGTACGGTAACCGAAGTATTATGTCAAGTCATAATTTACAAAAATGGAAGCCATTCGGATATCGGCATTACATTTGCGCCAAGAAAATTCCATGTATACATATATATTCCAATGAGAAGAATACCCCCCACAAAAACTGCTTTTTTTGAGGTGAGTACCTGTTCAAACGCTACAACAGCAAGCGGCCACAATGGCAAACTATAGCGACTTATGTCCCGGTGTTGGACAAAGAGAATGGATCCAGTAAAAAGGGCTGCAAAATAAAAGAAGCTGCGGAGTTTAGAATTCCAAAGTACCACACTAGCTCCAATATACAAAGCAAAATAAAAAAGAACATCTTCAAGCCATGCTGTCCCTACCCATTTTGCTGACGCGTGAAACACTGCATAGGGATATGGCATCGGCACCGTGCCTCCTGTATGGAAATAGGCAAAGAAGTCGCCATATTGAACATAATAAATACTAAATATTAATATGAGGGCAAATGGAATAAGTAATAAAGCGAGAAATGAAGAAAAATGAGGGCGATGAAACTGGTTCCCGTCTTTCGTCGAGATGACTCCACGCGGCTTTAGGTAAGATTCCAAAAAGACCAATATATATGCTGGGAACAGAAGAATTCCGGGGGTTTTAGTCATGGTGGCCAATCCTCCCAACAGTCCGGCAAGCAAATAGTTTTTCTTTTCAAAAAAGAATAAAGAACCCAGGATGCAGAGCATAAACAGCGGTTCGGGAGCACCAACACTTCTGACGACGAGAAATCGCGGAAGAAGTAAGAAGACAGAAGTAAGAAGGAGCGGGTGTTTTGTGAGCTCACATTTTTTCAACATATAATAAAAAAGCCATGCAAGGAAAACGGTGCTTACAATTGCAATTCCAAGCATTGATTTTAAAAATCCAACCACGAACGAACCGAGATAGATAAATAAAGGATACAGAGGTAGGTGCGCAGCGAAATATATCGGATTATGTGGGAGCGATGCCTCACGATCAAGTAGCTGGGTGGCTGCAGGATTGTATCCTGTTTTTGCCACAATAATATAAAGTGGACCATCAAAATGCTTATAAATGGTTTGGAATTCACCTCTCAAAATAAAGGGCATCCAGGCAAGAATCGTGCTTGTTAAAACAATCAAAAGTAAGGTACAATAAGGGAATATGCGTCGCAACATACTACTTATTATACTAGTCGGATTGTTTTTGCGCTTGTATCGTATACAGGACTTTTTCATGTTTCTTGCAGATCAAGGGCGAGATGCGGTGATAGTGCGCCGAATTGTCACCCTTCAGAAATTTCCGCTTATTGGTCCTCCTTCATCGATCGGCGAAGTATTTTTAGGTCCATTTTACTACTACTTAATTGCTCCTTTTTTGTGGATATTTCAACAAAATCCTGTCGGATTGGCAGTTGGAGTGGCGCTTATCAGTATGGGTGGCGTCTATCTAATCTACAAACTCCTTGAAAAACACATTTCAAAAGAAGCTCTTACTCTCACCATTTTGTTTATTTCTGTATCTGCTCTCTGTGTAGATATAGGTCGTTTTTCATGGAATCCAAATCCACTCCCTTATTTTTCCTTTATCACTCTCATCCTCTTTTATCATTCCCTTCAAAAAAACACATCTCGTTGGATGATGCTTGTTTTTGGCATTGTATTTGGTCTTACATTTCAACTTCACCATTTGGGAGCGCTACTTGCGCTTCCTATTGGAATATATTTTATCTATCACCTCTATCGCTCACGAACTGGAGAAGCATGGGTTGTTCCAGCCATATCGCTTCTGGGGTTTTTAATTACCCTTACCCCATTTGCTGTATTTGAACTCCGACATAACTTTCTCAATATACACAATCTTGTTTCTTTATTTACCCAGCAAAATCTTGTGTCATCTGGCCCATTTTTTTCTCGACTGGCAGATGTTATTACTGCTGTTGTGCGTTTTGGACTACATGTGACGGTGCCTCCACTTGTGGCTTGGTGTGGTATGGCACTGTTAGTGGGATGGGTATTTGTCTATAATAAACAAAAGAAAAACCAGTTTATCACTCTTCAACTGATCACCTTTGTAAGTCTGCTCATCGGGTTAAGCCGTGTGAATGCTCAGTCTATCCCCCACTATTTTCACACACTCTACCTATCTTTTTATTTTTTATTGGCGGTGTTCTTAGATAGTATTCTTGAAAAAAAAGGATGGTATAGGGGCATTGCAATTGTGTTAATTGGAATATTTTGCGTAATTCAAAGCAGTTCATATACATTTTTGTGGAGTGCACCGAATCGCCAAAATGCACTTCCAGAGCGTATTGGTGCACAAATTGCAGCTGCAGCGCAGGGTGAGCGAATAAACCTCGCCACCTATCCAACCGACTTTACCTCCCGTGACTGCTATCAGTATTACATCGAAATAAATGGGGGGAATGTCGTAGATGGCTCAAGTAGTGAAGTGGCTACCACTCTCTATGTGTTATGTGACAAAGAACCATGCAATATACTCACCACTCATTCTTGGAATATTCAAATGTTTGGAACTGCCAGAATTGATACAATGTGGAATACCGACGGCGTTCAAGTTTATAAGCTTGTCCACAACTAATATGCACACAATCTCACTCATTATTCCCTGTTACAACGAAGAGCTCAATATTCAAAAAGGAGTACTCGACAAAATTGGTAATTATGTACATCATGTCGGCGCAATCACGGAAGTTATTATCTCCGATGATGGCTCAACTGATAACACAAAAAAACTCATTAAAAATGAATATCTCACCAACTATCCCCTGTTTCGATTGCTTGAAAACGAACACAAAGGAAAGGCTCAAACACTCATATCAGCTATTCAACATGCGAAAAGCGACTATGTACTTTTTACAGACATAGATCTTGCTACTCCCATTGAGGAAATTGAAAAGATGATTGTTGAGATTGAAAAAGACACGGATATTATCATTGGTTCACGCAGTGGTCAACGAGCTGGTGCTCCACTCAGTCGAAAAATTATGGCTGTGGGATTTATCTTTATCCGCAACTTCATAATCGGACTCAAAAAAATTAAGGATACACAGTGTGGCTTTAAAGCCTTTAAAACAAGCGCAGCAAAAAAAATAATTGATTCACTCATTGTATTTAAGAATACACAAATGGTGGAAGGGTCGTCAGTTTCTGCTGGATTTGATCTTGAATTTTTATTTTTAGCTACAAAACTGGGGTACTCTATTACTGAGATTCCCGTGGTATGGAAACATGTAGAAACAAAAAATGTGAACTTTCTCACCGACACCTGGGAGACGCTGCAGGATATTGCAAAGATAAAATATTATGACCTTACCCGATCATACAAAATTTAACAAGCACATAGTCCTCCTCATTCTCATTCTCTTGGGTTGTTTTGTTATCTTTTTTCGTTTCAATAGCGTCCCAAGCACAACTACATTTGATGAAATTGAGTTTGCAAAGCTGGCCTTATCGCTCTTCAATGTGCCCTATACTCCTTACAGCTCTTTTGCAACGGGGCACGCAACTCTCTATTTTTATATTCTCCTTTTTTCTCTCAAAATCTTTGGAATTTCAACATTTGCACTCCGCCTTCCATCTGCCCTTTTTGGTTTGGCATCGGTCATTATTTTTTACTTTGTCTTAAAAAAAAGTATACAAAAAAGCACTTTTTCTCATTCGCCTTTTTTACAGCTAATTCTCCCAATCATTGGGACGTTTTTGTTTATCACTACACGGTGGTATTTTAACTTTGCTCGGTTTGGTTTTGAAGCAACTTTTTTGTTGTTTCTCGAGCTAACGAGTATACTTTTCCTCCTCTATTTTTTTGAGAGGAAACATCATCTGTGGATACTATTGTCTGGAGTGTTTGCGGGTTTGGCATATAACTCTTATCAGCCTGGTCGTATATTTGTGATTGTTCCACTCATCATGATTGGATTCTCAATTCTTAGCGAAAAAACTAAGCGGAGCGACTTTGCTTTTTTCACACGTCATGCAGTCCATACGCTTTTGCGGTTTATCATTCCATTTCTTATTATTATCACACCTCTCACCGTGTATCTCTCGCAGCATTCTGATGTACGAATTTCTCAACTTGCGTATCCAACCAACAATGAACTGAGCTTCGAAAAAAAAGTTCAGTTTTTTGGGTCAAATCTTGCCTCGACAGCACTCATGTTTTCTGTGAAGGGGGATGTAAACGGCAGACACAATTATCCTCATAAGGCAGCCCTCAATCCGCTTATTTCAGTACTCCTTCTTATCGGAATTAGCGCAGCAACGCTTTCCCTAGGTAACAGCATGAACACTCTCTATCTTTCCTATTTTTTTCTTGCATTGTTCCCTACCCTGTTTACTTATCCATGGGAAAACCCAAATATGCTCAGAACGATCACTTGCTTGCCGGCTGTGATATTTTTTGTCACTCAAGCAATCGGGCACATCATCTATCATTTAGCACACACATTTCGGTGGAAGCAAAACGCACTACTTATTGTGGTGTTTTTATTTTTAATCCTTTCGGCTGGATATGAACTGCGAACTTACTTTGTATTTCAAGCACCTGTTTTTAGAGAGGCATTTGAAGCACAGATGCCGTTATCATATTATATTGACCACCCGGATGTTAAAGGAAATAAGGAATGACAATGCGAAGAAGAAAACAATACTAGGAATCATCATGGGTTTTTTTGGAATTGTTTACTTCATGTACACAATCTTCACCAACTCCCCTTTACTCTTTAAGCAATTTGACCCTATCCAGGCGGAAAAAATATACAGCGAATCACAATGGCAACAATCACAAAATATTTCTGAAATAAAAGTTCTCGATGAATGGGCCATTGAAAACGGTTTTACCGGGTGGAGCAATTATGAAGATGAAACGGTCGATACTTTAAAAATTAAAAATTTAAAATTAAAAATTATCAGAGACATACAAAACAAGGGAGTCTCTGATAGTTTCCTGTATAGTTACGTTGGATATAAATATATTAATGGGGCAAATCCGAGCTTACTCAATCCAGAGCATCCTCCTCTTGCAAAATATCTTATTGGGCTTTCAATAGGAAAGTTTGGAAACGAACATACTGTGGGTATTGTACTAGCGTTTGTAATCCTTCTTCTCTCAGGGGTTATTTCATATCAAATATTTGGTTCTTTACTTAAGGCGGGAGCAACACTTTTTGTTATGAGTGTATTCCCTCTGTTTACTGATCAGATAATCCATGGGCCACAGCTTGAGCTCTATCAGCTTTTTTTCTTTCTTCTCTGTATTCATATGATGTTAATGGGGAGAGAAAAGAAAAAAGTATTGTTTTATGTTTTGGCAGGAGTTTTCTTTGGTATGCTTCTTTCTACAAAAACACTTCTCCCATTTCTAATATTGTTTGGTATTTGGCTTTTCATTATTTTTTGGAACAAGAAGAAAAAATTATGGATAATTCTTGTTGCTGGGGCAATAACTTTTTGTTTTACCTACTATTCATATTTTATGCAGGGAGGAACTCTTCGAACATTTTTAGGTTTACAAAAATATATCGTAATGTATTATGGAAATGCTCATATACCCTTTGTTGAGTTTGCGGGTAACTACCTTCGACTTATATTTACGGGGTCTTGGAAGTTCTGGGACTCAGCGAGAACCGTTTCTGCATATTCGGAGTGGAATCTTCTTTGGCCACTTATTTATTTGGTGGGCCTATATAAGCTTAAGATTCATTGGATAAAAAATAACAAAACTCACCTGCTTATTTGGTTTTTCATTTTGTATAACCTATTTGTATTTTATGTTCCCATTTTCCCCCGGTATCTTCTATTACTTTTTGCTCCCCTCATTATTTTATTATGAGAAAACATATACCAGTTTTTATTCTTATTTTCCTTTTTTTATGTATTCACCTATTCAAAGTTATCTCTGACCCACAACCTTTTTTTGATTGGGATGAAGGGATTTATGCTCAAGTCGGGAGAGAGATGATTCGGGAAAAATCCTATTTTGTCCCACTCTGGCAAGGAAAAGCATGGTTAGATAAACCGCCCCTTCCCCCTTTAGTATATGGCCTAGCCACTCTTATTCCCGCGGTACAACCTGAGATTTCTATGAGAATTATTTCTGTACTCATGAGCGGTATTGCCTTAGGTCTTTTTTATGTATTTACCTACCATTTTTTTGGGAGTGTTCTTGTGTCCTTAGTGAGCATAGTGATTACCTCCTACATGGCTCCGTTTTTGCAACGGACACAGGTACTCAGCGTTGACGTTTTTTTATTAATTGGATGGATGGGATACATCTTATTTTACAAACAGAAATATACGGGGTCTATCTTTTTACTCATTGCTGTATTAAGCAAATCGCTTCTTGGGTTTTTCCCTGTGGCAATGGTATTTTTATTTGAAACTCTGGAGTTTTTAATTTATAAAAAAAAGAAATACAAACATGAATATAGGCATTTTATTCAAACCATTTTATTCCAATGTGCCATTGCGTCTCTTTGGTTTATTTGGATGTTTTATCAGTATAGAGACTCATTTATTCAATATCATATTATTGACAGTCATTTTAAGCGTGTGACTGCATCGATTGAACAACATTTTGGGCAGAGAACATTTTATATCGATATTATTGTGGAGCAATTTAAATGGCTACTTATCCCTTCTATTCTTTCAACGTTGGTCCTTGCTTATGAATTTTTTATTCAAAAAAGAAAAGAAGCTTTTTTTGCCGTCATTTTTATTCCCTGGTTCCTCTTTTTAAATCTTACTAAAACAAAGATAGCCTGGTATATTTATCCAGTCATCCCCCAATTTGCATTTTTATCTGTCTATTTGATTCGCTTTATACCTCGAGACTGGATGCGATTTGTTGTTGCCTGTGCTATTCTTTTTTATTTTTTTAAAACAATTACTCCTATCAACTCGTATACGACAACCAACTACTCGCAGTGGGAAGCGCATCAGGCTATCGCTCAAGACGCAAACAAAGTTCACTGTTCTCAAATTTCAGTTTTGGTGAGTGAAACAACGCGCTCCTCTTATGCCACATTAAAGTCAATGGACTTAGTAATTAACACAACAACGTGGTGGGGAGATCACCCATCCATGGCCTATTATGCAGATATGCCAACTCACTACTATTATTCTGTGAGTGATTTCGAACGGCTGATGATTGAGCAAAACCCAACGAGTTGTTTTATAATGGAAAAAAGTGACTGGAATGGAGATTGGGGACTCAGAATTTTGTCTGAGAACAAAAAATATAATTTAGGAGTTACCCCATAAGTGCTATGAAAGAAACAGTGGAAGATGTGGCAGGTATTACAACAGAAGTAATTTCTTGTTTTATAGACCTACTCCTTCTTCCCTTTTTATGGATTGCGGGAAAGGATTAAGCCTTTCTTGCTGCACAATTGAAGGCAAGAAAATATTTTTCCCAAAGCGCTGCAGTTGAGTGGTATATATTTTCTCCGATAACATCATCGACAAGAAGCTCCCTCATACGCAGTATTTCTTTGAGCGATGAGCTATTTTTTGGGTCGCCTACTGAAAAATCAATAAGCTCAAGTGCTCTATAAAAAGCATTTAAGTACATTTCTTTATTGCCCTTCTTTTTCCACCTATTTGTCCTTCCCACTTCAGCACCTATATTAGCCATCTGTACAAAGATTGAAAGGGTATTCCACCTATCCTTAAGTTCTGTATGGAATATATTCATTTTGATACTAGTGCAGCAACTATTGAGCGTATTTTTTGTTGCAGGTCTTTGTTCTCTATAGTGCGAGAAAAATTATTTAGGCGAGGGCGGACATTAATCATGGAATCAAACTCGATGAAATCATCTCCTTCAATCTCTGGGTATAGATTTATGCCCCACAAATCATCTTGTCTTGATCCAGTATTCAGTAAGAATAGTTCTTCATCTGCATGCATAGCAGCATCAACCACCATAACCTTCTTATCTATGTCTATTACGGCTTTTACCAATCCTCCAAACATACGTACTGAAAGTTTTCTTAACTCGTCAATAGTAATATTTTTGTCAACTAGTTTCATAACACTATTATACAAAAACCCCGCCATTTCTGACGGGGCCTTTGTTGGTCTTAATAACTAGTCAACTAGTCCCTAGCCACTAATCCCTGCTTCTTAATATCCTCCCATTCCCATTCCGCCCATGCCTCCCATGTCTGGAGCTGCTGGTGTTTTCTTTTCTTCTGGGATATCACTAATGAGTGCTTCTGTAGTGAGGATCATTGTTGCAACGGAAATTGCATTTTGCACTGCTGTTCGTACCACCTTGAGTGGGTCGATGATACCTGCCTTTATCATATCGATAGGTTCGGCAGATTCAACAGACTCCGTTTTCAACACATCAAATCCAAACCCTTTGGCACTTACCGTGCGAGCCTTTGCAATAAGTTCACCTGAATTGAGTCCTGCATTTTTCATGAGCATCTTAAACGGCTCCTCAATTGCACTGCGTACAATTTCGTATCCAATAAGCTCATCCTTATTTGCACCACTCTTTTCAAATGTCTTACTACTTAAGTGCTGTGCAATATTAAGAAGTGCAACGGCTCCTCCAGGAACGATTCCTTCTTCTAGCGCTGCCTTAGTGGCGGCTACTGCATCTATAACGCGTTCCTTTTTGTCTTTAAGTTCCACCTCTGTTGCGGCTCCCACATTGATTACAGCTACTCCTCCTGAAAGTTTCGCAAGTCGTTCTTGGAGTTTCTCTTTATCAAAATCTGATGTAGACTCTGCAATCTGTGTTTTGATTTGAGCAACTCGAGCAAGAATTGCCTTTTTATCACCTCGTCCTCCGATGATGCTGGTGTTTTCTTTGTCTGAGCTCACCTTGTCGGCACGTCCACAGTCTTCAACTTCTACTGAGTCAAGCTTTTTTCCCAGTTCTTCTGAGATAACAGTACCTCCTGTGAGGATTGCGATATCTTGAAGCATCTCTTTGCGTCTATCTCCAAATCCAGGAGCTTTCACAACAAGAGCATTAAATGTTCCTCTTAATTTGTTCACAACAAGAGTTGCAAGAGCCTCTCCATCTATATCATCTGCGATGATAACGAGATTTTTGGAAACCTTTACAAACTTTTCCAAGAAAGGAAGAAGGTCTGCGATGGCTGAAATCTTTTTATCTGTAATGAGGATGTATGGTTCTGCAATCTCTGCAATCATTTTATCTGTATTGGTTGCAAAGTATTGTGATGCAAATCCCTTATCAAACTGCATTCCTTCTTTGTGATCGACAAATGTATTAAGCCCCTTTCCTTCTTCAACAGTAACTACTCCATCTTTGCCACCCACTTTTTTCAACGCTTCTGCAATAAGCTCTCCCAACTCTTCACTTGCTGCCGAAATAGTAGCAACGCTTGCGGCATCGTTCAGTGAGATCTTTTTTGATAGTCCTTTGAGCTCTTCCACAATCTGAGACCCAGCTTTTTCCAGTCCACGTCGCATAATCATTGGATTTGCGCCTGCTGTGATCATCTTCAACCCTTCAACAACAATTGATCGTGCAAGTACAGTTGCTGTGGTGGTACCATCACCTGCAATATCTGCTGTTTTTGAAGCCGCTTCTTTTACGAGCTGAGCTCCCATATTTTCAAATGAGTCAGGAAGTTCAATTTCCTTTGCAACGGTCACTCCATCGTGTATCACATTTGGAGCACCCCACTTTTTATCAATCGCAACATTTCGTCCTTTTGGACCAAGAGTTGTTGCAACAGCATCAGCAAGTTGATTCACGCCTGATAAGAGTTTGTTTCGGGCATCTGTCCCGTAGATTACTTTTTTTGCCATATTTTTACTTTATGAACTTTATAACTTTATAACTTATTCAACTATCGCCATAACATCTTTCTGTTCCATAAGCATCCATTCTTCATTTCCCACTTTTATTTCATTTCCGCCCCATTTTTTATACATCACCTTCTGTCCAACTTTGAGAATCATGGTGTTAACGCGTCCATCTTCATTGCCCACTCCAGGCCCTACCGCCATCACTTCACCGAGCTCAGATTTTTTTTGTGCTGTCTCAGGAAGATAAATACCGGATGCAGTTTTGGTTTCTGCAACCACTGGTTTTATAAGAACGTAATCGAACAAGGGTTTGATTGATTGCCCACTTGTTTTTGTCATAGACATTGAGTCAAATAATTTATAAAATGAAATTTGTACAGCTATTTATAACCAAATATTTATATTTTGTCAAGTGGATACTTCGAGTGCTAATCAAACAAGCACCCCTCTTAGCTTGTCAGAAGTTGACAAACTTAGAGTTCAGTTGCAATCTGCAACTTTGCCTGCTAACTTGCACGAAAAGGCCCTCCAGCAAATAGATAGAATAAGTCTTTCGCTTAAGTTTGGGGGAAGTATGGGACAAATAGATATCACTGCAAAATACATCGATTGGATTACACATCTCCCTTGGGAAACAACTTCACCAGACACTCTTGATATAAGTAAAGCAAAAGAGTATCTCGACAAAAACCACTATGGTCTCGAAAAGGTAAAAAATCTGGTACTCGAGTATCTTTCAGTGTTAATTATGCAACGGAAAAGTGCCACATCAATCAAGTTTCACGCACCCAATCTCTTTTTTGTGGGGTTGGCTGGAACAGGAAAAACAACATTTGCAAAAAGTATTGCAGAGGCACTTGGTCGAAAGATGGTACGAATTCCGTTTGGAGGTCTCTCATCGGCACTAGACTTGCGAGGACAGAGTAAAACGAGTCCAGAAGCAGAACCAGGTATGATAATGCGAGCGCTCCGACAGGCGGGGACAAAAAATCCTGTCATTTTGCTCGATGAACTAGACCGTTGCACTCCCGAATCACGCTCTTCAATCATGGGAGTGTTAATCGAGTTGCTTGACCCTGGGCAAAATAGCTCCTATACAGATTACTTTATCGACTATCCATTTGACCTGTCGCAAGCGCTCTTTGTGGCCACAGCAAACAACACCACAACAATAGCCACGGCCGTCCTTGATAGACTTGAGGTGGTACAAATGCCCTCCTACAACGATCTTGAAAAAAAAGAAATTGGCAAACGATTTGTGTTTCCAAAATATCTCGCAGATGCAGGACTCTCTCAAAACCAACTCACGATAGATGATTCAACATGGGATAAACTGGTGCGCCCACTTGGATTTGAACCAGGAATCCGAAGTCTTGAACGACAGGTAGAGCTCATTGTGCGTAAAACAGCATATAAAATTGTCTCTGGGCAAGCGACAACAGTTGTACTCAATGATGAGAATTTAAGGGAGTTTATTGTCTAGTATACGTATTTGTGATACTCTGTATATATGAAACATAATAAATTGTGTATTAGTAAAAAAACTGGGTACATTATTTTTTTCCTCACCTTTTTTATTCTTCTTACCTATATCAACAAACAGTTCCTCCAGACGAAAACTGGGTATCAAAGCAAGGCGGCTGTGCCAAGAGCGCCGAGATTGCAGGGAGAAAATCCAACTCCAACCCCTACACCAGGCTACTTAACGAGTGACCCAGGAAAAATTATGGAGTATTGGAGAAGATATATAATTGAAAGAAGTGCTATAGCCAAACAAAATCCTGCACCTTTTACACTAAATCCGAACATAGAAGAAATCAAATCATATCTAAGACAAGATATTGATAATCTCAATTACATTGGAGATTTAGATTATCTTCGTGATTATGAACAAGCAAAAAATGGAACGCTCATATGTATGGTAGGTCCATTAGGAGATCCATTTGGTCTAATTTTTAACGAAATAGTTGAAGGTGCAGACAGTACCACATGGAATTCTATGTTGAATCAATCAAAGATAACCATGTCCTTTTTTTATAGTACCGATGGGAAGGAATTATCATTAGTGGTTGCATCTTGGTTAGGACCCAATGCCACAATGCCTCATGCAATACGATATATTCCAAATAAATCACTTGTTAATGCTTTTTCCACTTTACTGTTTGAAAATAAATCACCATTTACTAGTAATGGAGATATGAGGGTTACAGGATGTGGAGATTCAAAGTATAAACAATGGAAAAAATGGGCAAAATATACACTTACTGATACAGCAGTTAAGAATATATATATCGGACAAACAATGCCTCCTATAACACCAACACCCAATCCATTTCAACAAAGAAGTGCTGAGCGATATCAAAATAGTCCTGAGGTAATCGCCTTTATGGAGGAGCTCAAAGCGGCATATAAAATATCTTATCCTGAGACAGTATTGTATCCTCTAGTTGACAAAAATATTAAATTGAAGCGGGTAAGCTCAGAATTTAGAACAATTTATAGTAAGACTAAACTTTGGAGTTATTCTGAAGAACAGCCACACCACTTAACGTATTTTTTTGATAAATGTCCTGCAGATCAATATGGTCATTTTTATCAAATGCTTAATGTTGTACTCCCGGCATTAGAGACAGGCATTATGGCCGATAACACTGGTCAGTTAACACCAGAAACATGGGATGAAAACACAGTGTTCGTTCTAACCGGGAAGTCTTTCATGAACCTTCCTATTAATAGGAATGCTGTCCAGTTTCTCGGTGGGTGTATTGATGCAGTGAGTGGAGTTGTTGCTGGGCCTCTTTGTCCAAATGTAAAAACAAATATAGAAATAACTAGCACCAACTCCGTTTTTGTTACATTTAAAACAATTAAAGATAACTGTGAATATATAAAACCTAAAGATAGTCCATTTATTATAAATAGAGATTTCTACAGAGATTACTCTATTGACGATATGACTTTCTTACTTTATCTTGGAGGTCCGCAGGGGAAATCAGTGGTACCGCGCTTAAGACAAACCCAATAAAATACTTCATTTATTTAAATAAATGAAGTATTTGGGAGAGAGTGCAAGAAACAGAAAGACTTTATTTATTCTTCAATTTTAAACTCTGTCATCTTGCTCGAAGTTTCATATATTGCTGTATATGAGATACAGTTCTGTTTATCAGAAAATACATGGGGCAAGATGTGAGTAAGTTCGGGGAGTAAATTATCGAGCTTGAGAATTTCTTCTTTTGTGAGCCATTCAAAACTTCCATCTTTTTCATCTGTCTTAAGTTCTCCACTCTCATAATCGGCAACAAGCATATGGAAGTAAAACTCCTGGTCAATATCTTGTACATGAGCATTTCCCGTGGCCATAATGCGAATATGTTTTATCTCAAGTCCCGTCTCTTCTCTCACTTCACGTCTTGCACATTCAAACAATCCCTCATTAAACTCCCGATGTCCTCCTGGAGCCATCCATATGTTTGGCATAATCCGCCTATTTGGATTCCTATGCAACATAAGATACCTGTCCCCTTTCTTTACAAAACACTCAAGAGTTACCGTAATATTCCTATTTTTTGTATTCATACACAACAGTATACTTCTTTTAACATACTTCATTATATTAAAATAATGAAGTATTTATACCTTCTTTGTCTTGAGGCGGAGGGAGTTAAGGACTACCGATACGCTGCTTAATCCCATCGCGGCTCCTGCTAGAGCAGGGCTCAGCAATATCCCATATGCTGGATATAAAACACCTGCAGCAATAGGGATTCCTACTATATTGTAGAAAAATGCCCAAAACAAATTTTGTTTAATAATATTCATTGTGGTCCGAGCAAGCTTTATTGCTTGAGGAATTTTTGAAATCTTCCCCCCGAGAATCGTCATTCCTGCCGATTCAATAGCAACATCAGTACCTGTCCCCATTGCAATTCCCACATCTGCGGTGACAAGGGCTGGAGCATCATTTATTCCATCTCCCACCATCGCTACTTTGTACCCCTCATTTTGTAATTTTTTAATTTCATTCGCCTTGTCAGCGGGAAGCACCTCTGCAATGACCCGGTCTATTCCAGCTTGTTGTGCAATATACTGAGCAGTTCGCTTATTGTCTCCGGTAAGCATGGCAACCTTTATATCTAACTTATGAAGAGCAATGACCATCTCCTTTGCCTCATCTTTAATTGTGTCGGCAATCCCCATATAGCCGATAATTTGTTTTTTTGTCATAAAGAGTATTGGTGTCTTTCCACTTGAAGTGAGAGATGTGACAATTTGATTATCAACGCTCAGATGTAAATCATCTGCAAGCTTAAGATTACCCGCAAAATACTCCACTCCTTCAATAATTCCCTGTAAGCCCTTTCCCTCAATAGCAGCAAAGTTAGTTACTTTATGAAAACTCATATCTTCACTTTTGGCTTTTTCTACGACTGCTCGGGCAAGTGGGTGCTCAGAAAGATTTTCTAATGAAGCTAGGTTTTGGAGTATAGGTTGCGAGGAAATAATGTCAGTCACTTCGGGCATCCCTTTTGTGATTGTTCCTGTTTTATCCATTACTACAAAATTAATCCCATTACATTTTTCTAGACTTTCTGCATTTTTAATCAGGATTCCATTTTGTGCTGCTTTTCCCACACCAACTATAACAGCGGTAGGTGTTGCCAGACCCATTGCGCAGGGGCACGCAATAACAAGGATTCCTACAAAGCTCAGTATTCCCAAAGTAACAGACCCACTGATGAGCCATAGAGCAAGTGCTATGACAGCAACTCCCAGGACCACTGGGACAAAAATCGCAGATACTTGGTCTGCCAATCGCTCAATGGGCGCCTTACTCCCTTGAGCTGACTCAACCATTTTTATAATTTGGGATAACATTGTTTGGTCACCAATCTTTTTTACTTGAATACGGAGAGACCCCTGCTTATTCCGTGTCGCTCCAATTACCGTATCTCCTGGACCTTTATCTACAGGAATAGACTCCCCCGTAATCATCGACTCATCAATTGAAGAACTCCCTTCAACAATAGTGCCATCAAGAGGAATATTGGCACCAGGCTTTACTATCATGATATCCTGTATTTGAACCTCTTCAATTGCCACTTCCATTTCTTTTCCGTCCCGCACAATCAATGCCTTTTTTGCCTGAAGCCCAAGGAGCTTTTCAATCGCTTCTCCTGTTTTTAGTTTTGAGCTTGTTTCCAAAAATTTTCCAAGCGTTATAAAGCCAATCACTACAATAACCACATCATAATAATTTTGTTGGGTATTTATTATTTGAGCAAGAGGACCTTCAAATGCGGTGACGATAAAACTATATATATATGCAACAGACGTCCCTATACCAACAAGAGTATCCATATTGGCAACTTTATATCGAGCAAATCGCACAATTCCTTTGAGATAAGGTAGTCCAACAACAAAGAGAGAGTATGTGGCAAAGAGAGGGAGTAAATGATGAAAAAATTCCATTACAACTTCCGATATTCCTATCATTTCCCACACCATTACTATAATGCTTGTCACCACCATTGGGATAACAATATACACACTTCGTTTAAGGTGAGCCAATTCCATAAGTTTATTTTCTTGTGCAGTGTTTCCTGATGGTGCAAAAGGCTTGTCTATAAAAGAATACCCAAGCTTATCAATTTCTCCATTCATCGTAGGAATTGATGTTTTTTGCGGGTCAAATGATACCGTAGCTTTTTCTGAAGCGTAGTTCACAGAAATAGATTCAATACCTTCCAGTTTTTCAATCCTTTTTTTTATGATTGACGCACATGACGCGCAGTGCATTCCGCTGATTGAGAGAGTTTTTTTTATCTGTGTCATAGTTATTGAACATTTATAACACCACTATACATTCCCATGCTACAACTAAAAGGAATTTCACCTGACTCTGATGGGGTAAAGTCAAATATCTGTTCTTTTTCTGTAAGATTTGTCCGAATATTAAGCTTTTGCACCATAAGACTACTTGCACATGAATAAGGATATACAGATTTCACAATCCACTTTACTGGTACATCTTTTTTTACCGTAAAGACATCAGGATAATATCCTCGTGCATTTTGTTCCATGTGAACAACCTGAATGCCGTTCTCCATTTTTACATGTGGGTCTGACTCTTGTGTTTTTACAGATGATGACTGACTAGGCTTTTTAATTCCTGCAAGGGTGAGCCCATTTGAAATATTAAAAAATGCCAACGCAATAACAGTGAGTCCCACCACTTTGAAAAAAAGACTGGACGACTTCCCTTTAATAAATGAGGTTAATCCTCCCAAACTCAAGAGGCCGGGCGCGGTACCGACAGCAAATACTGCCATAGTTACTCCTCCGGTGAGGAATGAGCCGGTGGTCATTGCATACAGTTGAATTGCTTGAGTAAATCCACACGGAACAAAAAAGGTGAGAGCACCTAAGAACATGCTTTCTGTATGTGAATAGGATTCACTCGTTTTCTTTGTTATTCCTAGCGCTTTACTAATCCAGGGAGGGAGTACAAGCGAGCTTCCGGTAAGTCGAGGGAAGAGAGCGGTGAGTTGAAGACCTAGATATAACATAGAAAGCCCTACAATCACAATAAAAAGCCCCATTAAAGATGCAGAGAGTTGAAATACCGAGCCTATCAAACCAATTACCCCTCCGAGAAAGAAAAACGCGATAATCCGGCCCAGATTAAAATACAGGTGAGGTAATAATTTCTCTTTTGTTGTGGCATCTGGTTTTTCTTGGGCAAATCTCGTTGCAACTCCAAGGACTAACCCTCCAACAAGCGCCATACAAGTGGAAACGCCGGCGGTAAGCCCGACGAGCAATACCACGGGAAGGCTTCTAAAGTTATTAGTCGTTGCAATGGTTAAATCAAACAGACCAATCTCTTTTAGGATAAAATAAGAAAGACTGAGTACAACTACCCCAATGCCAAGCTCCATATAATCCGCTTTATTTTGAGAAAAAATAGGCGGTTTCTCATTTACTCCCAACTCATATCCTGCTTGTTTAACCGCGTGGACGACATCCCCATGATTTAGATGTTTTCCTTCAAAATGAATTGTGGCTTCTCCCGTACGATGGCTTATATCAACTGTTTGTACTCCCTTAATACCTTTTAGTTTTTCCTCTATAAGAATTTCACACGACCTGCAGTGCATTCCTTTAATTGAGATTGTTTTGGTATTCATTATTTATTTAATAAATTACTAACCTTTAAAATCTCTTCAATCATTTCTTCTTTCCTTTTTTGATTACTGGTATCCATTGCTTTTTTAAAACAACTGTTGAGGTGAGACTCCATCAATTGTTGATGTGCAGATTTAAGAAGACCAATCACCGCCAAGTTTTGTTGCATAATATCGATACAGTATTCTCCATTTTCCATCATAGTGATTATTTTATCGAGCAAGCTCCTCGCCTTTTTGTAGTTAGTTAATACTTTGGTGCCTTCCTCCATTTTTAAAAATTAAAAATTTATAATTAAAAATTGCGATGAGCATACCCCTACCCCTGGTATAGGTACAGAATAGAGGAAAAAAGAAGAGTTGTCAAGAGGATATGAGCTGAAAGCTTAAAGATAAAAGCCTAAAGCTAAAAGCTAAACTAATGTGTAATAGCTTAGAGTTATATTACTTTTCAGAAATAGTTACAGACTCTATTTTTACAGGATTGACGGGGCTTGAGCCCTCACCTTCTTGTTTTGTAGGAGCTTCTGCAATTGCGTCAACTGTTTCTAGACCTTTAGTAACCTTTCCAAAAATAACATAGTTTTTTGGAAGAGGAACGTCTTTATGCATGATAAAAAATTGACTTCCATTTGTATTTGGACCTGCATTTGCCATGGCCAACGTACCTCTCGTGTATTCTCCGTCAAAAGCTTCATCATCAAATTTATATCCTGGTCCCCCGCTCCCTGTACCAGTAGGGTCGCCACCTTGAATCATAAATCCCTTTATGGTTCTATGAAATATGACATTTTCATAAAATTTTTTCTTTGAAAGTGTCACAAAATTATTAACGGTGATTGGCGTTTTGTCTGCAAATAGTTCAATTTTTATATCTCCTACTGTGGTTTTCATAAGTGCAGAATATTTTTTTGTTTTTTTAATTGTGAGCTTTTGTTTTTTCATATCGTCGTTTTGAGTAACTCCTAATGTTGGGGCAGTATTTGTTTCAAACTCCTTAAGATAGTTTGCCTGTGAGCTAAACTGATTAATAAGC
>CAYWLV010000001.1:53433-60640 GCA_964459595.1 uncultured Gammaproteobacteria bacterium
TTTAAAGAATAATCATCTAATCCTAATAATCTTAATTGCTGGCTTTTTGCTAAACTGATTAATAAGCGTTGCAATAATACCGACAAATAATATCAAAAAGCCAGCAATTATGCCAATGCGTTTCATAAGATGAATTTATACTTTATAACGAATAAAATTAAACTTGGAACTAGAAACAATTAACTAACAGTATATACTATACAATATATGACCAAGCTCTCATCGGCAAAATTAGCTATGCTTTCTGTGGCAGCATCGCTGTGCACAATAACTCTTAAACTATTTGCCTTTTTTCTCACAAATTCTGTAAGTCTTCTCTCAGATGCTTTGGAGTCTTTTGTCAATTTACTCGCTGCCACCATTACATTTTTTATGATTCGATTATCCATGAAGCCGCCAGATGAAACCCATCCCTATGGGCATAGCAAGGCAGAATATATATCAAGCATTGCCGAAGGCTTTTTTATCATTATCGCAGCTGCAGCAATAATCTTTACGGCTACACAACGCATTCTCAATCCTGCACCATTGGAGGCTCCTGGGTGGGGGCTCCTCTTTTCTATCGTGGCATCGGGGATAAATCTAGTTGTGGGTATGGTACTTATAAAAAATGGAAAAAAGCGTCACTCACTAGCCCTTGAAGCCGACGGACACCACTTACTTACAGACGTATACACAACAGCAGGCGTATTAGTGGGGTTGGTAATCGTTTACACTACAAAACTCTATATGTTAGATCCTCTCATTGCTATTGTGGTAGGTCTAAATATAATCACTGCAGGATTTTCTATTGTTCAAAAATCTCTGGGTGGGTTTATGGATAGTTCAATAGACAAAACATATATCACATCCATAAAGCACATATTTTCCGAGTACAAAACACAAAAAATCGAGTTTCACGGTCTCAGAACTCGTCAAGCTGGAAGCCGTATTTTTATTTCTTTTCACGTTCTCGTCCCTGGAGCATGGTCGGTGCAAGAAGGACATACACTTGCCGAAGCAGTTGAGAAAAAAATTCGAACAATGATCCCCAACTCCACCATCACTACACACATTGAACCTTTGGAAGACCCATTAGCCTGGGATGATGAAGGATTGGACAGAGCTTAAGCTACATAATAACCGAGAGAGAAATATACATATAATAAGAACTGCAAAATAAGAGAGCAAAATAATAACCCAAAAATAAGAACTTTATTCTTTAAATGGGCGAACAGAAGAAAGAATGGAAATATGACAATGATATAGCGAGGAAGACCAGTGAATGTTCCCGAAGAAGCTGGCACAAAAAGAGTGGTTATTGCATAAACTAAATAACTTACTCTCACTTTCATTTTCCAGAGAAGATATATTGCCGCACAGGCAAACAGAAACGACACGACCTCAAGAAGTGCAATTTTCCACTCCCATAATGAAATAGAAACCGTGCTCAATATTTTAAAATACCTCCAAAGCGTTTGAGGGAAAAAAACAAGTGCTGTTGCACTTCGTCCATTTGAAAGCTGACTATGTGCCTGAATAAAAAGCAGTGGATTCCCCCATCGGAAATAATTGTATGCTGCATATAAAGCAGTACCAAGAGGAATACAAAATAGATAGTACACATCTGCAATTAACTTTTTTTTGTAGTGTGAATAATATTCAAAAAGAAGTGGAATAATAATGAGAAATCCTACAATTCGTGTTAGTGAAGCGAGAAAACCGCAAAACGCTGCCAATTTCCAATTTTTGTTGCGCGCAAAATAAATCGCAGAAACGGTGAGCAGTAAAAATAAACTTTCCGAATACACGGTCCAGAAAAAGAAACTAGTAGGAAATACAAGAAGAAATAATAACGCGTTATATGTTTGTTTTTTTGTGAAATCTAAAGAGAATAGTTTAATTAAATAAATAAATGAACTGATAAAAAAAATATATGAAAGAATGAGGCCTACCCATGGAGGTGGAATGAAGAAAAAAAGTTTTGAGAAGAAACTAATGATAAGCGGGTACAGCGGCATAAAACGCATGTTATTTGTATACCCATGCAGAGCAATTTCAAGATAGTGTACACCGTCAAAATTTGCCTGAGCAAAGCCTGGAAAGAGATACCCGTCGCGAACTTGCGGCACAAACTGTATAATAAATCGCATGAAGCTTTCCATTGTGATACCAGTATACAACGAACAAGCGTTGATTTCCCATACGATAGATAAGGTGTTATCCGCATCCCTCCCCTCTGGAATGAAACGTGAACTTATCATTGTTGATGATGGGAGTTTGGACGGTACTCCAGAACAAATTAAGAAATGTTTAAAAAAATACACCACCTCAATTCAGTTTATCGAAAAAAAGAAAAATGAAGGAAAAGGGAGCGCGCTTAAAGACGGCTTCATGAAAAGCACAGGAGATATTGTACTCGTGCAGGATGCAGATTTGGAGTATTCTCCCGATGACTATCCCACCCTCCTTGAGGCGTTTGTCACACAAGATGCCGACGTAGTGTACGGTTCTCGATTTATCTCGCACAGGCCCCACAGAGTGCTCTACTTTTGGCACTCGATTATGAATAAGTTTCTCACCATGTTTTCCAATATGTTCAGCAATCTCAACCTCACCGATATGGAAACAGGATTTAAAGTATTTAAGGGCGATCTCATTCGTTCTCTTGCCCCTCAACTCATCACCAAACGATTTGGATTTGAACCAGAAATCACAGCGCGCATCGCAAAAATACCAGAAGTGAAAATATACGAAGTCGGCATTTCATATGCTGGACGCACTTATAAAGACGGAAAAAAAATTGGATGGATAGATGGTGTGAAGGCAATATGGGAAATCATATATTTTAATGCAATGGTGAAATGAGCACTGAAACAAAACGGGTGGGAGTTCTATTTCTTCTTCTCTCTCTCATTTGCTCTGTGTTTTATTATTTTTATCTCAACTTTTCCACAGATCTCATTATTTTATTTCTCGCTGAAAAGATATTTTTAGGAAAATGGCTCGCTCGTGGAATTGTTCCCTTTTTTAATCCCCATTTATTTGCAGGAATCCCCTTTTTATTTGACGTAGGTATGGGAAACCTTCATCCATTCAATCTTTTTTTTATCCTTCCCTACCCCCTCTCATTTTCTGTTTGGATATTCTTTTCATTTATGCTCTTTCTTTCCGGATTTTATCTTTTTTTTCGTCAGTTTACAAAAACGTCTGGCTTTGCGCTCATATGTGTATTAATTTTATTCTTCTCAGGGAGTGGATATTGGCGTGTGAACAACCCCACCATATTTTTGGTGATAGCGCACTTCGGACTGTTTTTTTATTTTCTGAATGACCTCAAAACAAAGTCATTTTCATTGAGATGTTTCTTAGTGGGTGGTATGTTGGCATTGTCAGGACACGTGCAGTTTGTGTTATACGGATTCATTCTTAGTTTTCTTCTTGCACTGCTTGTTTACAAAATTTCCTTCAAAAAGGTAATTCTTTTTTTTGCAGCCCTGGGAATGGCTGTTGGATGGTATTTTCTTTTCTCTTCTCCACTTTTTCTTAACTCAACACGCATCACCACTGACAAGGATTATAGTACGATGGGACGATTACCCCTTCAACAAGTTGTTGAATTTATGCTTCCGTTATTTTTTGGATATGTGAATAATGGCTCTTCATGGAATGTTGGTCCAACATTTGTCATTTTAATTAGCCCTTTATTTAGTATATTTGTGTGGGTAATTGCATTCATATCTAAAAAGAAGTCAAAATGGCAAGACTTGGGGTTAATGATTTTTCTCCTCCTCTGCTCATTTGGTTTGTTTAACTTTCCGTTTTTCCGTGCACCAAGTCAAATACTTCTCCTGTTTCATGTGTGGGGGTTATTACTTATAGCACGAAATGAAGAGCTCATAACTTCGTGGTTTGAGTCAAAGATTAATTGTAAGCTGATTGGGACAATTGGGCTCATTCTGAGCATTATTACTTATCTCTTCTTTTCTACATCAATCTTCTCAAACCTTTTTAATACTCTCTATACATTCATTAAAAAACGACCTCCCAATTTATTTTTTGATATCGCCACAATTCGAGCAATTGGTGAGCTTATTGGCCTTAACTTCGTCATTTATATCGTGTTATTTGGACTGCTTATAGTCTACTCAGCAGCGTTTAAAAAGAAACAGCTTCTCATGCTCCTTTCCATCTTTATTGTATTTGAAGGAATATTCACGAATTATTTTCACAATTATTTCATGAGTCAGGATGTCTTTACAAAAATATACCCTCTTCCATCAACGATCGACGCCACTCGGTACCGTGTTCAAACTGGAGCAGATGTGATTCCCTATTTTGGATTTCATAACTATATGGGAAACATATTGTTTCGCCCTCCCTTTTCAAAGGAGCCATCTGTAATCACTAAAAAAGAAGAGCAAAATCGCCCGTATCTCCGCTCTATTATGTCGTATTACCCTTCAACATGGGCTATGACTTATGATATATCTTCGGTTCAGGGATATAACACCTTTGTGACAAAAGATATTGCTGATTATTTCAAAACTGCTTCAGATGATTATAAAACAGAGTATGCATATATATTAAGCCGGAACAATGTATTTGGTCAAAGCGAAAAGGGATTGGCGATAAATGGCATCGAGACCTCACGAATTACACTCAACGATCCACGCTGGGAGCAGCTTGGTGTGAAGTATTTTATTTCAGACAGACCTCTAAAGAAATATAAGCTCCTTGAGGAAAAAAACGGGAGATATGTGTATGAAAATCCCAAAACAGTATCGATTTTTCGAATTGTTGGAGGAAAAAAGATAGTTTCTGCTCCGCTTACCTATTTTGATCCCAATCAATGGAAATTTGCAATTGGGAAAAACTTTGTTGGAGCTGAGTTTCAAATGGTGATGAATTCGAGTGGATTTGTCGCATCGGTAGGTGAAGTAGAAGTTCCAATAATAAAAGAGCCATTTCTCATACGCATTCCCCATTTAATGCAGGGAGAACTAAGGGTGAGCTACTCTCCCCTACGCCATCTACAAGAAACAATTCAAAATTTATTGAAAAAAGATTAAGGAGGGATTTTGGGTAGAGTTGCTTTATGAGCGGGATAGGGGAATCGAACCCCTGCCGAAAGATTGGAAATCTCTCGTTCTGCCATTAAACTAATCCCGCAATCACAAACTGTAGTATATCAAAACTCTCATCAATCATCAACCTTTCCGCATCAGAAGCCCTTCAAATTTTTTCAGAACTTCACTATAAATGATAGTGCAGAGCAAATATACGCAGAGGGTAAGGAGCACTCCATAAAAGTATCGCCCTCCCGGAATAATGAGTAAAAATAGATAGGTAGGGAGTGAGATGAGAGCCAGCATATGAGTGAGAAAATAATAGTAGCTATTTTCCCCCAAATAAACGAGTATTTTGTGCTCTGCAATGCGCTTTAACCAGTCGATATTTTTACATGCAATAAAGAAAAATGCAGCAGAGAGCGACTTTACAATATTGGAAAACGGAGCAAGTTGTTTGATATCAAGAGCCTTTATGGTTGATGAACCAAATAATATGGACAGAATAAGCCCACAATATACGATAAACAGGTGGGGCGTTAACTGCTCTTCATTCTCTGCAATTATCATTCCCAATACAAACGAAATATAGTGTCCATTATAAAATGCAAGGAGCAAGATGAAATACATCCCCCACTTGTATACACTCTTGTGGAAAAAATATGAAAATGTATACACAAGCCATGATCCAAACAATATCGATGGGATAATCCATAACACATTGTAATAACGAGCAGAAGTAACAAAAGGTATCTTGGTGAGAATCTCACTGATAAGCGTTTGAAACGATACCTTTCCCAGTGGAAAAAAGGAAGCAAACCAAGATGACTTTGTATAGAGAGATGCTTTTACATTGTAGGTGAGGTGAAGATTCATAAAGATGTAGCCGACAAACAATACAACTGCAATGAGTGGCATCAGACGGAATATACGAGTGTAGATCGATTTTGCGATTTTTTGTCGTTCTTCTTCATGTATTGAGATAACTTTTTTAGTAAGAACATACCCAGTGATGAGAAAAAAAAGCGATACAGCAAAATAGCCAGCAAACAATAGGCTGAGAGGCGACTTGAAAATGATAAGCTCTATTCCCTGCTTTGTATTGATAAGACTCGGATAACCGGCAATTATCGCAGGGTAATAGGCAAGGACAAAGTGATGCAGGATTACGATAATGATCGCAATTCCCTTGAGTCCATCAACGGCAGCATTTCGTCTATGAGGATTCATACTAATAGTACTATATCATTTTTTTAGTATAATGAGCTCTTATGATGAGGAAAATTGTGTTCATTTCTGTGGCTTGTATAGGTATATATCTTGCCTATTTTTTGTTTAAAGGAGCGAGCTTTTATTCCTACATAGCAAAAAGCGGCGCACACAACACTCCTGCTCCCGTTGAAAAAACCATCTACAACACTCTCCTTCTTGGGTTTGGTGGAGAAGGACATGACGGCCCATATCTTACAGATTCAATAATGGTCGCACAGGTAGACCTTTTGCATAATAAAGTGTCTCTTATTTCACTTCCCCGAGATCTCTGGGTAAAACTTCCAACCAGCACAAAAGAAGTATTTCACTCGAAAATAAACTCAATCTATCAAATGGGGATGTACGAATGGAAAAATTATCCTGCGGTGATTGTAAAAAAAACAGGGTCCCCTGAGCTAATTAAGCAAGCAATCACAACTGTCACCGGGCTCTCGATAGATAACACAATTACCGTCGATTTTACCGGGTTTGAAAAAGCGGTAAACGCAATTGGTGGAATTGACGTGAACGTACAAAAAACATTCGATGATTATGAATATCCGATCGAGGGGAAAGATAAGGAGCTTTGCGGAAAAGAAGAAGATTTTGCCAAGATAGAAAAATTTTTAAAGCCAGGATATAGCGAAGATGAAAAAAAGGAAATAGTGAAAGACAAACCAGATCTTGAGAAATTTCTAAGTAATATTACAGAGGATCCTAAAGAAGCTTTCCCCTGCCGCTATGAGCACCTCCATTTCGATAAGGGAGTTGTTCATATGGATGGCGCAACTGCACTTAAATATGTACGGTCTCGTCATTCACTTCAAGATGGTACCGATTTTGGGAGGGCAGCAAGACAACAACAGTTTGTGCAGGCAATTAAGAGCAAAATATTGAATGTGAGTATT
>CAYWLV010000001.1:60650-71652 GCA_964459595.1 uncultured Gammaproteobacteria bacterium
TTGTGGCAAAAATATTTCCACTTATGAATGAACTGCAAAACCATATTACTGTGGATATTTCACCAACCGACTTAAAAAAATTTGCCACAGAGGCAAAAGATATTGGAGCATATCGAATAGTAAATATACATATGAGTGATAACGACTATTTGAAAAGCTCATTCTCAGAATATGGAGGGTATATTCTTATTCCTCGTGCGGGCGAAGACAATTGGAAAGAAGTGCACACAATGATCACAAACGGCATTTTGGAAATTACCCCCACCCCTTCGCCATTACCTTCAAGTAAAGTCACTCCTACTCCTGCAAAAAAGAAATAAAGTAAAATAGTACTATGCAGATATATTTATTATTTATCTTTGCTTTTCTTGTTCGATTAATAAACCTCAACCAATCGCTATGGCTTGATGAAAGTATTGTGGCAAAAGTTGTCAAAACACTTCCCTTTTTCCAGATCCCATACCAATTTTCGCCAGCCGATTTTCATCCTCCTCTCTATTATCTTTTTATGTCTCTCTGGAGCTTTTTATTTGGGTATTCAGAAATTGCTCTTCGAATGCCTTCAATACTGTTCTCACTATTGGCTGGGTGGTATGTCTATAAAATTGGAATACGTCTTAAGGGAAAACAAATTGGATTTTGGGCAGCGGCATTTTTTTTATTTAACCCACTCATTATCTACTACAGTCAAGAGGCACGGATGTATCTTATGGCTACGATGTTTTTAACGGGAGCACTGTATCATTTCATGTCATCGCGACCACATTTAGCGAGCTTAGCGCAGGTTCGACGAAGCAACGATATACTCCTTTTCAATGTCTTCTCAGCCCTTGCGATGTTCACGTTTTATGGAAGCGCCTTTTTTATCACGGCAATGATAGTTGTTGGTATTATTTCATCACCTGGAAAACACAAGTTCATCGGTGGTGGACTACTACTTAGCATTGGTTTGCTAATCTCACTTCTCCTTCTTTCGTCACTTCTCCTGCAACAAATAAGCAATGCAAAATCGAGCTTAGTTGATGTAAAAAACTGGTCACTCGTTTTGGGAAAAGCAGAGTTAAAAAATATATTGATGATATTCATAAAGTTTACCTCTGGAAGACTTAGTTGGTTTCCGAAATGGAGTTATTATCTTGTTGCAGGAATTCCAACGGCTTTGATTTGGATATCAATTTTCTTTGGAGTTAGAAAAAATAGATTATTTGGATTCTTATTTATTTTGCCGTTACTTTTTGGATTATTTGTATCTTTTTGGGCACCTATGATGATGTACTTCCGCTTTCTCTATCTCATTCCTGTGATGAGTCTTTTGCTTTCCTTCGGACTATCAAATAGTAACAGAGGAAAGATAATGAGCCTCTCCATTTTCATCATTTTTTCATTTTATTATTTATTCATTTCCCAGTTTCATCGTGAAGATTGGAAAGGAATGTCACTTCAGCTTAACTCTCATATTCCTGTATATATGATTCTTCCCTCCTCAGATCCCATTGCCTACTATCGTAATGATGTATCGGTGTATGAGCTGCGTTCAATTACAGACCGCTCTCTCCCTGAAACAATTGTTGTTATTCCCTATACAAATGAAATTTATGGATTTAACTACGAGGCTGTGCTTCAAAAAATGGGCTGTGTAAAAGAGAATCAGTCTGCTTTTCGAGGAAATCTGCTTCTTGAAAAATGGAGATGTATGCGCACTGCTTAATAAGGTAGTTTTTTGTATTCACTAATTGAAAAGAACACAAGAAGTATGCTCGCCACTACAAAAG
This sequence comes from uncultured Gammaproteobacteria bacterium, assembly GCA_964459595.1. Classification (GTDB taxonomy): domain Bacteria; phylum Patescibacteriota; class Microgenomatia; order UBA1406; family GWC2-37-13; genus JAKBEU01. Next base: position 62,423 of record CAYWLV010000001.1, read on the forward strand.
CCACTGCAAGCGAATATACTGCCGCTAGAGCGCCGTACATAGGTATAAAGAGGTAACATCCTGCACTCACAATGAAAAAAATTGCAACATTTCCAATGAGAATGTCGTATGGTTTTTTTACAGAGTAGAGGAGGAACAAATGGAAAATGCTAATAAATGAGTAAGGCAGATAGACAAGAGCCAGTTGATGAGCAATTGTTGCAGTATGACCAAATTCTTTCGTGAAATACCATTCAAATATCCACCCGGGGGTAAAAAATAAGGCAATAAAAATAGCAGTAGGCACAATCATATACAGAAGTGCTGGCTTCATTGTGTGCCATAAATCTTTTTTTGTACGAATTTTGGCAAATGCAGGAGAGATAACTTGTGTGATACTCACAATCGTGGTAATGATAGTCAAAATTATTTTTTGAGCAGCTCCGTAATCGCTCAGGTCTGGTGATACAAAATATGACAAAAGAAACAAATCCATACGAAGCCCAAGATTAAAAAACTGTGACGCAATAAAATAGGTAAGTGTATAGCTCAGTTTAAAATCACTTCGCTCAATTGGTGCCCGCATAATTGCCGCCATGTGATTTTTTTTGGATGCATACACCATGATAAAAAAAATAGTTGGGCCAACAATTCCAAATGCAAAAATAATAAGTCCTACCGTTATGGTATGAGTGAGTGCAAGAATAACCACGATGAGTGTTTTAATAATATTTGCCACCAACCCATAGATATTCACTTGGAGCACGCGTTTTGTGACATATAAACAGTTCGCTAAGAAATTTTGCCAAATGAAAAACAACACTGAGATTGCGGTTACATAAAGTGTTGAAACAGGTGCTTTCGTTTTGAAAAAAACTATATCTACCCACGGAAAAATTATGATGAGAAATCCTATTAAAATACTTGAGAAAAGAGTTTGATAAAAGAATGTGCTTTTAATAAGTCGATATGCATTTTCTGATTTTTGCTCTAATAATGCTGGAAGATATGAATAGAGTGTTGCCGTAGTTCCAAAGTCAAGAAGATTTGCTAAAACAAAGGTAATCCCAAAGAGTACGCTCAGCACCCCGTATTCCGACTTGGAAATAATATGCGCAAGCAGATATATAAAAAAGGCAGAGAAAAACACATTGAGATAGTTACCCACAGTATTAATGATGACAGCAGTGCTCGTGGGACGCTTGAGGAAAGAGGAAAGTTTTGCAATCATAACTCTCATTATACAAAATATGTAGTTTTTAACTCGCTTCGTTTCTATTCTTCAGTTTCAGTGAACCGCGAGTAATATAGGAGTCCAACATCAACCTCAGAACAGAAACTTCGCTCTTTCAATATATTATTTTATTATTAGGTCCGATCATATCCTCAACAACACTCCACTTCACTCAACTTAATATATTTTTATCTACTTTAATAGTGAGAATTTTGCCCCATTTGTTTAGGGTTTAAGGTTCAGGATTTAGAGTTTATTTCACGAGTAGTCCTACCGTGCTTGCAGCAATCACCACAAGCATACTCACTAAGAAGCGAAGCGCAAAAGCCCGACTCCCCTGAAGATAGGAATAAAATGATTTACTTAGGAGATTTGTAGAGTTTACTAAGATAAGCGTAATAAGACCCGCTTCATATGAAATAGATTTTCCAGCAAGCTCTGCAACGTTGATAAGCACTGCGTCTATTCCGGTGAATGAAGCGATTACTGATGTCACATAGAGTCCATTATTACCAAATACTATTAGTGATAGTTTTGAAATGAGTCGAATGAGAATAAATATTCCGGCAAAGCGAAGGGCGGGCATGAGAGAGAATATTTCACTTTCTTTGATTGGTTTTCGCTCAGTTTTCTTTTCAGCAACGATTTTCTCAGGTTTTGTAAAGAAAAAGAACCCCATAACGAGAGCTGCAAGTATCATACAGGAAAGTGTTACTGTACTTTTCACCAAGAATGTACCGTTAAGAGGTGCGATAAGAACAAACACTTGAAGAAAGCTTGTGAGGTTTGCAAAAATCGCAGCAGCAACGAGCTTATTTATACCTTTTCCCTTCTTGCTTTCAAGAGCAAGCGACTGTGTGGTTGATGTTGATGAAATAAATCCCCCCACCAAACTTGCCACTAGACGCCCATGTTTTTTTCCAATAATTCTCTCTAAAGCATATCCTGCAATATCAATACCAGTTATAAGAGCTACGATAAACCATAAACGGAATGGGTTTAACAGTTCCAAAGATGCAAACTGTTTTAGGTCTAATCCATATGACTTAAAAAACGAAAGTGCTCCAGGAATGTTTCCGAGCGAAAAAGGTGTGTTGGGAAGAAATGGGAGTATTACGAGAGCAATGAGTGCATAGCTTATAAACGCATGCACTTCTTCACGATCAATACCAAGAATAATATTTTTTATCTCTTCCTTTCGAGAAAGTACTAATACTAGTACAACAAAAAACGCCAGAATTAGTTGCATTGGCATGAGATTTGCACCAATAAGAACTCCGAGGAAAAATGTGAATATCATTCCAAGTTCGGTGGTGATTCCAATATCTTTTGTGAGGGTGCTTTGAATATAGTAATATGCAATCACGAGTAACCCAAAAGAAACGGCAACAAATTGAAAAAGGGGTGTGTGTTCGTGGTACAAAAATCCTGATAAAGTGCCAAGACTAGAAATAAGACTAAATGAACGAAGACCTATAACAGATTTCTTTTTATCGGAAAGGTTGTGATGAGTTTCCCGTTCAAGTCCGACGACAGCGCCAATAATGAGGGAGATAAGGAGGCGAAATGGTATGTCGAAAGAGCTCATAGTATGAGTAATTATACCATATTTATTGTTCAAAAGAATTCAAAATACCTGATCATAGCTTACGTTCTGAGGTGGGGGTTTGAGAATGGAAATGGAGCACATGTATTCCGTAGCCATGTTCTGTTATAATTATTCCATTATTGTAAATTTACGTAAATCCTATGGCAAAAGCAGCTCTTATCACCGGCATTTTGGGTCAAGACGGCCCATATCTTGCAAAACTTCTTATCGAAAAAGGATATAAAGTGTATGGCCTTATGCGACGATACTCACAACCTCATATGGACAACCTCAAGTTTCTTGGACTTGAAAAAAGTGTGGAGCTTGTTGAGGGAGATCTCACCGATGAGTCATCCCTCCTCAATTTGATAAAAGTAGTTCGCCCCACAGAAGTATATAATCTTGCCGCACAATCATTTGTGGGTTCTTCATGGGATCAAGCAAAGCTCACCACGGAAATCAATTCACTTGGTGTCCTCTACTTACTCAACTCAATCAAGTTCTTCTCCCCTACCACAAAATATTATCAAGCATCAACAAGCGAAATGTTCGGTCTATCCAACGATGGTGGATATCAAGATGAAAAAACAAACTTTCATCCGCGCAGTCCGTATGGTATTTCAAAAGTGTATTCATATTGGATGACAGTGAACTTCCGAGAGTCATATGGACTCTTCACCACTAATGGTATTCTTTTTAATCATGAGAGCCCACTTCGAGGGATACAATTTGTCACACGAAAAATAACAGACGGAGTGGCGCGCATCAAGCTTGGTTTGGCAGATAATCTAGCCCTCGGCAACCTAGATGCAAAACGAGATTGGGGTTTTGCCGGTGACTATGTGGAAGCCATGTTTTTGATGATGCAGGCAGAAACACCAGATGATTATGTGGTGGGCACGGGAGAAACGCATGAAGTAAAGGAGTTTGTACAACTTGCATTTGCAGAAGTGGGAATCACCGATTGGGAAAAATACGTTACAATCGACGCTCGATTTAAACGACCAGCAGAAGTCCCACTTCTTAAGGCAAATGCCTCAAAAGCAGAAAAAAATCTCGGATGGAAACCGAAAGTGTCATTTAAGGAATTGGTGAAGATGATGGTGGCAGCAGACTTACAGAGGCTTCAAAAATAGTTCAGTGAGAAGGCACCGGATTCCCCCTCCGCCAACTCTTTCTATGGTGCTAACATCACTATAGCAAATAGCGCCATATTCTCGAAGCTGTTCCTTTTGTTTTTCTTCTAGAATGTCGTAAGCAGATTTGGACATAATAATCTTTTTTTGATTATCTAGGTTGGTAAGCTCAATGATATTGCCTGCAAAAGAATCTATTTGCTTTTTTGAGATTCGTATTATTTCCTTACCAGTTTTTTGAAATGATGCTATAAGTTTCATTTTTTCATTTTTATCTGGAATTGCTTCTTCGCTCAATAACACCCAATTCTCACCAAGTGCCATACACACATTCGTGTGGTACACCGCCTTATGGTGATCAAATGCATGGAAAGTGAGTACAGTATAGCCTAAAAGTTGCCCCACTTTCTGCAAAGGCAGACTATCTGTTCGAGGGGAGATGCATGCATATATAATCTTATTTTGTCGATCAAACACCATGCTTCCCGTTCCTTCTAAGAACTGATTTTCTTTCTCAAAATATGATAAATCAATAATATCTGTAACTTCATATTTTTTTGTAAGTTCTCGTACGATGTCTAGTCGTTTTTCTGCTCTCCTATTGTGAGCAAGGAGAGGATACAGAATTATTTTCCCGTCCTCGTGTGTTGATATCCAATTATTCGGAAAAAGGGCATCTGGTTTGCGGGGAGAAAAGGTATCCATTATTGCAATAACATTTATCTTTTCTTTCACGAGCATTGCACATACATTTTCCCATTCTCTTTGAGCTGCGAGTTGGATACTTTTTTTTTCAAGAGGAATATCATGTTGAAAGATATTTGAATCAGCAGTTTCCTCATTAAATCCAAATGTTGCGGGGGAAACAAGAAAAACGGTGTTGGTGGATTGGCGAGAGTCAAATTTCATTATTCAAAAATTAAATTAGTTTTTATCAAAATATTTATCCCTTCATCTATATTACCTGATCCCAAAGCTACTAAATACCCTTCCATAGACGATTGACTCTCAAATGGATTTAATATATTGGATAATTTTAAATTATTTAACACAGTATAGTTTGTAATCCCTTTTGCAATATTTATTATTTGATACACTTCCGATTGATCTTCTCCGTATGGGACATCCCCACTCTGTAAATGCAATGGATCGGAAATATACATTGTAGCAACTTGAGTCAACGTAGGAAATAACTCTCTTGAAATATAGTGAGTAGTTCCTGTTGAATCTATTATAACTAAACCATCATTATTTTTATCTAGTCGATACTGTGGAGTAGAGATGACAATATCCGGATTTGATTCTTGATTTTGTAAATCATGAGCCATTTCATGCCAAAACACTGCCTTAATATGAGAATCGATGTGTAAGTTGAAATGTTCCTGTGCAATAAATGTATTTTCTAAACTAGTACACCCGGTTGCCTCTGGGCTTGAACATAAGGTTTTAATTGTATCCAAATCGAGGATTTTTAATCCCTGTACAAATCGATCCATATGTTGTTTTGTTGCTTCATCGGCTTGAAATATGGACGCCATTTCACTGGCAGCTTTGCAAGCATCCTTGTAATACAGTTCTTTTTCATCTGATGCGCCGTTGATTTCATTGCAACTTTGTCCATCTTGTGTATATCCCCCATTATATATTGGAATGACGTTTGTTGGTGAATGATATTCATAATGGTTGACGCTTGAAGGTATTACATCTGGAGATTCCTGGAGAGCTGTAGTCGATACAACTGTAGGTACGGCTATTTGTGGGGGTTGTTGTTCTCCTGCAGAAGTGCAAGAGGTAAGAAAGTATGAGCTCAAAAGAGCTGCTGCAATGAGGGCAACTTTCCAGCCTATTTTATGGCCTTCTTTATGTGGGCGGCGAGGCTGTGATGAGATTACGGGTATTTCGTACATACTATATGTGTATTATACCCTGTAGTACGCACAAATACAAGCTAATAAATGAATAGTAGAAGCCTATAATAGCTCTAAGTTTATCAAAAAGGCAGGTCGGCATACCTGTTATAATCAAACTCTATGAAAAAAGGGTATTTAAGCGGATCGATTCTCATAGTGATTGCAGCCGCATTGTGGGCGCTTGATGGAGTGGTTCGCAGAAGTTTATATACCCTTCCTGCTACCGTTATTGTGTTTATGGAGCATTTGGTGGGCGCTCTCATCTTGGCCCCTGTTGTGTGGAAAAAATTCTCTTCGGAACACCTTTCAAGAAAAGAATGGGGAGCACTCTGTATCGTGGCACTCTTTAGCAGTGTACTGGGTACACTCTGGTTCACTACAGCGCTACTCATGACAAACTATATTTCCTTTAGTGTGGTTTTTCTTCTCCAGAAACTTCAGCCTTTGTTTGCAATCGCAACTGCACACAGTATTCTGAAAGAGCGAGTTGATCGACGCTACCTCAGTTGGGCTGCTCTTGCCCTTGGTGCCGCGTATTTCATCACATTTCCAACGGGGACAGTAAATATTCATACTGGAGACAAAACACTTTCTGCTGCCATCTTAGCGCTGGGCGCTGCAATTGCTTGGGGGAGCGCCACTGCCTTTTCTCGATTTGTGCTACTTGGTCATTCTGACAGTTTTATCACCGGGCTTCGGTTTTGGATTGCAACCGCGATCACCGGAGCACTTGTATTGATATTCGGACTGCAAAGCGCAGTGCTTGGCATTAGTTGGCAGCAGATTGGATTGTTCACCGGTATTGCACTCTCCACCGGAATGGGGGCATTGCTTATCTACTATAAAGGATTGAAGACAACGCCAGTGAAGGTATCTACCATACTTGAACTCACCTTCCCTCTTCTTGCAATGGCGATAGATGTTTTCGTGTATAAAACCACACTGTTACCTGTACAATTGATAGCTGCAGCAGTGCTCATGTTTGCAATGGTTCGTATAAATCGATTACAAACTCAATGATATTCACCGGATACCCCACCCCAGGCAAAGGAAGAGGGCGTAAAATTGGATTTCCAACAATCAACCTCAATAAGATTAATACCATGGCAATGGAAAATGGTGTGTATGCTGCATGGGCGACACTGGACGGAAAAAAATATAGAGCCGCACTTTTTATCGGAACACCACTCACCTTTAAAGATGCTGAGCAATCTGTTGAACTACACCTCATTGGAGATCAACTTATATTTTCAGAGTTGCCTTCGCACATAGTGCGTGTGCAGACAGTGGAATTTATTCGACCAATTCAAAAGTTCGCAAGCCCAAACAACCTCGTGAAGCAAATTCAAGACGATATCCACAAGATATCCACTATCCTTGAACGACACGACGATTCCGAATAATTTTCTTTACGATATATCCGGGTCGCTGTTTCACTTCTTCAAATATTTTTCCGATATACTCTCCCAACACACTAATCCCCATAAGCTGTACAGACCCAATGCAGAGGAGAACTCCAATAAGGGGTGAAGCGCCCCTCCACAGTTGGACAAAAAGGAATCCGGTAGATAACAATAACAGCACAATCGATGCTGAAGTCATCAGTTGGAGCGGAACATAAGAAAAAGAAAAGATACCTTTTGTAGCCCAATTAAAGTTTTTATAAACATTGTTTGTTGTAGTGCCAAAGACGCGCTCATGGCGATTATACGGAATTCCTGTTTGCTTGAATCCCACCCATGCACGAAGACCTCTCACAAACCGATCTCGCTCGGGGAGAGAGTTGAGAATAGTAACTATTTTTCTGTCAATCAGCGAAAAATCGCCAGCATCCAACGGCATAGTGATGTAGGACAGTTTATGAAATAGTCGATAAAATAGTTTGTAGGCAATTTGCATGAGGAGAGGAGCTTCTCGTTTTGTCCGAATCCCATACACCACGTCATATCCCTCCTGCCACTTATGGTAAAACTGTTCAATGAGTTCAGGGGGGTCTTGCAAATCACCGTCAAGTAGCACCACAGCGTCGCCCTGTGCAATTTTCATGCCGCTTGTGAACGCCATTTGGGAACTGAAGTTTCTTGAATGAGTGATGGAAACTACATGCGCATCTTTTTTTGCCAATTTTGAAAGAACCTCATCTGTGTGATCTGGACTCCCATCGTTTACAAAAATAATTTCATATTTTATCTTGAGAAGTTTGAAAACACGGGAGAGCCGCAAATACATAAGGGGAATTGCCTGTTCATCTTTATAGCAAGCGATAATTGCCGAGATCTTTTTCATAGGGACATTGTAGCACGCATACATTATTTATTTAATTATTTATTCATTACCCATCTATTTTCGCTTCGCATCGTATTTTTTCGGCTATGGCGAACTAATAATATAGTACAGTGTTCGATCATATCCTCAACAATACGCTGCTCCGCTCAAGACTTCTTTATCAAAAAATTAATTTATTGTTTATAAATTAATAATTAGAAATTATTTAAAAATTAAAAATTACCAATTAAATATTGACAGAATTATTTCTTATCTTCCCCTTCTTCTTCGCAACGATACACAAATTACCAAGCGGAATAGTTACAGATATTTGGCTTTTAATCCTATCTTTTAACACCGCAGGGAGTGGAAGGAGATGTATGAGGTGAGAAAGTGAAAGGGTATTCCAAGGACTCCATATGTTTTCTACAGAAAACCCATATTTTTCAAAGAGCCTTCGAATTGTTTTTTTTGAAAATAAATAGATATGTTCGATGTCTATAATGGGACTTCGCTCTCCCAATAGTTTTGCAGAGAAGCTTTCCACATCATGATTAAATGCAATCATGTATCCTCCTGGTTTTAAGAGCGAATTACAAAGATGTATAAATTTATCCGGATGAGGAAGATGATCAAGTGTTTGAAACAGACAAATCATATCAAATGACTCCCTTTTAAAGGATCCAGCACTCAATATGCCCAGTTTTATTCGGGATCGAATTGTTTTGTCTGCCTGTTTTTTGGCGTCAAAGCTTGGGTCTATTCCCCAGATATTTTTATATCCTTTGATGTGTAGTTCTTTCAACATAAATCCATTTCCACACCCCACTTCTAAAATCTTTGCCTGCTTCCCTATTTTTTTCAATGTTGGCTCGACTGCTTTGAGGTAGGTTTTTGTGAGATTGGGGACTTCATTTTGATAGGTAAATGAACTTTTGCGATAGAGTGAATAAAGCACTGTGGGCTTGATTATCGGGTGAGATCGAATCTGTCCGTCTTTGTTACATTTCACCATTTGATAATGTATTTTATCGGGCAGTCTTCTCGCCGAAAAAACAGAAGTCGAAAATGAGTGTGGAGGAATATTTTTTTTATACAAAACAGAGTAATTATTTTTA
>CAYWLV010000001.1:71662-159785 GCA_964459595.1 uncultured Gammaproteobacteria bacterium
TTTTGGATTAATTATTTTTTATAAAACGATATGAAACAGAGTAATTATTTTTATTTCCACACAGAATACAGTTTGTATCGATAAATTTTAAACGTGCCATACTGAGTTTTGTTTGTGCCAACGTATAGTTTTTTTAATTCCCTGTATGAGCGAAGTGATCGGGGTCCACTGTGTGGCTTTTTTAAATTTTAAAGCATCGCCATACCAATTGGTTAAATCCCACTTTTTATTGGGCATGGTTGAAAAGTGAGGTGAGTCTTGTATCCCTGTAATACGTTTAAATACCAATGAGAGTTTTCTAATTGTGGTTTTTTTCCCAGTGGCGATATTATAAATACTTCCCTTGGTTTTTTGTATGTGTAGTGCTGATGAAATTAATGCACGTACGATATCTTCTACATACACATAATCACGGGATATTGTTGGGTTTACTAGTGGTGGGAATGTTTTGCACTTCGCGTTTAAAACTAACTGAGGGATGAGCCGAATTGGCTCTTCCCACGGCCCATACGCTGAGTATAAGCGAAGATGCACCACCGGTAGGTTTTCCACTTTCCCATAATAGGTAATCAAATGTGAAACCGCAGCTTTTGAAACTGCATAATGGCTATTTGGTAGTAGCTCACTCTGCTCTTTTGGCGCGGCGCAGTTGTAGCCATACTCAGAACTACTTCCTGCATATACATATGCTTCAAAGCCAGTTATTTTTAAACACTCAAGTGAGTTGAGCGTTGAAGTGAAGTTTGTTTCATATATTTTTGTGGGAGATTGTTGATGAGAGTACGCGCCATATGCAGCAAGATTAAAGATTGTTTTTGGTTGTGTCTGATTAATTATTTTTGTGAGCTGGCGTAAATCGTTTATATCACATTTCAGGATATTTGTTGCAGGCACTTTTCCTGTTTTTAACCGCCAGTTATTTTCTGGATTATGAGTTATTCCGAATACATCAGTTCGTTTTTTCAGAAGTTCAAGGAGCAGATTAAAACCAATAAATCCTCCAGCGCCAAATATGAGAATTGGGCCTTTTAGTTTTTTAGCACTCATTTTAAATGGTGGAGTAATGTTTTAAGAATTCCATCTGTATCCAGTCCATTTTCGTTTAAGTGAAACTGTTGATTGCCATAGGTGCCCGACTGATATCCCTTTGCAAATAGATGAGTAAAAATGGGAAGTTGTTTTAGAAGATGAGATCCCAGACCTCCTATTTCTCTATGTTCTTCAATGACAAATATGTGTTGAGTAGACTGAGCCGATAAAACTGCTTGCTTGGGGAGTCTGAGAGGTAGTTCACTCACACTCCAAATATCAAGCAAATCATACACCTCTGGATTCAGTTTTTGTATTCCCAGCACCTCGTGAGTGAGTGGTCCCAATACAAAAATGGTTGCCCCACTTCCTTTATGAAGATGACGCACTGGTGCATAGGGAGGTAATTCAAGAGTATGTTTCTTTGCCAGACCTAGTCGTACATATGATGGTTTTTTTTCTTGGCGAATTTTTGTAAGCTGGGGTAAAAGATCTTCATCAAAGGACGGAATATATGAGGTGAATTGTGGGAGCGATGAAAAGATACTCAAATCTTCCAGCGCATGGTGCGTGGGGCCCATAATGCCGTACCCATACCCTCCTCCATTTCCAACAAGTGTGACGGGTAGACCGGGCAAGTGAATATTGTTTCTCACCTGCTCCACAATTTTTAGTGTGATAAATGGAGTGATGCTATACACAAATGGGAAATAACCCTCAGAGGCCATGCCGGCAGCAACACACACCATATTTTGTTCTGCAACTCCCGCATTTATAAATCTCTGTTTGAGATGGGATCGAATAGGTTCAAGTGCCTGATATCCAACATCCCCCGTCAAGAATACACTCGATGATCGTTTTGCAAACAGCTTAATATATGCCGAAGAAAACGCGACTCTCATAGGGAATTAAAATCTAGTAATCCTTTTGTAAATTGCTTTTCACTGAGGTGTTCATAATGAGACGAAATAGTGTTTTCAAAAAATGAGAGACCATAGCCTTTTATCGTATGACAGAGAATTACTTTAGGATTTTGAGATTTTTGAATATTACGTACCGTTTTCATTAGCATATCTATTGAGTGTCCATTGCACTCATAGGTATCCCATCCAAATGCTTTCCATTTTTTTGCTGTCACATCACCTATCACATCTTTTGTCTTTCCGAAAGCTTGAATGCCATTTACATCAATAAATGCAATAAGAGAAGATAACTTAAAATGACTCGCATATTGTGCTGCTTCCCACACCTGTCCCTCATTGCACTCCCCATCTGAAAGAATGCAAAAAGTGCGTCCTGGTTTTTTTTGCAATTTTTTAGCATGAGCAATGCCAGCACAAAGCGATAGCCCATGACCAAGACTTCCTGAGGAAAATGGAAATTCGTCTTTCACTAAATCATGAGGGACATGTACAGGAAGAAGCGTCCCATTATTATGAAACGATTCATAACTTCGCTTTGAAATGATACCGCGCGCTCGCAAAACTGAATACAATGCGGGCGCAGCATGCCCTTTTGAAAGTAGCACACAATCGTTCTTTTTTTTAATATGAAAGTAGAGGGCGATAAGAATATCCATAACAGAAAGACAACTTCCGATATGACCTACTTGACTAGTATATACAAGGGTAAGAAAAGAGGTGTAGATGGCTCTTCTTGTATAGGGTTTCTGTTTCATCAGAAGCAGTATACCAATTTTATTTCGGTTGTGGAGTATGAGGGGCAAGGAGATATCCTAATTCAGATATACCAGTAGTTGGCAAGCGAATATAACCTGTAGGGTTGAAATGATTTTTGTCAGTAAATATTAGAGGCTTTTCTTTTGCAATACAACGATTAGTTGAGAGTGTATACTCAGATGAAATTTGACGATCAAATATTTCCCATCGCCAATCCACATAATAGCGTGAGCAGTTTATGGTATTTCTTCCCAAGAGTGCGTACAAAGCATCTGGTGTAAGCGTCACTACAAATGTTTTTGGATGGAGCGATTCATACTTTTTAATAATATCTACTAGAGATGAAAAATATATAAATCTGCTTTTTGTTTCCTTCATTCCCTTCAATACAGATTCACTTTTTAGTTTGAAATACGGAGCTTCTAGTTTGTGTTTTGCCTCTCTCAAGCGATAATAGAGATCAGGGAGAATTAATGTTAAACAAAAGATGAAAATAACAGTGCGCATGTATCCCCTGTGCGAATTATTCCACGAAGCATACATAAATACTCCAATCATCGGAGTTGCTGCCCAAAGTGCATGTATAGGCTCACCAACTGGATAATATTGTAACCATGAAAATAAACACATACAAATAAGTGCAAGGAGTTGGAGTTGAAAACGAGAATATCTTTTCAACTGGATAAGATTATATCCTTGATATACACATACAGCAGGAAAAATTATCCAAATGGAAATGCCACTTTTTGATAAGGGAAGAAGTTGGGAAATTTGAAAAAACGGAAAGTAGAGTTGCGTCGCAACAGTGCGTTGCCAAGATGCAGCAAATCCTATCGACTGCATCCACCAATCACTGAGTGCATCCATTTTAGTGAGCCACAAAAAAAATAAAAGATGTATCCCACAAAAACCGCCAAAGAGAGGAACAAGAGAAGGAATCTCAACTTTTTTAAAACGTGTTATCGCAAAATAGAGGAGAACCGCTCCAAATATGTATATTCCTGCAGGCTGTCTATACCAAAATGCAAGAGCTGCGAGGATTCCAATCATTGCAAGCAGCCAGTTTCTTTTCTTTTCCACCCACAACACAAGGAGATAAAGAGCACTCATTTCGCAAAGAAGTGCATACACACTCGACCAAGGGAGAAATGACATGGAGTCATAAAAACCCATGAGACCCACCCAAATACCAATGGAAAGTGTGGCAAGAAGCGAAGGTATAAACTTTCTCCAAAGTAACCAGGTTACAGCCGCACATGCAACATAAAAAGCTACTGTGAGATATTTTATTACGATAAGAAATTCACCAAATATACGAAGGGCTCCCGCCTGAGTGATTACAGTGAGAGCCCCGTACTGTGTAAATGACTCTTTGAAAAGCACTTTACCATGGAGTATGTCAATTGCTGGCTTGAGAACAATTCCATCATGATGAGGGTCGATACCAAGAGGTGCAAATATTCCAGTAACAAGCAGTGTAAATACAATTACAAATATGAACTGAAGAGTATCAAATAAGTTCCGCCATTTCATTTTCGCATTATATCATGAACTTACAACCAGTCGTTATGGTGGGCCGGCTTGGCAACCGCAGCGGTTGCCGAAGGCGGGCAGTAAGATATAATAATCGTAAACATGAAACTAAAAAAACCAACTGTCCTAGTTCTTATTCCTGCATATAATGAGGGTAAAGTGCTCTCTTCTGTAATTAAAAGTGTGCAAAAAGAGGGATGGAAGCACATTCTTGTTGTTGATGATGGAAGTACAGATAACACCTATAAAGAAGCAAAACAGGCAAAAGCAACTGTGCTTCGTCTTGCAATTAATCGAGGGAAAGGAGCAGCAGTGAAAACTGGTTTTTCTGCAGCAAAAAAACTTGGGGTAGATATTGTCGTCACAATCGATGCCGATGGGCAACATAATCCAAAAGATATCCAAAGATTGGTAGATAAAATTATAGAAGGAAACGATGTAGTTCTTGGTGTACGAAACTTTGATGAAAGGCATATTCCTCGTTTAAAGGCGCTTGGAAACAAAATAGGAAATGTATTTACCTGGATGTTGTATGGATTGTGGGTGAGTGATAGTCAATCTGGGATTCGCGCATATAATAAAAAAGCAATACACTCTATCATTATTTATAACGATCGATATGAATTTGAATCTGAAATCGTGCGAGAAATTGCGCGCACAAAGCTTTCTTTCTCTGAGATCTCTATTACCGTGCGATATTCTGTATATGACCAAAACAAACGAAATAAGCAAAGCTGGGGAAACGCAGTCAAGACAATGCTTCGACTCATGATTTTTGATAAATTTTGATATACTTACCTTCATATGAATCTCACGGTTCTACCCATTTTGTTTACTCTTCTTGCATTCTTTGTGATTATATCCCGCGTAATTCGATTTGTTCGTAAAGAGCCTGGCCAAACATTTTTTAAACTTGTCTCTGTGATTGGCGTGTGGGGCTCCATCAGTTATATTTCACTGTTCCCCGCTCATATTCGTTTTGTTTCTCGAACATTTGGTTTTGGGGAAAACTTAAATACTTTTATTTTCTTTGGTTTCGTCGCGCAAGCAGCTCTTATTTTCCGACTTCTTTCTATTGTCGAAAAACTAGAACGCCAAATTACAGAAGTTATAAGTAAAAATGCACTCAAAGATTTATAACTATGAACAAACCATATTTTGAAAATAAAAAAATACTCCTTACCGGAGGAGCGGGGTTTGTAGGCCGCCATGTAACAACAGAACTCATCCGCCGAGGCGCTGAAAAAAAGAACATAATAATTCCTCGAAGTATAAACTATGATCTGCGCCGCGATGCTGTATGTGACAAACTTACCCGAAATATAGATATCGTGATCCACCTTGCCGGAAATGTGGGAGGCATTGGCTACAACAGAGAAAACCCTGCCACTCTTTTTTATGACAATATGATGATGGGAGTAAATCTCATTGAATCTTCTCGAAAGCATAAAGTAAAAAAATTTGTTCAAGTGGGAACAATCTGTGCATATCCAAAATTCACTCCTGTTCCCTTTCAGGAATCGGAGTTGTGGAACGGCTACCCCGAAGAAACAAACGCTCCCTATGGTATCGCTAAAAAAGCGCTCCTTGTGATGCTTCAGGCATACCGAGCTCAGTACGGCTTTAACGGCATCTATCTTCTTCCTGTCAATATTTACGGTCCTGGAGACAACTTCAATCCCGCAAGCTCACACGTAATAGCCGCACTCATCAAAAAAATTAATGATGCAAAAAAAGAAGGGGCTACAGAAATAAGTGTATGGGGAGATGGAAGCGCAACGCGAGAGTTTTTTTATGTGGAAGATGCAGCACACGCTATAGTTGCAGCCACCGAAAAATATGAGAAAAGTGAACCAGTGAACATTGGCGCAGGGTTTGAAATAAGCATTAAAGATCTGGTAACAAAGCTTGTGGCAATTATGGATTATAAAGGAAATATTGTGTGGGATAGTACCAAGCCCAATGGCCAGCCTCGCCGCATGCTTGATACTTCACGCGCAAAAAAAGAGTTTGGATTTACGGCTCAAACATCGTTTGACGAAGGGTTAAAAAAAACCGTGGAGTGGTATATCGCTGAACAAAATAAGTAAGACGTTTATATGTATATATTATTATTTTCTTTAGTATTTCTTTATATTTCCTGTATAGGATACGGTTGGGCGTTTTTCGATAAAAAATCCAATCATACACTAGGTGAGCGAGGCCTCTTTGGCTTGTTTATTGCGGGAATTGTGTCAATGTCTTTTCATCTGTTTTTCCCAATTTCATATTTTGTTTCCTTAGTGTATGTGAGTATTGGCTTTGTGCTTTGTCTATATTTACTTTATAAGACAGCCTATTTTAAAACAGCTTCTCCATCATTTCTTTTAGTAGCATTACTTGGTATTGTCTTGACGCTTTTTTATAGCTACTACGCCATAATTCCCTACGACACAGGGTTATATCATTTACAAACTATTCAGTGGCATACTCATTCTCCCCTTTCTTTTGGTCTCGCAAATTTGCATGGAAGACTAGGGTTTAATTCGGTTTGGTTTAGTATTACCGCACTTCTTGGGATTCACACACAAGCATATCTTATTACAAATGGCATATGCTTTTTGTTTATCGCACTCTCACTTGTTGAATATATATACAGTAACAAAAAGAGTGGAAATCAGTGCTTCTCAGCTCAAACTCTCCTTCTTCTTATCATCTTTCTTGTCCCTCTTTCATCGTTATATGTGGGGCAAACAATGTTTGCTGGAGTGAGTAACGATTTTCCTGCAACTCTTTTCAGTGTATATATCACATTTCTATTACTCTCCCATTCAAAACAACAATGGGATATGATCTGGATATTTTCAACTTTAGCAACGCTCATCAAAATGAGCACATTCCCCATCTTTGCTGTCATCAGCATACTGTACCTATGGAACAAAAACAAATCAGGCATTTATATTCTTTGCTCTGCCACAGCTTTGAGCATTTGGATTGCGAGAAGTATTTTGCTTTCCGGCTGCATAGTATATCCAGTTCAACATACTTGTATTGCAATGCTTCCGTGGTCTGTTACCAGCGCACAGGTGAAAGAAGAAGCAGCAATCACCATGAGCTGGGCCCGCGCGCCTGGGTCAGAAACGCTAGTGAAAGGATTTACATGGATTAAACCATGGTATGGGAAATTAATACATTCGTCGTTTGTAGATTATTATCTTTGGATGTCTCTTTTTCTCGTAATTCTTGGTGCAAGCTCCATAAACTTGATGAGGGTACATTTTATAAAACGATTAAAAAATGTTACAATCCCTTTATCGATATCATTTATTGGAATTGGATATTGGTTTGTCACTGCACCGGATTTGCGATTTGGAGTGGGTTATTTTATTGGGTTGCTTATCATTTTTTCATATCTTATCATCGGAAGAGATGTACCACTAGATGAGCATACCCATTCAATATTGAAGAAATTAGTGACTGCTGGCCTTATCCTTCTCTTTTGCTACCTTGTCACGTTTAACAGAAACATATTCTCTTGGATGCTGATTCATGGCGGCAAAATTGAACTACCTGCAATAAACAAAACAACATATAGAGATATAAAAAACGAAAAGGGTCAGATCTATTCAATTCCCACAATGGGTGATCAGTGCTGGAATACATCAACAGTATGTGCTCCTAAAAAACTAAATGGCATTAGCTGGAAAATACAAAATGGGAGGTATTACTTTTCACATCAAAAATAATGAAGTCTATTCCTAAAATATCCATAGTTACCCCCTCATTCAATCAAGGACAATTTATCGAGCAAACGATTCAAAGCGTATTAAGCCAAGGATACCCAAATCTAGAATACATTGTTATGGATGGGGGAAGTATAGATAACACTATTGAGATATTAAAAAAATATGAAGGAAAACTAAAGTGGTTTTCGGAGAAAGATAAGGGGCAGAGCGATGCAATAAATAAGGGGCTCAAAATGGCTACTGGAGAAATTGTGGCATGGCTCAACAGCGATGACTACTATTTGCCGGGCACGCTTAATAAGGTAGGCGAATATTTTGAGACACATACAAATGCACAGTGGCTCACGGGGGACTATGAAATTATTGATGAAAATGGCAAGTCTATTCACTCATTCGTACGCGCATACAAAAACTTCCTTCGTCGCACACCGTTTAAGAGCACTTTGTTCGTAGCAAACTATATAAACCAGCCGAGTACTTTTTGGAAAAAAAATATACTCAATGAAATCGGATATATAAACGAGCAGTATCATCTGTGTATGGATTATGACTTGTGGCTCAGAATATATGCAAAATATCATCTGCACACGTTGTATTCTCCCCTCTCGGCATTTCGCATTCACTCTTCTTCAAAAGGAAAGCAACAATTTGTTAAGCAGTTTACAGAAGACTTAGAGGTGGCAAAAGCAAATAATGCTAGCAAAATAGCCTTAGGTCTTCATGCAATACACAACGCTTTGGTAACTCTCATATATAATGTCATAAAATAATGTCATACCTTACTCAACTTAAATCGGTCGGAAACAGTCTAACTTTCCAAAGAAAAAAAGAATATATCGCCAACAATTTTGGACCACATATTAATTCACTATTGAAAAAGAAAAAAGTGGCAGTTCTTGAAATTGGCCCAGGGCTAGGAGAATTTATCGCCTATTGTAGTGAAAATAACAGAGTTCAAATCGATATCGTTGAACTTGATAAAAGCACAATCCGCTATATACAGAAAAATTTTATAGTGCGAACTGTATTTCAAAATGAATTTATCTGGAAAATCGATAAAAAATTGCAAAAGTATGATATCGTGATGATGACTCAAGTATTGGAACATATTCAGCCAAAACATCACATTCAAGTACTCAGAACAATCTATAAGCATATGAATGTTGGAGGTAAATGTATAATCACAGTTCCCAATATTGGCAATCCCCTCGCCTCATTTGAAAGATATTATGATTACACCCATCATACAGCTTTCACAGAACATTCACTTCAACAATTAATTGATTTTGCTTCTCTTAAGAATGCATCATTT
The DNA here is from genome assembly GCA_964459595.1 of uncultured Gammaproteobacteria bacterium. GTDB lineage: Bacteria > Patescibacteriota > Microgenomatia > UBA1406 > GWC2-37-13 > JAKBEU01. The sequence goes on from CAYWLV010000001.1 coordinate 80,941, forward strand.
TCCCTACAAGGATTTCATATTCCTCAATCAACACCAGTAAACATTATGCGAGCGTTTCTGCAGAAGATATTGCACAGCGTCTTCAAGATTTTGTACATTATAAATGGCGGAGTGTATCCTCAAATTCTCACTACGAATATAAGCCTCATAATCGAAAAAACTGCTTAATTAAATCAAATAATACAAACACTTTATTATATGTTTTTTTCATAGACTCTTCATATTCTCTATTTGCTGTAATTATGTGCGGATGTTTGATTGCTAAATCAAAAGGGTGAATAGTTAATTTCGAATGAAATGTTGGATGTTTAGTATGAGTGGCAGAATTACTAAAGCCAATATTTTTTACTAAATTATATTTTGGGAAAATACAAAAACTATCTAGATCTAGCATTGCATACTGCCAAATATAGTCCCACGTGTCTATTTTACCCATTAGAGTATTTTCAATAGCTTTAAGTCTTGTTAAATTCATTATTAATCTTAATTTTTCTTTGCGTCGTAAGAACTTAGAGATGCCTTTGTTATTAACAACGTTATAATGGCGCCATGCTCTTTTCCAGGTTGCCCAACCCCAAATAAGAGAATGTCGCGAAAAACCATAACTATTGTTTAATTGTATATTTGGAAAGAAATTGTTACCAGATATCATTGATATTTTATTTATATGTTTATACTTAACAAGTAGTTTTTCACAGTAGGGAAAAAATGATGGATGAGGTAGACAATCATCTTCCAAGATAATGGCTTTATCTACTTTTGAAAATACCCAATTTAGCCCAGAAGATACAGATTCTTTACAACCTAAATTAACCTCAGAATACCTCCTATATACTGTGCATCGCCAATCTATTTTTGAAACAATCGCTCGCACCTTATCTACAAGTTCCTTTTCTCCCATTTTTGATGAACGAGCTCCGTCGCACACAATAAATAGCTTTTTAGGTTTTGCTTTTTTTATCACACGAAACACTCTTTTGGTGAGTTCTGGTCGGTTAAATAGCAAAAGCACAACTGGTGTATTCATGCAATCAGCATTATATCTTAGCCTGTTATACTTGTGAAATGGGAATTATTCTTCTCATTATTTCATCACTCGTTACATTTTATTCATTTACTTCCCTTCCAGGTCATATTGCCTATGATGAGATACTTCTTGCAAGGTTAGCACTCCTTCTTGGAAAGGGACCCTACACTTTGTTTACGTCATATGCTGACGGCCACGCAACGCCGTATTTTTATCTCATTCTTTGCTCCTTCAAGTTGTTTGGCATTCATAATTGGGCTCTTCGATTGCCATCAGCACTCTCTGGTGTAATCGGATCTTTATTATTTTATTTTATTGCATCACTCATTTTCAAAAAGAAGAAAGTGGGTCTTTTCCCCGTAAGCTTTATCATTAGCATTCTTTTTATCTGTTTACGCTGGCGATTAAACTTTACCCGCTTTTCATTTGAAATGCCCTATCTCCTGATGCTTGAGCTTGCCTCAATTTGGTTTGTACTCCTTTTTACAGAATGCAAAAAGATACGCTATTTAGTACTTTCAGGCATATTCGCTGGGCTTGCTTTCCACTCATATCAGCCTGGGAGGTTTTTTTTTATAGTTCCACTGACATACATTCTCATTCAAAGATATTCCATCAAACAAATCTTTTTCTATTTATTCCCATTTTTCTTGATTGTAGTTCCACTTGTTTTATATTTAGTAATAAATCCTATTCAAGATGGGAGAGTAAATCAATTGAGCTTTATACAAAACTCAAAACTAACTCTTGTCAAAAAGGCAGAGTATATTAGTGAAAATAGTTTGAAAACTACCCTTATGTTGTTTACAAAGGGGGATGCAAATGGAAGACATAATTTCCCCTATAAAAGTGCTTTGAATCCGTTTATAGCGGTCCCATTTATATTTGGTATTGTTGCACTTCTCACCTCATTGAAAAAAAATGCTGGGAATGTAGCACTGATTATTGCTTATTCATTTGTCTCAATCGCCCCAGCGCTTCTCACACTTCCTTCTGAAAATCCTCACATGCTCCGTACATATACGCTTATTCCCTCAATCGTTCTCTGCATTGGGTATGGGTTAGCAGTGCTTAATAAAATTCGATTCAGGACTGCTACGAGTACTATCGTTCTCATTATTCTCCTAGTTGGATGTCTGTATGATTTGCGTACGTATTTTTTCTTCCAGTCGCGAGTGATGAGAAACTCTTTTGAAGTAGTCTGTCCCATTGAGAAAGTAGTCTATCGAAATACAAAACATATTGGAGATCTTCCTGCTGAGTGTAGAATTAGTTCAAATCTATTTTAGATTACTCAAACTCAATTTTTTTTAGAAGAGGATACTTGGCCTTTAGTCGCCAGATATTGCAAGCGTCAAAACAACCTGATGCAACTTTTTCCAAAATAAAGTTATCTTGAATTTTTTTGAAATCTTCTTGTAGCGGTTTTTCATTTCCGATACCATAATTATGAACAAATACTTCATGGCCAGAGTAAAGCACTTTTGAATAGAGCATGATAAGGTCTGAATAATCAAACTTTCCCCATGCTGCATCTCTTTGAGATCTAAACTCTTGACTCAATGAAAGAGGAAGGAGAGCATACGAGTTATTAGAAAAAAAGTCGATGTAATACGGCATCATTGCAGATATCACCACGGGTTCTTTCTTATCAACAGGATAGCTCTTAAAGTAATTATTCAGCGTTAAAACGGAAATATAGTACCACGGTGTCTCAGCATATTTAATATTGAGCATAATTTGTTTTTTTATGCGAATGGCAGATGACAGGAAATAGAAGGCAAATAAACAGACTATTAGAGATACAAATAGGACATGCAAATATTTAAATTTAGGAAATTTGATTTGAAATACAAAATTCCAGAAGAGCGCTAAGCCGATAAGGAGAGTGGGAATTGCGTGAAACACATAGCGCATATCAAAAGAGTAGAAGGTGGACATAAAGAGAATACTTGATATAAGTGCTGTCCAAAGGGATGCTACAAGAAGTCGTGTTTTGGAGTTTATGAGACCAAGAATTAAACCGATCATGCCGAGCGTACCAGCAAAAAACGGAACTATGGGGGTGGTGTCCCATAAAAACCGCAATTGATACCCACCAAATAGAGAACGAATATAGTCTGGCAAATAGCGAGACATATATTCTATACCAAACCATCCTCCTGTAGTTGGAGTTGGTACAGCTGATTTCGTTATTGGGAGAAACGTTCCAAATAATGCAAGAAGCGATGATGCGCCAGGAAATGATCCACTCAAAGCTATGATGATGAGCATACTCCCCACTCCTCCCCCAAAGTAAAGGAGATTATACACATCAAGTCGCTTTCCTCTTCTCGATTCAATGAAAATTTTTATGAAATAAAGCAATAGAAAGCTGCCGGTGAGTGGGATGTTTGCATATTTTGTGAGAAAAAAACAAAATGGAACTATCGCACCAAGAACGAGAGTAACTCTATTAATCGGAGTAATCATGAGGGAGAGATTCGCCATAAACAAAAAGAGAGTGAGATTTTCCGCCATTGCGAGGCTCGGATACCAATAAAAGAAATAGTTTGTGACGTAGAGGAAGAGGGAGAAAAATAGAATTAAGTTGTTAGTCGAGAGTCGTTGGTCGCTAGCTCCGATAACTTTTCTAAGTATTTTGTAGAAGAAGAGAAATGAGACGAGGGCTAATATAACATTTGTGAAATAGAACATCCGCACATCCTTGTTTAGGATAAAAATAGGAATAAGCGAAAGAGAGTAAAGTGGTGGAACGCCCATTTTGAGAGATCTTCCTTCTCGAGTAATCTGCAAGCCTTTCCCCTCAATGAAGCTTCGCGCACTGTTGAGATAGTGGATTGTATCGGGGTAGGGCTCTAAGTTGGGAATAAGGGTGCGCATTGAAAATGGATCTCGCAACAACAAAGCAATAAAGATGAAGAGCGCAATGAGAAACGGCCAGTGCTTTTTTACCATTTTCATCATTGTATCATAGGCTTTTGGGAAAAGAAAAAAATGATACAATTGTTCACATAATGAAAACAGTTTCCATTATTATCCCGGTATTTAATGAAGAGAATAATATTGTGAGCGTTATTGAAAGTGTACTTTCTTCTGACACGCTTGGGCTTAAGAAAGAAATAATTATTGTTGATGACGGGAGCACGGACAATACCAAACTAAAAGTCGAAAAAATACTACAGGCAAAAGTGCAACTCATTTCTTTCCCAGAAAACAAGGGCAAGGGTGCCGCGCTAAAGGCAGGATTTAAAAGAGCATCGGGAGATATCCTTTTAGTTCAAGATGCGGATCGCGAATATAATCCTTCAGACTATAAAACACTTCTTCGTCCATTTCTTAATTACGTTGCTCAGGTTGTGTACGGAAGTAGGAATAGCAACAGGAAGACTTTTCATACAAAATATTCCTATCTCCCCTTTTATTGGGGTGGAATAGCGCTCACCTGGATAATAAATATTCTCTTTGGTACTCGCCTCACAGATCAGGCAACAGGATATAAAGTATTTGATGCACGATATAAACAGCTGTTAACTAGTCCAAGAGAAAATAGATTTTCATATGAAGTTGCAGTTACTGGGCTTCTCGCAAGAAGCGGAATCCAGATACGTGAGGTACCCATTCACTACACTCCCCGTACATTTTATGAAGGAAAAAAAATAGGCGTTTGGGATTTTATTGAAAGTATCTTTGTTGCCCTTCGGTATTCTTTGAATCCTCTAATCCTTCCTCTTATTCTTATCCTATATTTTTGGAAAGATTCAATCTTTCACCTCTCAACTCAAATTCACGATTGGATGGATGGCACTTTTATGATTTGGACTGTTCAAAACAACATTGAGCACTTCAAAGCATTTGCGATTAGTAAATTATATGAAACGAACGCAATGTACTCATTTCCTCACTCTCTCTCAATGACTGATCATTTTTACTTTCCTTCATTTATTGCCACATTAATTTCATTGTTTTCTTCAAACTATTTTTTGCAGTTTAATGTCTTAACAGTTGGCAACCATATTCTTCTCTTATTTTCATTTTATCTTCTTGCGGGACGAATCACACGAAATAGTTGGATTAAAACAATTTCATCATTTTATTTTGCATTTGGTCCATATTTCTTTTTGCAAATGGGCCATTTACAAATGGTATTTCTCTGGCCCCTTATCTTATCTGTCTATTATTTGTCCGATTCAACTAAATCTCCAACAAGCGTAGTCAATTCCGGTGTGTGGATGGGACTACAGTTTCTCACAGGAACTTATTTAGGAGTAATGGGTTTTTTACTTGCAACTTTGCATTTTGTGTGCTCGTATTTTTTTGATAATCAAAGATTTGATGTGATCAAACGGTATGCGCTTTTCCTTTTCTTTTTCTTGCTGGTAGGGATGGTATCTATCTATGGTTATTTTCAGGTGAATGCACTGTACCATCCGGTGAGGGAGCAGGGACAGTATGTGAGCTATGCAGCTCATATCACAGATTACTTATTTACCGTTAACCGCTCTTTTATATACTCGCTTTTTCCTTCATGGACTACTCTAAATAATCACAATTCATCAGAGCGTGCGGCATTTATTGGCTTTCTCCCTCTCATAATTTTTGGTGTCTGGATTTTGTTTCAGAAAAAAAGATTAGTGCTTTCAATGAGCTTAAATAAAAATACAATCTGGCTTATTGCACTGTTTTGTATTGGGTTTATATTTTCACTTGGTCCAAGATTTAACTGGAATGGAATTTATAAGGTGACTCCACTTCCCTACCTTGTTCTTTTAAAGTTGTTTCCTCCGGTTGGCATCATTCGAGCAACAGCAAGGTGGTATGTTTATATTCATTTTGCAGTTTCTGTAGGCATGGTGTATTTTCTTTCTCAAATAGAACCGATTCTGCCTAAAAAATCGAAAGCAGGTATTATGACTCTACTTTTTGCATTTGCAGTATTGGAGTTTTATGTGTCGCCAGTTCAAACAGTTCAAAAGGGTTATATTCGCGCCTCAGATACTTTTCTTAAAAAACAGTGTGTACTACAACCTGGTGCTATACTTGAGTATCCGTTTGAGTATCGAGCACCAGATAGAACTGTGGAAAAATTTCTTGCAGCAAAAACAAATACGCTTATGTACTCAACACTTCATACATGTCCCACATTGAGTGGATTTTCAAGTTTTGAACCCCCTCTTTTTTTGACACTTCAACGAATCTTTGATTCTCAGGGATTTTCAGATACAACAATAACGCAGCTTCAGCAACTATCTATAACCTATGTTCGAGTATCTAAAAATCATCTCAATAGTAAAGAGAAACAAAATCCGCAAAGCTATATTACATCCAACAAACTACACCAAATCTATTCTGATGTAGAATCAACAATATATAGAATTGATAAAAAAAATTATGATTAAGTCACTTCTTTCAATTTTATCTCATCCTCTTAATAAAAATGATAAGTGGAATACAGTATTAAGAGTTCTTTGGTGGAAAATGAATCAACTATTATTCCGTCTTCCAGCAGTAGTTGAGCTTGTGCCAGGAAGAAAAATAATTTGCTATCCCGATAGTTCAAGTGGAGGTCTCATTATCTATAAACGGCTTTTTGATTATGAAGAGATGATGTTTTTACAAAAGCATCTTAATTCTACAAGCACATTTATTGATGTGGGTGTAAATATAGGAGACTATTCTCTTATCGCATCGAGCATCATTAGAAAAAATACTATTCATTCGTTTGAGCCATTCAAATCTGTATTGAAAAGATTTCAAGAGAATATTCAACTTAATTCCATCCGCAATATTAAAACTCATGAAATGGTGGTGTCTAACACAGATGGATACGAGTATTTTGATTCAGAACCCGAGTCTGAAGTAAACCACATTGCATATGTCAACTCTGCAAAATCAATTAAGATTCAATCTATTACCCTAGACACTTTTGCAAAGAATAATAATATTTCTCAAATCGATATATTAAAAATAGACGTGGAAGGGGCTGAGATGAAGGTGCTACTCGGAGCAAAGAAGCTGCTTGCTAAGGGGAAAATTAAAATAATTCTTCTTGAGTTAAACCGTAATAATCAATCTTTTGGGAGTACAAATAAGGAGATAGCATCGTATTTGAAAAAACATAAATACTCCCTCTTCACCCTCGATTCAGGATTTCTTTGCCCCCTTACCGGCATTCACAATAATGATATTATCAATATTATTTGTATGAAAAAGTGAAAACTCCTCTAGCTTCGATACTCGTATGTTCTCATAACGCAGAAGAGTTTATTAAAAGTACTGTGCTTTCGATTTTGAATCAATCATTTCGGGACTTTGAGCTGCTTATTCTTGATGACGATTCATCTGATAACACTGTACCCATACTCAAAGAGCTTCAAAGGGCTGATTCTCGCATATCTATTTTTGAAAGTAAAAAGAATTATGGCCCTTATAAGGGGCTTAATTTTCTGATTAATAGGGCGCGAGGCTCATATATAGCAATAAACGATCATGATGATATCTGGCACAGTAGTAAGCTAGAAAAGCAAATTATCTACCTAGAATCTCATCCAGAAAGCGTAGGGTGTGGGAGTAGTATTATAAACTGGTATGAGCAGTATCAGAAAGGAATTTTGAGAAAGCAGCCGCCGAACCATACTGTGGCCTGGCATACCTCACTCGTATTTCGGAATAATGGATATAAATACGACCTTACAATATCCGTTGGTACAGATTTTTATTTTATGCATAATATTCTTTGCAAAGATGGTAATCGAATTCACAATATTGACGAGCCTCTTGTATTTAGACGAATTTGGAAAGAACAAAAAAATCTTTCAAGCAGTTGGATGAAAAAGATGAGGATAACAGATATAGTCAAACTATATGTTCCTCTGGTTGATAAGCTTGCATTATTAAACAGAAGACTAATCCCCTCCGCAATTACAGAGTGGCTCTTGATACATATACTACATGCGTATAATGTAGTTACTCCCAATCAGATTCGAGAGAAAGAATTATTGAGAGAGTTTCGTCAATTTATAGTAGCGTAGCCAGTAGCCATCAATATCTATTGTTTTTCCTTCTCCCACTTTATAGTATTTTTTTACTTCATTTATACCTAGATCTACATTATTAGTAAGCCATGGAAGAAAAACATAATATATGTTTCCTTGGTATTTCTTATCTTTATGAATGGCTAAATTTTCTGTATAAAGAACAGAAGGTTTGTAGGTGTTTTTAATTTTGTAAGTTAATATATATGATTTTTCGATATTCATATACTCATAATATGCAAGCCATTTATTCCGATGATATTTTTCATTTAATACATTAAATATAAGCGTATCAGAAGCAGCAACTTGTATCCTCTTGTTAAATGCATTAAGTAATCTATTGATATAAACATATTCAGTATTGTAGACCATAGAATCGCATCTACTCGAAAAATCATCGCTGATTTTAAAAATAGTATGTTTCCCAAATTTCATAGAGCCAAAGTATTTAATTGATAGGGGATCAATTGAATAAAATAATTGAAACATATTAAATATGATTCCAATCACTGCAAAGCTAATTCCAAAACCTATTTTTTTGTCAAAAGATAAATAGTAAAGAATCATTGTTATAAGAAAAAAAGGCGCCATTACTACGTAGCGAGGATGAGTAACAGTTACATAAGTCAAATTAAAGCAGAGGTATACGAGCCATGTAATAATCAAAGCAAAATAGTATTTATTATGAAAAATGCTGCAATTTATCTTTTTATTAAGTAAAATCAAATATATTAAAAGTAATACGTATATCCAACTCCCATTAAGAATAAAGATTTGTCCAAAACGTTGATACATAACGCTTGTATTTATCAGAAGTGAGGTATTTATACTTCCTACAGACCCTCCCCACACCTTTCCACCATTTACTACAACGTAAATTATAAAAACAAATAGAGGAATGAATAAAATAAAATATTTATAAATCAACCTTAGTATTGATAAAGTTTTTTGATTTATGTTGAACTTCATATAGTAAGGAGATATTTCTATTAAAAATAGAGACCCTATATATGCAGAGTAAATTAAAACTCCAATTTCCTTAGAGAAAAGGGATAGCGTGCCAGCAAATACAGCAAGAATATAGTAGCTATGGCTAAGGAGTGTAATAAAAATGATAAAAAATGCAAATGAAGGATAATCTAATGAAATATTAAGCGAAGTTGAAAATAGAAGTGGAGTTGTACATATGAGAATTGAATATATAGATGAAAGGCCTCTACTTATAATAAAAATATTTCTATATAAATAATATAAGGAAATATACGTAGCAACACACAACATCATAAAGCTAGCTTGAAGTAATACAGTATTTCCAATTTGTAAAAAACTTAGAATACTAATAATAAATGCAATTCCATGCGATGAATGGCCATACCATTGGAACCCTCTAAAAAACTGAAAAAATGAAAAATCAAAGTTACTCATTCCTTCGACTGCAGACATAAAATTATTCCCTCCATCGAATCGAGGCAAATCTTTGAGAAAAGGCAAATATAATACTATTATAAAAATTGATCCAACTCCAATATATTTATCAATTTTCAGTTTTGAAAAAAAATAATTACTAGTCTTACTTGTGGTTATTAAATAGATAAATAGAATATGAAGAAAACTAAATAATATAAGTAAATCTATTTTTAGTTTTTGAAATAAATATAGATCTCCAAAAAGAGCTGAATCGATAAAGAGGAGTAAGAAGAACATAACCATCGCAATTTCAAATTTCACTTTAGGAATTGATATTCTAGATACTAATGACTTAATAAGCCTAATGTGCGTCTGAGTATCAAAATAATTTAATAATGATGTTAGTAAACGTCGTTTAAAGAAAAAAATTAAAAAAAATCCAATATAAAGAAAACTAGAAGAAATAATAGTGATGGGCTCTATATATGACAAATATGATCTTATCTTTAATAGTAGAAAGCTTTCAAGTGAGTTTAGAACGGATTTTTTAGTATAAATATATTTCACTAAGAATTTCCCTGAGTTGGAGATGCCTATCGAATTTTCACTTCTGCCTCGCTGAGATATAATTGTAATTTCATATGCTTTTCCTTTAGATTCTGTTTGCTTTGGAAATCCAAAAGGATAATATTCTGAATCTGATATATTTTTTGTGTTATATGAATTCAGATATATCCAGTTTAATTTCCCCCTTTCTTTTAGTCCGAACACAAGCGTATCATCATTATTTCGATTATATGTATTTATATATAGACTAACAATTCCCAAATTGTTTGTTTCAGCTTTAAATGAATAGGTTAGTTTTTGAGCTTTTTTTAATTCTGGTCGTTTGATGCTCGTTTGCAATACATTAGTAATTGTAAGTGGCGTATCAGAATATTTAATAAGCGCAAAGAAAAAAGAGATTATAAGGATACTAATTTGTACAGCAAAGCAAACTAGAAGTATTTTTCTATATTTAAAAATATTTCTCATGAATTATTGACAAAAATGACAGTTTGAAGTTTTCAGAATCAAAAAGATTTGAAACAGCAACGGATTGAATATTATTTGAAAGTAAATGTAGTAAAGTGTTTGAAACTAGATTATCTTGATTTTTGAAGAGATATTTTCGAGTATCCGCTTTATAAAGTGTATTTACTATCTCTGGCAGTCCTCCCCCATTATAGAGCACTGGGATGCAGCCTGCTGATATCGCCTCAACAGCCGCAATTCCAAAGTGCTCCATATTAATAGGATTGGTTTCTCCATAGCCCCCTGCATGCCAATATATTTTAGATTTGAGGAGCACATCCTCAACTTCCTTTCGATCCACATTCAAGTGAAAGAAAATGGGATAGCCTTTTGCCATTTCCTTGAGCTGTTCAATATAGCGAATTGAGGAAGGCTCAGTGCCAACGCCGCCAACGAGATGTAATTGCAAGTCAGTCGTGAGTCGAGGGTCGTTGGTCGATAGCACGGAATACAGCTCTTTAAATGCCTCAATGAGGATTTCTTGCTTTTTTCCGTGGCCTAAAGTGAAGAATCGGCCAACTGAAGCAATCCAGTTGAGTTTAGTCGTAGGTCGTTGGCCGTTAGCCGTTAGCAGTTTTACTGGTGGATATATAACTATCGCGTTTTTATTCCACATCTTTTTTATCCATCCCTTTACAAACTCAGAATGACAGATAAAAGTATCATATGAGTTCAGCCGTTTGACCATGTCAGGGTATACTCCAGCACGAAGTCTATCATTAAGCTTTTCATATAGAAAATTAGTCGAGAGTCGTTGGTCGATGGCCGATGGAATGAATTTTTTTATAAATCTAAAAAACTGGAGGACATAGTTGAAGAGGCCGCTGCGGATAGTCGAAGGAAAATGCACATAGTAGATATTCCACTTTCCGATTGCATAGGAATAGTCCATGAAGGAGATATTTACAAACAAGTCTACAGACGATAGTCGTTGGTCGAGAGCAAAGGAGCGAAGCGATTCTTCACTTTCAACCTGCTTGAAGGTGACGTCTGAGAGGTCGATGTCGAGCTTTTCCTTAATTTTAGTTAGAGAGACAGAATCTTGAGATACAAATATCACCTCAAAACCCTCATCTGCAAGTGTTCGAGCAATTGTGCACGCCACTACTTCCCCGCCGCCCAAGCCCGAGAGCCATTTGTCATAAATAATTGCGGTTTTCATTCTCTTTTGTTGTTTTTTAAAATTGCGTAATTATGCTCTATTGCATCAAGATGAAGTCCATGCAATTTATCTGCCCGTTTGGCTGAGAGTTCAAAGAAGTGAGAGAAGAAGAAGAGCGACACTTTCAAATATTGGCTTTGCTGAGCGAGGCGATTATGCTTTATGCCAAATGGAATTCGAAGAAGAGATTTTGCAAAAAACTTTAAATACTCTCTCCAAAATATTCGTCTTGGAAACCAGAAGAAAGTATGTAAAAGCCTTCCCAGCTCGCTATGATAGATAAAAAAGTTTGAGAACTCTCCCGCGGACGCTGCATGGACATGATGAACAACGGCTTTCGGCGCATACATGATTTTATATCCATGCATTTTTGCTCTTTCGGAGATCTCCACATCTTCGTAGTACATGAAAAAAGTATCATCAAGCAGTCCAATTTTTGTCAGGGCAGACTTTCGATACAACGCAGCAACAGCACAGGCAGCATACGTTTCTTTCTCTCTTTCAAATTGGCCAACATCTTCCGCATAGTCTTGCGAATGCCCTTTTACCACAGCGCCCACATCTCTTCCATATCCATCGTTAAACATAACAATTCCTGCATTTTGGATTTTATTGGTTTTCTGCAGATATACTTTAGATCCAACTGCAAACACTTTTTCATCTTTTTCTGCCACTTTCACGAGCTCCGTGAGCCAATTGGAATCAACAAGGCAGTCATTATTGAGCAGAATAACATACTCACCTTTTGCAATTTTGATCCCTTCATTGTTTCCTCCAGCAAAGCCGAGATTTCGGGGAAGAGAGAGTAGTTGGTAGTTTGTAGTTAGTAGTTTATTTGATGAAATCCAATTCGAAATTATACTAGAGCTTTTGTCGCGAGAGGCATTATCTACAATAATCACTTCATATCGGACTTTTGGATAGGAAAGATGAGAAAGTGACTCTAATGTATCTTTTATGAACTTTTCTCCTTGAAAATTAAGAACGATGACGCTGCAAAAGGGGTATGACATATTGTTTTACTATTTTTTTTAGTTTGAAAATAATCAGCGAGATATAATCATTATACCGATAAACCCCTCCCCATACACGCGCAATGTATTCTCTTCTATTCTCAATATTTTGAAATCTCTCAAATATCTTTTTATCTGCTATTTTTTGCTTATTGTGGCGAAAGATAAAGTATGAAAACAACTGCGGCACTACTCCCCTTCTCGTATATAATTCATCCAATTCAAGTATTTTCTTCACATGAGAGACTGCATTTTTTTTATGCAAGTTTGGATTATGCGTGAGAAGTAAATATGCTATTCCTCCTCCAGTATTGTGTTGTTCCCATAATGTTAAGTATCGGTTGAGCGTTTGGAGTATTAGTTCAGAATGAATTGCCTCTGTAGGATCTTCTTCAAGCATCACGGGAACGGATGGGTAGAGTAGCATTGGGTGCTGCTTTGAGGAGGGCAATTGATTATTAATGCGTTGTACTAATCGCCATTGAGCACTTGTATATTGATTTCTGTGAGGACCGATATAATCAAAATTTACAAAAATACCGTTATTCGAAAGTGAGTTGGCTAGGCAGTGAATGAAAGAATTTATATATTGGATATGATGAAGTCCCGCGACATTTACAATTAAATCAAATGAGCCCTTTTTAAACGTAATTGTATTCGCATCAGCACAAATATACTTGATGTCTCGCTTTCTTTTTAATTTCTTTGCTTGTTTGATAAGGTCTGTAGAGTAGTCAAATGCAACTGCACTTTTTACGATTTTCTTGTCGATAAATTCTCGTTCAATTCTTCCATTTCCACAATTTATAAAGAGAGCTTTTTTAAATGGCTTATGAGCATATTTTCTTTTGAACTCGTCAATCCACCAGACATTTTTATCTCCTGTAAAGTTGGCACACATGTATTCTCGAACGAGTGGAATATCGTTCCAATAGGTATTTTTGTAGTAGACAGAAAAGTTATTATTAACCACCGTACCGTTTCCCATTGTGCCTATTGTATCAAAACTATTTTGATACAATGGCTTAATATGAGGAAATACATCATTCTGATATTACTTCTAGCTTTTGCTGCATCAATCCGTTTATATCAATCCGGTCTTCCCATCTCTGAAGTCGACTATCCTGGGCACATAGTTGCCTCTATGAGACTATTTTCTTCTTCCCTCATATCGCTACGGCCGTCATCCAACTTAATAATTCAACTATTTTCATTTCGTCATGGATATACAACTCAACTATTTCCAGCGGTCTTTTATTCTATTTTTCATCTACTCCTTAAATTTCCCATCACAGAAAGTACGCTTGCTATCACTAATATTTCAATAGGAATAATTAGCTTACTGGTAATTTTCTTTTTCATTTATACGTTGTGGGACAAAAAGACAGCATTAATAGCTTTGACATTATTTTCAATTCTTCCCATACATGTAAGTTTGAGTAGAGTGCATGTGGGTACCCAGCTTATTCAAGGTATATTTTTCTTCTTATCAATAACGTTTATTTATCGTTATATTCAAAAACAAAATCAATTTGATAAGAACTTGTATTATGTCACTACATTCTTTCTCATTGGTTCGGATAATATATTTCCGGTGAGTTTAGCGCTTCATATTTTGCTTCTTTGGTATTTAAGCAATAATTCTCGTCAAATGATGGGGAATTACATAAAAGTTTTGTACCTAAACTTACAATCGTTCGTGTGTATTGCTGCTCCAATCCTTTTATATATTTGCTTTGATGTGATACGACTTGTTAAGTATGGAAGTGAAGCACCAGGAGGGTTTTTATTTCGCACACTGGGAAAAACATCTCACCTCTATTTCGATTTAATTCGACCGCTTAACTGGAGCATGCAACTTATTGGCATTCCCCTTGTCGTAACTTTCATCTATTTTATGTTCAAATCACTCATATCAAAAAAAGGAAATTGGGAAAGTTCGTATATGTATTTGATTATTGTTATCTATTATCTTCTCCTCACTTATGGAAAGGAGGTAGAGCGCAGCTACATCTATTTTATTGCTGTACCACTTGTAGCGATTGTTGCAAGAAAAATCAATACACAAGGTCTTATTTTTCCTGTAGTAGTAATTTCAACTTTCATCTATATGGTAAGTGTCATTTTTAACGTGCCGATAATAAATCCAACCATAAAAGCGTATGGGAGCACTCAATGGAGGAGTGAAGCACCTGATAATGGACTTAAAACTCTTGGATATATTGTGCGAAAGCATATAGTAGCAGCAAACTCTACTTCATATGGAAAGCTGGTAAAGCTCAACATAATTCTTGATGCACCAGGAGGATGGTATTATTTGGGAGATTATTTTTTTGATATACCTTCACATGATTTAAACGGGTCAACAAAGCTAATAAATACTTTATATATTGTACGACAAGATATGAATAGAGAAGAAAATACCATCCTTAAGAATTATGTTGTCGTAAATAAACTCCGTAAGATAGCAGTAATAACTAAAAATAAAACTGAAATCCTTACATTATATTCACATTTGGCAACTGACAAGATTAAGGAATTCCCAATAAGTCAATATAACTCACTGTATGACAATGAGTTTGGAAATCTTAAATCTCTCGGAAAACTCTATCTAGGAATCTACTGAGATCTTATCAGATTAAACACAAACGCTTTTAAGCGCTCATATATCTTAAAGAAGATAAAAAAATGAGATTGAACAATACGATTATATTGCTGCTCAATATAGCTTTGATTTTGAGCAACGGTTCTAAGCCGCACAATTTCATCTATTAGCAAACTTGAATTTATATCAATCTTTTTCCGATTGGCAAAATGCTCTGTATAGCGAGATTTATTTAGACGTAAGTATTTGGGTAACTCAGATAGGGCAACTGAATAAAATCGTATTGGTCGCTCAAAAATATCCAAATTATTATCAATATAGAGAGGCATCCTCTTGATAAGCTCTGGTGAGTTAAATTCTTGGTGAATATAAGCCTTTATCTTTTCAATAATTTTTTTTTGACCTCCTAAAAATGAAAAATGCCATCCCCCATTCTGAATCAAACTGACAGATGTAGTCTCCCTCAAATATTGCATATATTCTATATTCATAAACTGAGCTGCTCGTGTTCCTATCCATTTCTCTTTCGACTTTAAGTCAAAGTAGTAGTAATGAAAGGTCTGTTCAAATCCAAAAAAGCGCGCTTTATGAATCTGTTTTTTGAGTTGTCTTACAGCACTAGCTTTAGGGATTTCATCTACATCGCTGAGAAGTATTATATCTTTTGGCTTTGCATTTTTTAGCCCGTGGCAAATTGAGTTGCGATGAATATGTTCATTAATCCCAGCTTGTATATCTTGGGTAGGATAGCCGTGAGGATAGGGCTTCAGAAGTGAAAGTTCACTATAATCATTTATTACAATATGAATAATTTTATGTAGATAGCTACTAAATCGATGTTTATTATCATTAAAGTGGAGCGGCTTTTTTTTACCAGTATGAGTAAGTTTAGATTCAACAAGAACAAATGTATCGACAATCTTTGACAGCTCTTTCAATCGAATTTCTAAAAGATCAAGTTCATTATAAAAAATGAAAGTGTCAAATATTTTCATAATAATCTTAATATTTTTTTTCTAATATTACAATAAATTTGCCAGGCATTGTAAACTTTTGATGATTGAATTATTTCTAAATCTTGATTCTTTCTATCTAACAGTAAGTTAAGTTCGTTGATATATAAAATTAATGAATGTTTTTTTTGAACTTCTAGCCTTTTGTTAAAATTATATGTTTCCCTGTATTTGTTTTGTAGTTTAAGTTCTATTTTCTTTAATTTATTAAAAATAGATTTATTTCTGATAATAAGGCCTAAACCTTCTGAGTGATGAAAAGATATAGTATTTTGTTTTTCTTTAATCTCTTTCCATAGTTTATGTACGCCAAAACCTCTAGACAGCACATCTATATCATGAAGCATGATAACTCCATCGTCCTTTACTTTGGGTGACCACTTTAGATAGTCGTTTTTAACAGCCTCGTAAGTGTGCATCCCATCGATATGAAGCAAATCTATCGAGTTATCTTTAAAACTTAGCACCGCATCGTCAAAATACTTTTTTACTAAGGATATATTAATTTTTTTATATATATTATTTGATATATATCTTACGTTTTTTAGAATATCGCTACCATATCTTCCAGTATGGTCTTCGCCTTCCCAGCAATCAATTGCATAGATTTTAGATCGCAATTTACCGTCAAGAACAGCCTGACTAAATGAAAATAATGATGTACCTTTATATGTTCCTAATTCAACTATCACTTTAGGTCGAATATTTCTAATTAGGTCATATCCAAAGAATATATGACCAGTCCATGGAAGGTGGTAGTCGTACATTACCGCATGATAGTCATACGTTGGTCTATATGATTTCCAATTCATTTTTGGGCTTGAAGCACAGTGATTTGTGCAGAATTTGTCAACATTAAATAGAACAAAATGAGTGGAATTTTTATTTTCCAAGGAATGAATTTAAGAAGACTATTATTTATATGCATTAGAATTTCCCATGCCTCGTTAAACTGCGAGTCGACTTCGTATCTACTGTAACCTTTAATATTTCTAAAACCATTTTTTGTTAACAACTTAATTCCAGGCTTTGGGGGGATAAAAGTTAAATGTTCAGCCAGTATCTGATACCATTGGTCTTTCATTAATCTATATAACAAGGATTCTGGGTTTGGTGTTTCGATATAGAAGTATGATTCATAAGCCATTACTCTTCTGACTTCTTTTAGTGTTAGATTGATTTCTTTTAAGAATAAATGTTCTAGATGTTGAGAAGAAATAACTATATCTACACTATTATCTGGCAATGATATCTTAGTGCTACTAGAAATAATAAATCTTTGATATTTAGTGTCTTTAAAGTATTTTTTTAAATGAGGGTCAATATCAAGCCCGACATAGAATATTTTTGATTGAATCTTTTTATTTATATTTGCAATTGACTTTACTAACAGCGCATCCCCACAGCCAATATCTAAAATATTTATATTTTTTCTTTTCAGTTTTTTGATAAGACTTATGAGTACTTTTTCAAAATGCCTGATTATATGATGTTGACGTTCGCCATAATGCAATATATTTTTTTTATTTCGAGTATCAATATAAGATCCGTAGTTGATTCGCCTATTATTAGTGTTTAAATAGATACCTTCTTTATTTTGTCTAAAGCTCAGCATAGTTAATTAGAAACAATGCTTTTAAAATTCGAGATTATTATATACTATTCTAGGATAATTTAATTAATTACTGCCTTAGGTGAAGATAATATCTAGAGAATCCTTCTAACAATCTTATTATAAAAAGAAGTAATCCTGCTATAAGTTCTATCAACTAAAGTTATTGACTCAAAAAGATTACTATTCAAAAATATTGGCGGTTCCTTACGCAGTAAAATAGCCTCCTTACGAGAAGAATTAGTAACATCATTTTGAATATATGCATCGATGAATGGAAATAATGAATATTTATCAAGAATAAGTTCCTTAGCCTTTCGAATATCTGGAAGAGATTGAGCATAATGGGAAGGATCATTTATTATTTTCAAAATTTGATTTGCTGTGTTCTGAGGGTGAGTGAGATCGATTTTTATATAGCTTCCCTTCGGAAAGTATGACTCGATATTTTTACATCCAAAATAAAACGGGTATGTTTCTGTGAGATAGGCGTCTGCAAGTTTTTCTGTGAAGTAATCTTCATGTTGAGAGTTTTCAATGACGATAGAGTATTTATAGGGGCTGAGGGCTTCCCCCTTATCTGAAAAGTCTTGGATTCCTCTCCCAAATAAGTCTAGCCTATCCCCCAGTATCTTTTTAATCTCATGAGCAAAGGTTAATCGAGCCCTATGGCCATCGGTGTAGAGCTTAGTAGAAGTGATGAGACAGATATCTTTTGTCTTTGCTGGGTGATTATCTTTAAGTTCTTCATATGGTTCTTTCACATACCATGGGTTTGATTGTTGATTCCATATGATGTGAGGGTGATTTAAGTTTGTGTGACAAGTTACAAGTGTATAAAACTGGCGAATAAACCATTTTGAGTAGGTGCGAAACGTGGGAGGCTCCCAAGTAGTAAAAATAGTATGCTTTTTTGGACAAATTACTTCTTCATCAGTCTGGAGACCATCAAACACAAACCAGTAGTCGCATTCTTTTACAGAGTTATTTATTTCAAACTGATATTGTTCAAATCCAGATTTTGGTAGTTGATTGATAAGCGTCCATGTGGGACTTTCTGTAGTTATTTTGACAACCATCTTATTACTCATCTAAATCGTTTCAACTTGTTTAATAGCGTCCACACTTTATAAAATTTACTTCGTACAATTTTTGCATGAAGGGGATAAATGGAGTTGTAGCCAAAAAAATTATTTGCTTCAATAGACTTTACCACGTACTCAACAAGTCCTGTATTTACCTTTTTTTCTTTAAAGTTCCATTTTGTAGATTCATATATATCAAGTAAATGTTTCACTACAACCTTTGATGAAAAGCAGTTCAGAGCTAGTGTTCTTAGTTGTAACCCGTATGATGCTTTGTACTTTTCCAATTCAAGAGCAATCGACGCAATACTAACTGGTTTGTTGAGCTCTTTACCGGTGAATCCCGCATCAAGTAGGACTTGAAAATTCGATGGAGTGATAATTCCATCAAACCCAGTTTTGTCCAATATAATAGGCACTCTTCCACACAGCATAGCTTCCATTACTCCCCGCCCAAGAGAAAAAACAATGTCTGACTTGTTTATGTATTCTGGTAAGTCACTATTCTTAACTTCTCCAAATTGCCCCCCCATAAATCTCACATCTATAGAATAGGATGCGCACGCATTCAGTATTTGTTTTCTAAGTAAATCGGGAAGTTTAGTAGACATTACAAGCGCTTTGTGTGGCGTATGATGAATGGGTGATTGCGGGTAAAAAAGATCCTCATTTATGATATTGTTTACTCGAAAAATGTGCTTTTTTGCAACTTTTTTGGAAATAAGATTCTTTTGAATCAACTCTGAAACAGCACCAAATCGTGAGATATTTATATCAATTAATGGAGGTTGTTCGAGAAAGTGAATAGAACCATGAGATAGAAAGAATATAGGTAAATCGGGAAACTGGTGACGCACTTCAAGTGCAGTGATGTTGTGATGCACATGGGCAATATCGAAATCTACTGCCGCATAGTCTGTGATATCTGTGGTAACTGGCACAAATATATCATCTAAGTCTTTCTCAAGTTTGCCCAGATATTTTGTATATACACACACGTCGTGTCCTTCCCGCTTGAGAGTGCGGGCGAGCTCAAAAGTGAATAGTTCTGTTCCACCATAATTTACTAAATGATGATTGGTAAGGAGTATTTTCATAGAGGTATAATTCATTATACGGGTAACTTGTGATTTGATACAATAAGAAGATGCAGAAGATTGGCAAGCTGTTTAAGAACTTGAAGCTCCTTTGGAACTATCGGGAGCTGTTGTGGAACTTGGCAAACCGCGAAATTACGCAGCGCTATAAGCAAAGTGTGCTCGGATATGCATGGGTGATACTCAATCCCCTTTTTCAGCTTATCGTGATGAGTTTTGTTTTTGATGTGGTATTGAGAGTTTCTTCGCTTGGAGTACCGTTTATTTTGTTCCTTTCTGCAGCACTCCTGCCTTGGAACTTATTTACGCAAAGCCTCACATCATCATCAAATGTCCTCGTAAGCAATAGCCACTTAATCACAAAAATATATTTCCCCAGAGAAATACTTGTATACAGCACCATCATTGCAAAAATGGTGGACTTTTTTTACTCCTGCCTTGTACTTATATTTTTCCTTATCATATTTAAAATCCCCGTCACCATTTATTATCTCTGGCTCCCCCTCATTTTTGTTATTCAGCTTTTTCTGATGGCAGGCATTGCTCTTCTTGTTGCAGCACTCAATTTATTTTATCGTGATATTCAATACCTCCTCACACTTATCCTCCTTTTGTGGATGTATGTGACACCCATCATGTACCCAATTGAGATGATTCCAGCACAGTATCGCTTTATTATGTCACTGAACCCCATGGCTGTAATTGTGAATGCATATAGACAGGTACTTCTTTCAGGGAATCCTCCCAATTTGTATAGCTTGACTGTGGCGGGATTAATTTCATTTGCTGTATTTGCATTTGGATTTACCGTGTTTAAAAAGTTAGAAGGAGAGTTTGCAGACTATGTCTAATATCGCAATCCATGCAGAAAATGTTTGTAAAAAATATCATCTGCAAAAGCAGAGGACGTTTAAAGAGTTTCTCCCTGCTCTTTTGGGTGGTGCGGATACGGTAATTAAATTTAACGCGCTCTCTCACCTGAATTTTGAACTGGAAAAAGGAGATTCACTGGGGATCTTGGGAAAAAATGGATCGGGAAAATCAACACTTCTTAAGGTGATTGCTGGAGTGACAAAGCCGAGTGATGGGCGCATCACAGTGCGAGGGCGTGTTGCTCCATTAATTGAACTGGGAGCTGGATTTCACCCAGAGCTAACAGGCCGAGAAAATGTATATCTCAATGGTTCTATTTTGGGAATTAAACATCGCGATATGGAAAAACTATTTCCATCTATTGTGGCATTTGCAGAACTTGAAGAGTTTATGGACCAGCCAACGAAATATTATTCATCGGGAATGTATATGCGCCTTGCATTTGCTGTGGCAGTTGCAGAAACGCCAGACATTCTTCTCGTGGATGAGATATTGGCGGTGGGAGACCAAAAATTTCAAAAGAAATGCTTGAACAGAATGGAAGAGTTTAAAAAAAGTGGGAGCACCATGATGATGGTGAGCCACAGCCCTGAACAACTCAAAAAATATTGCAACAAAGGGTTAGTCCTTCATGCAGGCAAGCAGCTTTTCTACGGAAATATGGAGCAGGCAGAGGCAATTTATGACGAGATAATGGAGCAAGCATAAATAAATATGCTACAATGATTTTCTCATGACCAAAATATTTATTTCAGGATCAATGGCCTACGATGATATTATGGTCTTTCCACATCATTTTAAAGACTACTTTCATCCGGAAAAACTACATCAAATAAATGTGTCATTTGCAGTCAGCGAATTGGCAAAACATTTGGGAGGAATTGCCACAAATGTGAGTTATGCGCTACGAAATACATGTGATTATTACGTGCAAAATCCTAAATCCCAAACACTAAATCCTAAACAAACCCCAAATTCTAAATCAAAAATAAATCAAGACGGGAACATTTCAATTTATCCCGTGGGGGCGGTGGGGAGAGATGGCGATTTGCTTCTTGATTTTTTTAAAAAGAATTCAATAGACAGCTCATACGTACTCAAAGATGAAAAACTCTATACGGCAACGGGAAAAGTGATTACAGACATGAATGATAATCAAATATGGGGGTTTTACTACGGGGCCTGTTGCATAAATCCTAAACTCGAAACCCTAAAAACAAAACAAATGGATCAAAATTCCAAATCCCAAAAAGAGGATCAGTTTTGGATTGTGTCTGCGACGCATGAGAAGCCGTTCACCACTGTTCTCCGACATGTTATTCAAAATAAACTCCCCTACATGTTTGATCCCGGTATGGCCCTCACCTGGATCCGAGATGATTTGCTTAAAAAAGGAGTGCTGAACGCAACATACGTTGTTGGTAATGATTACGAGATTGCAATGATAGAAAAACGATTGAAGATGAGTGTAGTGGAGATAGTGAAGGGCGGAGTGAATGTGATCACAACACTGGGAGAAAAAGGCGTGAAATACGATGAGGTACTAAATGAAGAAATGAAGAAATATCCAAATGAAAAAATAAATATATCTCACAAGACTCACGCTGTAGTGAAGGCGGTGAGAGTGAGGAAGGTAGTTGATCCTACCGGAGCAGGTGATGCATGGAGAGGTGGATTTGTGGGAGCGCTAGTTGCAGGTAAGTCTATTCGCGAGTGCTTAGTGATGGGAAATGTGATGTCGAGTTTTGCGGTGCAGGCGATGGGGACGGTGGAGTATAAGGCAGAGAGGAAAGAGATAGAAAAACGAATAAAAACTCTAAACCCTAAACAATAAACTCTAAACAAATAAATACAAAATTCTAAATCTTAAATATAAAGATTTGAAATTTAGTATTTAATAATTTGATTAGGATTGAGGGTTTAGTATTTAGAATTTATAGTTAATCTTATGACCTACGATGTGAAGGATATCAACTTGGCGGATTCTGGAAAACAGTTAATCGAGTGGGCGGAGAGAGAAATGCCGGTGCTTCGCCTTATTAAAAAACGATTTGCAAAAGAAAAGCCACTCAAGGGAGTGACTCTTGCAGCATGCCTTCATGTAACAAGTGAAACAGCAAACCTCATGAGAACACTGAAAGCCGGAGGAGCAAATGTATGTTTAGCAGCAAGCAATCCCCTTTCCACAAATGATGCAGTGGCGGCAGCACTCGTGAAGGAATATGATATTCCCACATTTGCAATAAAAGGAGAAGATAACAAAACATACTTTAAGCACTTGAATGCCACACTCGATTTCAAACCAAATATGACAATGGATGATGGTGCAGATTTGGTGAGCATTTTGCACACCACTCGAAAAGAACTTCTCAAAGGGGTGGTAGGTAGCAATGAAGAAACAACAACGGGGGTGATTCGCTTGCGCGCAATGGAAAAAGATAAGGCGCTCAAAATCCCAGTTTTGGCAGTGAATGATAATCTCACAAAGCACATGTTTGATAATCAATATGGAACGGGACAAAGCACACTGGACGGCGTGATTCGCGCCACCAACATGCTTCTTGCCGGCCGCAACTTTGTTGTGGTTGGGTATGGATGGTGTGGACGAGGACTCGCACGACGAGCACAAGGAATGGGAAGTCATGTGATTGTGTGTGAAGTGGATGCTGTAAAAGCGCTTGAGGCGAGAATGGATGGATACCGTGTGATGCCACTTGTGGAAGCAATGGCGATTGCAGATGTGGTGGTCACTGTTACCGGAGACAAACATGTGATAGACACCCCTCACATTAAAGCAGCAAAAGATGGGCTTATTCTTGCAAACTCAGGACATTTTGATGTGGAGATAAACAAAGTTGCCATGAAAAAGCTTTCAAAAAGCATTCGCACGGTGCGCCCATTTGTGGAAGAGTATCTACTAGAAGACAGAAGTAAGAAGACAGAAATAAGAACCAAAAAAATATATCTGTTGGCAGACGGACGACTGGTGAACCTCGGCAGTGCTGAAGGACACCCTGCGAGCGTAATGGATATGAGCTTTGCTGGGCAAGCATTGGGAAGTGAATATATGTGGAAGAATAAGGGGAAGTTTGAAAATAAAGTATATTCCCTACCTGCTAATGTGGATCAAGAAATAGCTGCACTCAAACTGAAAAGTGAGGGTGTAGAAATTGACAAGCTTACCGCTGAGCAGAAAGAATATTTGAATAGCTGGAAGGAAGGAACGTAAGTTCCTTAACAAATCCTAAATTCTAAACTCTAAATCCTAAGCAAATAAAACAAAAATCTTAAATCTTAAAGATTTTCGGATTGCTCGCTTTTGAAGACTTGAGTATTCCTCCTAAGATGAGGGACAATTCGTGAGTTTCTTTCCACAGAGTACGAAGTGATTCCTTTCTATCTGGAAATTCAACTGCCAATAATCGAATCCAATAGAGTGTTTCTTTACTTTCTTTTCTAGAAATAGATACTTTATTTATGAAATCTTTTTTGCTATCGCAGGCATTTGCCTCCATGTAATTAGCTCCAATACTTGTTCCACTTCTGAGTAGTTGGTCAATGAGGGGGCGAGAAATTGTAGAGATTGTTAAGGACTTACAAAATAGAATTAATTTTTCACTAAAAATGGAAACACGCTCTTCTAGATTGTATGTTTTTGTAATTGTTTTAATATTTTGCCCCATTTGTTTAGAGTTTAGGATTTAATATTTAGAGTTTACCGCTATCCGATTTCCCTAGTCAACGGTTTATAAGCCGCAAATGAGATCGATTAGGTTGATGGAGCTGGATAAAAAAGAGGTTAGCGGTCTAGAGTCCAGGGTCTTTTTTTATTTCTCGCAGTCGCACTTGAAGTTGTCGGCCAAGCGAGCGAGCACCTGCTCTGTTTTGTAAAACGCGGAGTCTTTCATGTGTTCAATCTCTTCTTGAAGGAATAGGATCTGCTGATCTGCAGGAGTGGGAGCATCTATCTTTCTCACGCGCCACTGCCAACTTGCTTGGAGAATGGAATGCTGTCTATAGCGAAAGAGCACATGAGGACAGTGAATTGCTGTGTGACCAACATCAAATAACCTATACCAAAGAAAATGGCGTATATCATATTTTTCGTGTTCGATAAATCCGCCAACTGCGCGTGCATGCTGTGTATTAAAAAGTGCCGCATTATTGATATAGTTTTGTTTTTTTAGTAGGTATTTTACTTGTTCGGAATAGGAAGGGACGTGAACTGTAAATGAGCTTCCCTCTTTACGTCTCCATTCTGTTGGATAGGTGAGCCAGGCCAATTTTTCCCGTGGTCCAAAAAGTAGAAAGTTTGAATAGATGATTGCAGGGTGTGGGTTTTTCATACCCAAGGTAAGCATTTTTGCAATATATGTATGGTCAAGTTCGTCGTCTGCATCCAAAAAGCATGTGTATTCTGTTTTTGATAGCTCTAAACCCTTATTAAATGCAGCAAGTTGACCTCTGTTATGAATGAATGAATGATATTCAATATATGGAAAATATAAGTTTAAATATTCTTTAGCAATCAGTTCTGTAAGATCTGAAGATCCATTATTTATAATAATAGTTTTATTTACATGATAAGTTTGATGAAGGACGCTTTCAATTGCCTGGCGAATATAGGGGCCATGATTATGAGCAACAATAATTACGGTAAGAGAGGACATAATTTTAGTATATCATCTACTGAAAACAAAAGCCGTTATCAAAAATATTTAATTTAGTAGAATGGGTGCTATGTATGAGAGAATACGACATCTCTTTCAAGGAGAACGGCAAGAACCGTCAATAGAATCCTTTATGAGCAAGCTTAGTGATAAGCTAAACCGCACATTTCAAGATCATCTTACTCAGGGAAAAATTGACAAAGCAATTCCTCGGTATGGACTTCCTTCAAAACCACTCCTTCAACCACACAGAATGTGGCTTGGTGACTTTACTGCTGAACGAGAGCTCCATTTTTCTGCTGCACTGGGATCGTTGAAAAAAGAAGGTAAAACAGATGTAGTATTTTTGCAGACAAACGGCATGCGAGAGAGAGGAGAGTTCTATATTGTCTCAGCGGATATAATAAAACTCACCGCTTTCCCTTATGAGCCAATTGACGAAATAGACAATCCTTTGCATGTGAAATCGCCAACCCGACATGAACTTAAACTGTGCAGAGAAATTATGGAGCAAATGACTCAAGACATATCAATACTAGACCCTCCTCCATATTTTGAAAGATATGGCATACCTATACATCTCGTGACATTAGCAGATCAAGCAACTCGGTGTATTCGTGAAAAAGGAGCTACAATTCCCTATTCAGATTTTTTATAGATTAATCTTCTTGGTAAAACCCACCCACTCTTTTTTGCAGTTTCCATCCGAAGCAATCTCTTTTTACTTCTCTTTTTTTCTTTTAATGCATTTGCGATGGCGAGGGCCCAGTCGGTATGTGACTTTGGAGTATAGAGAAGCCCTTTGGCAACTGCAGCGGTTGCCGAAGGGGCAACAATTGGTTTTCCGGAAGCGAGATAAAGCGGAAGCTCGGGATGATTGAATACGGTGGATTTATCATATTTAAAAGGCGATATGAGAATATCAAAAGACTGCAAGAATAGGGGTAGTTTTTTATAGGGCTGCTTCCCTACAGGAAAAATATTGGGAGACTTCTCTGCAACTTCTATAACCGGGCGATAATCGGTATTTCCCACAAGCACAATCGATGCGGTGGGAAATGAAGCGGCAAGTTTGAATAGCAAATCTTCATCTATTTTTTCATCAAGTGTGCCGATATAGCCCATTACTGGTTTTTTGATCCAACATAAACCCACATCGCATGTTTGAATCATTTTAGAAGTATCTTTAAACGCATCCCAATCGACACCATTTTTTACGAGAATATCTCTTTTATCGCGAAAGAGCGCTATATGGGGAGCAGTCAGAAGTTCGGCATGTTTTATACATTTCTTTTCGGCCTTAACTATATGTTTTCCAGCTGCTCCTGTTTGAATAAATCCATACGCATTATCATATGTGTATGTGTATTTTTTCAGTGGGAAAATAAGAGACCAGAATGGGTGGTGGAGATAAGTGATTGATGGTCGATGGTCTTTGGTCGCAAGCTGGAGGGATTTTTTGAGGAATGCAACTTCTTTTCGTGAAGGATTTTGATAGTTGAGATGAAGAATCTTTTTTGCAGTGAGTCGAATGGCAGTAAAGTTTGGAAATGATTCGATAATCCGAAATCCGGGACGACTTCCCTCATCAAACACGCCCTCGATATAAGTGACGGGAACTTTTTCAGAAAGTTTCTGAGAAATCTGAACTGATCGAGATTGAAAGTCCGAAGAATCAGTAGTGCCAAAGATAATATATGAGTTTATTTTGCGAGATTTTATTTGAGCATAAGATTTCTTGTCTAGTTTACCCTGAGCCTGCCGAAAAGATCGAAAAGACACCAATGTCCTTATATATTTGAAAAAATATAGTACATATGCATAAGGAGTCTTTCTTAAGATATGGAGCCATTTCTTTTTGCGCAAAAGCGAGAGAATAGATTTTTGCTTGAGTAAAAGCATTGGAACTTCTTCATTTTTAGACCGAACAAATATCTTTTTTATATCCTGCCCCGCAAAATAAAATGCGGAGAAAAACTCAAAGATGAGAGACGAATCATGCAGCGAGAGAGAAGATCGAAGTTGCTCCACTTCAAGGTATAAGAGCTTTTCTTGTTCTATAAGATTTTTCAGAATTGGCTTTTTCATGACTGTTGAGGAATACTATAGCATAGAACGGCTAAATCCTAAACTCTAAATTCTAAACCCTAAACTAAGATACGCAAAAATCAAAATTTCTAAAACAATTAAATTTTGGATTTAATCTTTTGAGAATTAGGTTTTAGGGTTTAGGATTTAGAATTTATCTCGCTTCGTTTCGTGTATAATATAAAGCTATGGAAAAACTTACTAAAATCGTTGCAACAATTGGTCCTTCATGCGACTCTGAAGAGCAAATTGAGTCACTTATTCACGCAGGAGTGAATGTATTTCGCTTCAATTTTAAACATTCAACTATTACTTGGCATGCCGAACGAATTCACCGGGTAAAAAAAGTTGCCAAAAAAATAAAGAAACATGTGGGAACCCTTCTTGATTTGCAGGGACCAGAAATTCGCATATATATGCCAGGAGAAAGTATCGCTATTAAAGAGGGTGAACTTGTTACCCTTGGTGAACGTGTTTTTACCGACTCATCAGTGAAAGGTTTTTCATGTTCTCATCCAGATTTATTTAACGATTTAAAGGTTGGTCAGCATTTATTAGCTGATGACGGAGCATTTACCTTTACTGTGAAAGAAGTGAAACCAGAAATTATCCTTCTCTGCAATCGTGCTGGGCTATTAAAGAATCGAAAATCACTCCGCATTCCTGGTGCAGATTTTTCATTTCCTGTATTGGTTGATCGCGATTTTGAAGGACTCAAAATGGCACAGCGAGCTGAAATCGACTTTATCGCCCTTTCCTATGCACGTAATGCAAAGGATGTTGAAATAACAAGAAAAGAGATGGATAAATATAAAGTAAAAGCTCGCATAATTACAAAAATTGAAGCACGTTCAGCAATAAATAATTTGGATGAAATTATTGAAGTGAGTGATGGAATTATGGTGGCACGAGGTGATCTCGGAATTGAACTTCCACTGGAAGAAGTTCCCTATTGGCAAAAGGTTATGATTGGGAAATGTATGGAAAAAGGAATCCCCGTGATTACAGCAACTCAGATGCTCCAAACCATGATCGAAAATCCATATCCAACACGCGCAGAGGTGTCTGATGTTGCCAATGCCACTTTTGATCTCACTGATGCAGTGATGCTTTCTGGAGAAAGTGCATCTGGAAAATATCCTCTTGAAACGGTGACTATGATGCGTCACATTATCGAATCAAATGAAAGAAGATTTATAAAAGACACACGTACGGAATACAACTTTAAAGGAGGCGACAATGAACGAATGTTATGTGAAGCGGCATATAACATGTATAAAAACTTTGAATCAAGCAAGCAACATTTTGCTGGGTTTATGATATTTACAGAATCAGGGAGAACCGCACGTATGCTTTCTCGATATCGACCAAATGTACCTATTTATGCTCTTGTATCCTCAAACAAAGTTGGTGACATGCTGACCCTTGATTACGGTGTTCATCCCCTGTCTCATTTTACGCCATATACAAAAGAGTTAACAACAGCTAAAGGAATAAATAGCATTCTCGACCATTTAATTGAAGTAAAACGAATTAAAAAAGGACAATCTATGATTATTTTATACGGCGACGAATGGATGAAAACGGGAAAGACAAGCACACTGAAGCTGGTACAAGTGTAAGAAACCTAAACCCTAAACAATAATCTCTAAACAAATAAATACAAAAATTTCAAATTTTTGACTTATTTTTCAGATTTGGGATTTGATTAGGTTTTAGAATTTAGAGTTTAGAATTTTAACATTATGTCCTCTATTCGCAACTTCGCAATTATCGCGCATGTAGACCATGGCAAGAGCACTCTTGCTGATCGTTTATTGGAGTTAACCGGAGTTGTATCTGCTGGAAACCATGAAGAACAGATGCTCGATCGCAATCCTGTCTCGCGTGAACGTGGTATCACCATAAAACTTGCACCGGTAAAGATGATATATAGAAGACAGAAGATAGAAGAAAGAAGTATGAATGACTCAAATCTAGATTCTGACTTCACTATTCTGAATTTAATAGATACACCTGGACATGTGGACTTTTCCTATGAAGTAGACCGAACACTAGCCTGTGTGGATGGGGTGATTTTACTTGTTGATGCGACACAGGGGATACAAGCACAAACAATCGCCAATGCCTATAAAGCTCTTGAGAAAAATCTTGTCATTATTCCAGTCATCAATAAAATTGATATGCCGGGAGCTGAGGTTGAGAAAACAAGAAAACAGATTATGGACTTTCTGGGTATCCGGGCAGATGAAATGTATGAAATATCAGCAAAAACCGGAGAAGGAGTGCAAAAGGTATTAGATGCAGTGATTGAAAAAATTCCAGCACCGACAATTTTAGAACACAACTTAAAAGATACACAGAACGAAGAACGGAGAACGACGAACTTTAAGCTACAAGCTCTCATTTTTGACTCATATTACGATACTCACAAAGGCGTGATTGCATTTGTACGCGTGTTTGGCGGCTCGATAAAACGAGGAATGACAGTAAAAATGGCTCATGAAGGGGGCACGTTTATTGTGTCTGAAGTGGGGATTTTCAAACCAGATCTCACCACAACCGAAGAAGTAAAAGATGGAGAAATAGGCTATGTTGCCACCAATTTAAAAGATATTCATGCAATTCAAATTGGAGACACAATGCAACTTCCCAAAGATGATACTCCTCCCCTTCCTGGGTATAAAAAAGTGAAGCCGATGGTGTATGCAAGTATCTTTCCTACAGATACAAACGATTATCTCAATTTTAAAAAAGCACTAGAAAAGTTATATCTCACAGATAGCGCCCTCGACTTTAGTGGTATATACAGTACGGCGCTTGGTGCAGGATTTCGCGTGGGATTCTTGGGATTACTTCATGCAGATGTTGTACGAGAACGACTTGAACGCGAATATGAGCTGAGCCTTGTTCTTACCCCCCCACAAGTAGAGTTCAAAATAGAAGATGGACGTTTTTTTGAGCCGATTGTAAAAATATTTATTTATACTCCAGAAAACTACACGGGAGCCGTTATGAAAGTGTGTGAAGAACATCGGGCCAAATTTATCACCATGGACAATACCAATCAAATTGCACTCACTTATGAGATGCCACTAGCTGAGCTTATCACCGACTTTTTTGATCAACTGAAAAGCAAAACAAGCGGTTATGCTTCACTCGATTGGGAAATTCTTCGTTATGAGATGGCAGATGCAAATAAAATGGAACTACTTATCAACAATGATCCCGTTGAAGAGTTCTCAGAAATTGTAGTAACGGAACGAGCACAAGAGAAAGCGCAGTTTCTCACCAAGCGTTTAAAAGACCTCATCCCTCGTCAACAGTATGAAGTAAAAATTCAAGCAAAATATAAAGGAAAGATTATTGCTAGTGAGCGGATATCGCCATTTAGAAAAAATGTATTAATTCATAATAGTAAGGTAGTGGGGGCGGGAGACGTGGGAAGAAAAAATAAGTTATTGGAAAAGCAAAAAGAGGGTAAAAAACTCATGAAAGCTGTAGGGAAAGTGGAAATCCCGAAAGATGCGTTTATGAAACTCTTCAAAAAGGATTAATGATCACTACAAGACTACTGCACTCCCTCAATTTTTAATTTTAAATTATTAATTTCTAATCAATAGTTAATGACTTAATTTTTAAAAAGTTTATAAATTAAAATATAGTTAAAAATTAAAAATTAGATATTAAAAATTAAGATGAAAATTAGTTGTTAGCTTGCTATAAAGTACTTCTTAAAGTAAGTTCTTTGACGTTTTGCATACTGTACTTCTTTTGTCGCCCACTGACGTTTTGCCTCAGTCAGCGATAGCTCATTATTATGATATGCAATGAGCTGTCGATATCCCAAGGCGTTTAACCCTGGATCTGTTGCTCTATATCCCTCATCAAGAAGCTTGTGTACCTCCTCAAGTGCTCCCTGCTCTATTCGTTGCTCTACACGAAGGGTGATTTTTTCATGTGCAATTTCTTGATTTAGGTGAAAAAATGGAAGATATGAAATCGATACAGCCTCTTGCACACCTCGGAGGTGTGTAAGGCGGGAGGTGAGGGTTTCTTGCGTATTATGGGGTGGAAGAGAGGTTAATCCCGCTTGAGCAATCTCTATTCTGCGTATGAGTCTTTGTGAGTTGTTGCGATCACTGTTATTAAGTTCAACGAGAAGTTGTTTATTTTCCTTTTCAAGAATTGATTGCAGCTCTTCAATCGTTTTGCCCTGTAATGATTTGCGAAGATCCCAATTTTCCTGCACTCCAATATTTGGTGTACCAAAGAGCAGATGACGCAGATAGTAGCCTGTACCTCCAACTAGAATCGGAGTTTTACCTCGACCAATTATATCTTTAATTACCGACTCTGCTATCGTGCAATAGTCAGAAGATGAAAAAGGGATTTTAGGATCAACAATATCATACAGCCAAACCTTTGCTGAATGCTGAAAGGCTGAGGAGGAAAGCTCATAATATCCAATTTCATATTTTTCTTTTGTTAAACTTTGAACTTTAAACCTTGAACTTTTAGCTATGTCTTTTCCAGTGATGATATCAAGTTTTTTATAGATTTGTCGAGAATCAAAGTTTACAATTTCACCATTATGAGTGGCTGTAAGTTCGAGAGCTTTGGCAGATTTTCCGGTCGCCGTTTGACCGAAAAGGACGAAGACATTCATAATAGGTTTAAATCCTAAATCCTAAAAACTAAATCCTAATCAAACCCTAAATAAAAAATATCAAACACTAAAAGAAATATTTTAGGATTTGAGACTTTGTATTTATTTTTATAGAGTTTAGGGTTTAGGATTCAGAGTCTGTATTCACTTGTGTTTTTGCATTTTTGCTGCGTCTACCAAGTTTTTGAAGAGATAAAGTACATCAAGAGGTCCAACTCCTCCTGGAGTTGAGGTGTAATACGCTGCAATTGGGTCTACCTCTTTTTCGTCATAATCACCCTTTAATTTATCATGTTCTTTACGAACTCCAACATTTACGAGAACAACTCCCTGTTTTAACATCGAAGAAGTAAGAATTTTTTTCCCAACAGCAGGAATGATGATATCTGCTTCTTTATAGTACTCTTCAGGATTGGGTGTTTGGGAATTGATTCCCATAAAGTTAATCTTTATTTCGCTAAAAGTCTTTACAATAGGTCTTCCCCCAGTAATTCCCTTTCCGATTACTATTATTTGTTTATGTTTAAGGACACGGCGAAGAGCTTCGAAGTCCTTTTTTTTGTCGATAAACAATGCTCCATCCATTTTAGGATGAATATAAATGTGTTTTAAAATAGTGAGGATAGCAAGGCCAAGAGGTGAGAAAAACTCCGTTTTACGACGATGTCCTTCTATTTCTTTTTCTAACGCTATAAAATCATACAAGCTCTCTGTGACGAGCTGGGGAGGGAGGGGTTGTTGAACAATAATTCCGGTCACTTCTGGATGTTGACTCATCTCTTTTATTTTGCGCATAAAAGGCTCAAAAGAGGGTACAGTTTCGTATTGAATAAACTCAAAAAGAATTCCTAAACGCTTAGCAGTTTGTTGCTTGATATGTACAAATGAAAGTTGTTCAGGGGAGTTTCCAACCAAAAAAACCACCACTTTAAGCTTTCTTTTTTTGCTTAATTTAGCCACTTCTTGCTTCAACTCGGCTTCAAGGGTTTCTACCAACTTTTTTACCGGTATTATCATTTGTGTACGTGAATTATACCACAAATACAGCTAAAAAGCGAGACTATAGGAGGGCTTTTAAAACACTAAATCCTAAAAACTAAACCCTAAACAAATCCTAAATAGGTACAAAATAGGCGCTAAATACCTGTCGATTAGATTTTGGCAAATTTGAATAAAATTTATGATTTAGGATTTAGTGTTTGCTCATTTAGCCTTAGATCAGAGTTGCGCTTACCACTTTGTCTGCCTTATCGGAAAATCGCATAAGAATTACTCCTTTTGCAGTGCGTGAGCGTGCGGGAATGGATGCTAATGGAATCTTGACGATTTGACCAGAAGAACTTGTCATAATAATAGTAGTATCATCTGGATTGACGATTTGTACGAATCCTATACTTCCCATTTTTTCATCAACCGATGCCACCTTTACTCCCTTGCCACCTCTGTGTTGTCCTTTAAAGAGGAGAAGGCTGGTTTTTTTCCCAATTCCCTTTTCTCCAATAACAATTATATTTTTTTTGTATTCTTCTTGAGTAAACACATCAGCTGCTGCAACTAAATCTCCATCTGTAAGTTCAATTCCACGAACGCCGATTGATGATCTCCCCGTGTGTCGAACCTCTTTTTCCTTAAAGACAATTGCCTTACCATGTTTGGTAGTGATGATTGCATTCATGTCTCCATCGGTCATCTTGACCCAAAGCAATTCGTCATTTTCTTCAAGCTTTATTGCAATGATTCCATTTGATCGAATATTTTCAAACTCTTCAAACGTTGTCTTCTTAACGGTTCCTTGTTTGGTGAACATCATGACATACTTTTTTTGGAATGCCGCCATTTGTTCTTGTTTTGAAGTGACGGCTCCTGATGGGCCATATGTGAGCACAGAAGTTACTGTTTCCTCTGGTCTGAGAGCCAATAAATTCACAATAGCCTTCCCTTTGGAAATACGTGAACCAACAGGAATATCCCATACACGAGTTTGGAACATTCTTCCCTGATTGGTAAAGAAGAGTGTATAGTCATGTGTCATTGCGGTTGTTATGTAGTACACGTTGTCAGTGTCCTTTGTTTCAATTCCAGACACACCTTTACCACCTCTATTTTGCACACGGAAAGTTTCTCGAGGAACTTGTTTAATATATCCTTCTTTGGTGAGTACAACAATTACTTCTTTGTTTTCGATTAACTCTTCATCGGTGATTTCTCCTGGGCGAGATTTTACCACTTTGGTTCTTCGTTCATCTCCATATCGTTTTGAAAGATCTAAGAGTTCATCCTTTATAACTCCTAAGATTTTAAATACATCGCGCAAAAGTGACTCAAGATAGGCGATGAGTTTTTTGAGCTCTTTTAACTCTTCCTCAATTTTTGATCGTTCCAAACCTGTAAGTCGTTTTAGTTGCATATCTAGAATAGCCTGAGATTGCAAATCTGAAAGACCAAACTTTTTCATGAGTTTTGATTTTGCATCTGGTTCATCTTTGGCTTTCTTGATGATTTCTACAACCTCATCAATGTTATCTAGAGCAATGATATACCCCTCCAGGATATGAGCTCTATATTTTGCTTGACGAAGCTGATGTTCGGTTCGTCGTGTGATAACTGCAACACGATGTCTTAAGTATTGTTCAAGAATGGAGTGGAGACCAAGCGTTTGTGGAACACCATCTACCAATGCAACAATATTGATTGGAAAAGATGTTTGCATTTCTGTGAATTTGAAGAGATTGTTCAATACTTTTTTGTATTGTGCATCGCGTTTCAGTTCTATCACCACACGAATTCCATCTCGATCCGACTCATCTCGAAGGTCTGATATGCCCACAATTTTTTTGTCAATCACCAAATGAGCAATTTTTTCAACAAGATTTGCCTTATTTACTTGATAAGGGAGTTGTCGAATAACAATTGAAAGTCGTCCTTTGTCTAGTTCTTCTTCTTCAACTTTTGCACGAATAAGTACTTTACCTTTTCCCGTTATATAAGCTTGTTTTATTTCGTTCCACCCATAAATAATTCCGTGGGTAGGAAAGTCGGGTCCTTTTATATGTTCTAGAAGTTCATCTATTGTTACATCATAGGCAAGTGGTACGTCGGTGGGTTTGAGGAGCTTTTCTTCTTTTGGAGTTACTGTCTTTTTAGCTTTATCAATCATGAGACATATAGCTCCAACCAGTTCATTTAAATTATGTGGTGGTATTTTTGTTGCCATACCGACAGCAATTCCTTCTGCACCCATGAGAAGCAAATTGGGAAGCTTAGCTGGCACATAGAGCGGCTCTTTAAGTGTGGCATCAAAGTTGTCTGTCCAGTCGACTGTCTCGCGATCAATATCATCCATCAACTCATCAGCTATTTTGCTCAATTTTACTTCAGTATAACGCATCGCAGCTGGAGGGTCTCCATCGATAGACCCGAAATTTCCCTGCCCCTTTACGAGTGGATAACGCATCGAAAAATCTTGAGCAAGACGAGCAAGTGCGTCGTATACGGAAGCGTCTCCATGGGGATGATACTTACCTAACACCTCTCCGACAACCTTTGCACTTTTTGAAAATCGCGCACCAGAGGTGAGTCCAAGCTTATACATTGCATACAAAATACGTCTATGAACAGGTTTTAGTCCATCTCGGATATCTGGAAGTGCTCTTGACACGATGACAGACATCGAGTAGTTTAGATAAGCTCGTTTCATGATAGAAACTATTTCTTGATTCACTAATCCCGAATTTGCAGGGAGTATTGGTGACTCTGTTAGTTCTTCTGGTTTTTTTTCATCCATAATAAAAATAAAATCCTAAACTCTAAAAACTAAACTCTAAACAAATTCTAAATCATAAATCCTAAATATTTTAGGATTTTGACATAATTGATTAGGATTTAGGGTTTAGTATTTAGTGTTTGCTAATTTACTTCATCCCTGCTTTGATAGAATCATACGCCTTATCTTTACCCAAAAAGCTTTTTGTTTTTACCCATTTTCCTTTTTCAAGTTCTTTATAGTGATTAAAAAAGTGTTGAATTTTTTTCTTTTCGATTTCATTTAAATCACCAATATCACTTATATGAGCAAAGAAAGGATCTACTTTCTCAACGGGGACTGCGAGTATTTTTGTGTCAATTCCTGCTTCATCTTCCATTTCCAACATACCAATGGGTCGCACTGAAATATATACACCTGGCATTACCGGGTAGGTTGAAATAACGAGAACATCTACTGGATCTCCATCCTCTGCATGGGTATTGGGAATAAATCCATAGTTGAAAGGATAGACCATGGTGGTAAACGCAAATCGGTCTACCTTCATAAATCCACTTTCCTTGTCGAGTTCATATTTAATTGGTGAACCTTGAGGGATTTCAATAACGACATTAACTTCATGAGGAGGGTTTTTTCCGACAGATAATTTAGAGGTGTCCATAATTTAATTTTTAATTTCTAATTTTTATTTAATTTATAAATTAATAATTTAAAATTATAAATTGCGAGCAAATCAGATATCCAGATTTGCAAGCTTTGCGTGTGTCACAATAAACTTCTTTCGAGGAGGCACTTCATCTCCCATAAGCATTGTAAAAATATGATCTGCTTCTTGTGCATCTGCAATCATCACCTGTTTTAAAATTCTGTTATCAGGATTCATTGTTGTTTCCCAAAGCTGCTCTGGATTCATTTCTCCCAAACCTTTATAGCGCTGTACATTGATTGTAATACCGTTCACTCCAATTCGCTTTACTGCTTTTTCCTTTTGTTCTTCTGAATACGCATATTCAACCTTTTTTCCTTGTTGAATTTTATACAGAGGTGGCTGTGCAACAAATAAATGTCCATTTTCAACAATTGCTGGCATATGGCGGAAGAAAAAGGTCAACAAGAGAGTCATAATATGCTCACCATCCACATCAGCATCCGT
The DNA here is from genome assembly GCA_964459595.1 of uncultured Gammaproteobacteria bacterium. Lineage (GTDB taxonomy): Bacteria > Patescibacteriota > Microgenomatia > UBA1406 > GWC2-37-13 > JAKBEU01. The sequence continues at coordinate 118,286 of CAYWLV010000001.1, forward strand.
CATGATAACAATTTTGTGGTAGCGGAGCTTTTTATAGTCAACTGTCTCACCAATTCCCATACCAAGTGCGATAACGAGATCTTTAATTTCCTTAAATGCAAGAACTTTGTCTAAATATGCTCGTTCTGTATTTAGTATTTTTCCGCGAAGCGGAAGAATTGCTTGATATTTTCGATCTCGTCCTTGTTTGGCTGTGCCACCTGCAGAGTTACCTTCAACCATAAATAACTCACTTTTGGATGGATCTTTTTCCTGACAGTCTGCAAGTTTACCGGGAAGCGCTGAACCCTCTAATGCCCCCTTTCTCATAACTGCCTCTTTTGCTGCTTTTGCAGCTAAACGTGCTTTTTGCGCAAGAAGAATTTTTCCTAAGATTTCTTTTCCAACGCGTGGATTTTCCTCAAAATATGTGTCCAAATATTCTGATACTGCTTGTTGAACCACAGATTGGACCTCAGAATTTCCGAGTTTCGTTTTTGTTTGACCTTCAAATTGGAGGTTAGTTGAAGGCATTTTTACATACACAATGGCTGTAAGACCTTCTTTAACATCGTCCCCGGTGAGTGCGTCTTCAGTATCTTTTTGAGCAAGCTCCTTGCGCGCATAGTTATTTATACATTTGGTAAGGGCTATACGGAATCCTGTGAGATGTGTACCTCCTTCATGTGTATTAATGACATTTACGAAAGAGTACACGCTTTCAGCCATTGAGTCGTTATATTGAATTGCCACTTCGACTTCTTTGTCCCCCACCTGCTTATTGATGAAAATTGCATCATGAAGGGTCTTTTTCCCTCGATTAAGATCATTGATCAGCGAAAGAATTCCTCCATCGAAGAAATATGCAGTTTTATCATTAATCTTTTTATTGTGAATATGAAACATGACACGCTTAATCAGATATGCGCGCTCTTTCAATTGCTTTCTGAGTGTGGGGTAGTGAATATCAATTGTTTCTGTGAAAATTGTTTTATCGGGAAGAAACGAAACTCCAGTGCCGTTTTCAAAAGGAAAATTCATCTTGCTTTCCTTTACTCTTTCTACTTTTCCCTGTGGTATTCCTCGTTTATATTCTTGTCTATATAACTTTCCTTCACGTCGTACTTCTACAATAATATGATCTGATAGAGCGTTAACTACCGATGCTCCCACACCATGGAGTCCACCAGACACTTTGTATGCACTTGAGTTAAACTTACCTCCGGCATGCAGTTTTGTCATGACAATTTCAAGTGCAGAGATTTTATATTTTGGAATAATATCAACCGGAATTCCTCGCCCATCATCAACTACAGTGAGATAACCATTTTCTTCAATGGTAATACTTACATTTTTTGCAAAACCTGCAAGCGCCTCGTCTATTGAGTTGTCGATTATCTCATTTAAGCAATGATTTACTCCAAGTTGTGAAGTGGTGCCGATATACATACCGGGACGTTTACGTACTGGTTCAAGCCCTTCAAGTACAACAATTGATTGTGCTCCGTAGTCTGATGAAGTAGTCATAAGAATAGGATTATAGAAGGTTTTTTCCAAAATTGCAACCAGTGGTTTTATGCGTAAATTAGCCTTACACACCTCGGAGGTGTGTAAAGAGTGCTAATCAAAAAATAAAGTTGATATGACAGTCTAAAACACCTTATTTGCGGCTTATAAGCCGTTGCTTAGGTTTCAAAAGTTATGATAATAATGTGCAAGCATGAAACGATATACATCATTTGCTTTAGGTGAAATTTATCATATTTGTAATAAAAGTATTTCAAACTATAAAATTTTTAGAAAAGAAGAATACTCACGACGGTTTTTGGATATTTGTAGTTTTTATAATCTGGAGGAAAAATATAAATATTCAGACTATTTGAGAAAAGAAAAAACATCTTTATTTCCAAATTTACTCCAATTATCAAGCCCAAAATATACAGTTCTATCATATTGTCTTATGCCTGATCATTATCACATCCTTATTCAAGCATCCAAAGATACGAATATTTCTAAGTATATTGGCACAATAGAAAACTCATATACAAGATTTTACAACTTGAGAAATAACAGAAAAGGCCCACTTTGGCAATCGTCCTTTAGATGTGTACGAATTCAATCTAATGAACAATTACTTCATGTAATTCGATATATTCATCTAAATCCTGTAACGGCTAATTTAGCAACAAATCCTCGCGATTGGGAGTTTTCATCTCATGCACTCTATTTACAACATACAATCTTGAATTCTATACCGTATATTTCAATAAAGTCAGTAGAAAACTTTGAGGCTTTTGTATTAAATAATGCAGATTATCAAAAAAGACTTAGAGTAATTAAAAGTGCCCTTAGGGACTATTAGGAGGGCCCGCAACACACCTCGGAGGTGTGTAAATGGCCCATTTTTAATTCTATAGCAGAATGATTATGGGGATGAGGATGATGCCAATTGCCATGGTGAATGCAACGAGAGCGCTTGCAAACGGGAGGTCAAGATCATGCTCCACGGAGAATGCCACAGCTAGCGCAGCTGCAGGTGACGCTGCTGCTATAAGAATTACTTTTTGCCCAATACCTGAAACTGCAAAAATAGAAGTAAATATATATGCCAAAAGCAATGAAAAACCCATAATGATTCCAGCGGACAATGCCAATTGAACGAGATTTTTTTTATTTAAGAAGTAACTAAAATTAAGCAAAATCCCAATACTTACAAAAAGGAGTGGGTTTACAAATTGTGAAAGTGTAGTTTTAACGTTTGTTATTGGGGCGGGAAGTTGATATCCAGAAATTCCTATTATTACTCCGAGAACAAGAGCAAATATCATTGGATTTTTCATAAAAGAGAGTATCCCCTTCTTAATTCCCATTTCTTTTTTATTTCCAAGAGATCCTGTTATCAAGTAAACAATCGTCCAGGCCATGAACCCATTTCCCAAATCATACATAAAAAGATATTTCAGGTTTTCAACTCCATAAAATGCTTGGATAAAAGGAAGTGCAAAAACGAGTGTTGCCGAAATCCCCGAAGCAGCGATGAGCGTTCCGATTGTTTTATTACTAAACTGAAGAGTTTTCCCGGTGAAGTAGCTGAGCGCAATGAGAATAAGTGAAATAACAATAGAAATTACGGGATAAACAGCAAGCGAATAATCAAACTGTGTACTTGCGAAGGAGAGAAAAACAAGAAGAGGTAGAGGGAGATAAAAAAGAAACTTAATTGCCTTTCGTGCAAAATCTTCATCGACTATTTTCTTAACTTTCGAAAAATAACCAATAAAAATGAGTGAGAAAACAGAAATAATGATCTGAAGATTTTTGATTTCCATAGTATGAATTATACAATAAAAAAATCCCCCTGATTGCTCAGAGGGACTTTTTTGATGTGTCTAGTGTAAACGAATTACTTCATTTCTACTTTTGCACCGGCAGCTTCTAACTTTTTCTTAGCATCTTCTGCGACATCTTTCTTCGCATCTTTTACTAATTCATAAGGTAGAGTTTCTACTGCTTTTTTTGCGTCCATTAATCCAAGTGCTGGATTAACTTCTCGAACTGCTTTAATAACAGCGAGTTTATTGCTCCCGGCTTCGGTAAGCACAACGGTGAATGAAGTTTTTTCTTCAACTGGTCCCGCTGCTGCTCCTCCTGCTGCTGGTGCTGCTACTGCTGCCATTGCTGTTACGCCGAATTTTTCTTCGAGGTATTTTGCAAGTTCAGCCATTTCAAGCACTGTTAATGTTTCAAGTTCTGTTGCGATTTTCTGCATTTTTTCATTGAGTTCAGCCATTGTGTATCACCTCCTTTAAATATGGTTAATAGATATAATTGTTTCTTGTAACTCGAAACTTGCAACTTGCAACTTTATAAAAAAAGTGTAAGTTAAAAGCTTCAAGCTACAAAAAAGCATTTAGCCTTTCTTAACTTTAGCGTTCAACACCATAACAAATTTTTGTGTTGGAAATTTGATGTTGTTGACAAAATGTGAAATTGGACTCTTCATGCTTCCGATAATTTTTGCCATGAGCTCGCTCTTGCTTGGGAGCTTAGATAATTTATCCATTGACACAGCATCATAGGGAGTCTTATCAAGGAAACCAAATTTAAATGCAATAGACTTATCTGTTTTGGCTACTTTTGCAAAAGCATTCATGCCCATGCTCCAGTCTTTTCCTAAGCTCACGACTGCTGTATTTTCTTTAAGATCTTTTGCCATTTTTTGGAATGGGCGAAGATCGCCATGTTCTTTAGAAGCAGCAAGCTTATTGATAGATTTCGTGAAAATGGTGTTTTTTACCATTTTAACTGTGGCTCCCCCTTTGCGAAGTTCCCGTCTTAATGCTTCAAGAGCTATATGCTTTGTTTTATCAAACTTAAAGAGAGCAAAATTATCTGACTTTTTGAGAAAGTCTGTAACAACCGAAAGTTGAGAAAGTTTTTTTTGGTTTTTCATGATCGTATCACTTTTTCGCTCGCAAGCGAAATATTCTAGGAATTAATAATTAAATTTAATGACAAATTGTCAGCCTAGAGTTATAATGACTCTACAAGTATAGCACAGCACACTAAGAATAACAAATCCTAAACTCTAAACAAAACCTAAATTTGAAATTTAGTATTTTATTGAATCCATTTGTTTAGGATTTAGAGCTTAACTTATTCTCCAAGAAGTTCTCGGAGGGTCTTTACTTTTCTTTCACCCTTTTCATCCGATTTTTTCTGGGCAGAAGCTTTCTTAGCCTTCATTTCTGCGGCCACCTGTACTTTCTTTTGGAATCTCTCTACTGCACCCTTTGTGTCAAGGAATCTATGTTCACCTGTGTAAAATGGATGACACTTACTACAAACTTCGACATGAATAGACTGTTTTGTTGATCCAGTTGTGTAGTTTAATCCGCAAGATGAGCAGATTACTTTTGCGTCGCTGAAGTATGTGGGATGAATTTGTGCTTTCATATGAGTTGGAACAATTGAACAATGAATTAAGATTATACAAGTAAAGTGCGAGAAATTCAAACTCAATTTTTGTATTCAAGGAGTTCTGGTATGCGGAGCGTAAAGAACACCGTTGCAATAATCGTTGCAACACCGCCTACTACCACAGTAAATGGCGTACCTATGAGGCTTGCGAGAATACCACTTTCTACTTCACCTAATTGCGGACCACCCATATAAAACATCATATTAATCGATACCATTCGTCCTCGCAAATGATCAGGGGTCACCATTTGACGCAGCGTACTTCGAATAATACTACTCACCATATCTGCTCCTCCCACTATCACCATCATCAGCAGCGAAGCAGCAAAATGGACAGAGAGACCAAATACCACGGTAGCTAAACCATAAAAGAACACAGCGGTAATTAAAAGATATCCTTGTTTACCAATATGTTTTTGAGATGAAAAGATAAGCCCAACTATCATACCGCCAATCGAAGGAGCTGCATAGAGTAACCCCAACCCTTCAGGACCAACTTTTAAAATATCTCGGGCAAAAACAGGCATAAGTGTCATTCCAGATCCAAAAAACGAAGCAAAAAAATCAAGAAGCATGGAACTCCAAATAAGTCGCGAATTGCGCACAAAATGAATTCCCTCTTTTATAGAATGGATGTTGCCGTTTTCATTTTCGCATAGTTGTTGTTCAAAGTTGCCAACTTGCAGAATTGTATAGAGATAGTAACCAATACAAACTATATTGAGTGCAAGAACTGGCGCAAATCCAGCCCGCGCAATGAGAAACCCTGCAATGGAAGGTCCAAGCACCATTGCAGTGCGGTAACCCATTGAGGTGATACTAATTGCATTTTGATAGTCGTAACGAGGCAAGAGTGCTGGAATAAGTGCTTGACTGGCGGGTGATGAAAATGTGAGAGCAATTGAGTTTACTACAATAACTCCATAAATCACTGCTGGGCTCACTAAATGCATATATGCAAGCCCGGTAAGCAGGAGCGAAAAGAGAAATAAAAACCCCTGAGCGTATGCAAGTGTTTTTCGCCTTGGATGAGTATCTGAGATGTGGCCAGCAAACAAGGCAAATACAAATACCGGAAGCACACGTGCAAGCCCCATGAGTCCAAGTGCTAAGGGAGAACCAGTAAGCTGATACAGTACCCAAGAAAGGGCCACATTCTGCATTTCATAGCCCATTTGGAATATAAATGCGCCAGATGCAAGGAGTCGAAATGATTTGTGTTTCAAAGAAGCAAACATATGTATTGAGTAAGTATGAATTATACCAGTTTTAGGCGAGTTTTGCAACCTGTATTGCCTCAAAAACCTTTTCCCACTTCCCCTCTCCGATTATGTCCTCAAGGTTATGAAAGCTCTTCCCAATGCGATGATCTGTGAGTCTGTTTTGCGCAAAGTGATAGGTTCGAATTTTGTCTGAACGTTCTCCCGAGCCTACATTACGTACAAACGATTGCGTTGCACCCTTTTTTTTCTCTTCCTCCAGTTGATAGAGCTTGGCTGAGAGCAAATCAAGCGCGATTTGACGGTTGGCAAGCTGTTGGCGCTCACGACTGGCAGTAGTTACGATGCCTGTTGGCTTATGTATTAGTCGTACAGCAGTTGACACCTTGTTCACGTTTTGTCCGCCATGTCCTCCCGCTCGAAAAAACTGCCACTCGATGTCACCAGGGTTTATCTTAATTTCTGACTGAATGATGTGGGGGAGAACCACAATTACACAGGTTGAGGTATGTATTCTTCCTTTTCTCTCTGTTTCGGGGATTCTTTGTACACGGTGGACGCCTGTTTCGTATTTAAAGAGGGCGAATGCGTTTTCTCCCTGTATTTTGGCAATATTATCTTCGAGATAACTCACCTTAAATTTATGCTTTTCAGCATATTTAAAGTATGACATGAGGAGTTCCTGCATCCAGAGCTTACTTTCATCTCCCCCAACCCCGGGGAGGGATTCAATTATAGCAATATTTGGGTTTATAAGCATAATAATTAGGTCCTAAACACTAAATACTAAACACTAAACTCTAAACAAATTCTAAATTAAAAATCTTTAAACTCTAAATATTTAAAAATTTTGTATTTATTTGTGTAATATTTATTATTTAGAGTTTAGGATTTACAAACATACAACTGTTTGCTCTCCCGTTTTCATATTCTTTACTTTAATCTGTTTCTTTTGCACTTCTTCTGGTCCGATAATATAGACGGTTTCTATTCCTTTTTTATTTGCATATTTTAATTGCTTTTCTAGCTTTGCCATTTCATCGGGATAGAGCATCACTGTTTTTCCTTGTTTTCGAAGAGTAGTAACCGCCTTAAGCGACTCAGACACGAGCTCTGGCGAGAAGATGGTGACTAATTCGAGCTTATTTCCTTCTTCTTTAAGCATCCCTCTTTCTTTGATCACCTCAAAAAGTCTCTCAATACCAAAAGATCCTCCAGTGGCAGGGATATCTTTCCCTAAATACAGCCCAACAAGTTTGTCATAGCGGCCACAGCCTGCAACTGATCCCACTCCCCCATCTCGTACAGTAAACTCCCATACTGGGCCGGTGTAGTAGGAAAGTCCTCTGATAATGGAAAGATCGAACACATACAACTCATCGGCAATTGCAGCTAATTTTAAATAGGAAAAGATTGTAGAAAGTTCGTTTAACCCTTCTTGAGCAATGGGAATATCCTTCATCATTTCTTTTAATTTGGCAATGAGCTCGGTATTTGATCCCTTGAGATTTACTACCTCCATTATTTTATTTATTACATCCGATGAAACTCTTTTTCGTTCCATCTCAGCAACCACTCCTTCTGGACCAATTTTTTCAATTTTATCGATTGCAATACAAATTGTGTAAAACTGGTCAGGAGTGGCGCCTGCATACTGCACCAGACCATCAATAAACTTTCGATTGTTTATACGTGCAAAATAGTTTGAAAACCCCAGTTTTTTCATGATCTCCAAACCCATTTGAATAAATTCTGCATCTGCAATCATAGAGGAAGAACCTATGGTGTCTGCATCACATTGAAAGAACTCACGAAAACGCCCTTTTTGTGTATTGTCTGCTCGCCAAACTGGCTGTATTTGGTAGCGTTTAAAGGGAAGTGGAATTTTGTCGCCGTATTGGGCAACAACACGACAGGTAGGCACCGTTAAATCATACTTCATTGCCACTTTTCTCCCTCCTCTATCTTCAAATTGGTAGATGAGCTGTTCGGCTTCTGAGCCATATTTCCCCAGAAGTATATCTGCGTGTTCAAGGGTGGGAGTTTCAAGTGGTTCATAGCCAAACGACTCAAACACCTCTTTAAAAAGAGCAATTACTCGTTGCCGAATCTTCATGTCCTCTGGAAGAAAGTCGCGAAAGCCTTTGAGTGTGCGAGGTTGGATGGTGGTCATGAAAGATATTATACAAGAAAACACTAAACTCTAAATCACAAATTTCAAATAATAGTTTACAAAATTCTGAAATCTAAATTTTTTTCTGATTATTATTTCAACTTTATTTTGATCTTGAGATTTAGAGTTTAAGATTTTATGATCTTATACTCACCCTTTGTATCTTCTACCTTATATCCTTTAGCTTCGATTTGTCTTCGAATCTCATCTGCTTTTGCATATTCTTTATTATCTTTAGCTTTTTTTCTTTCTGCTGCAAGTCTTTGTATTTCCTCTGGAATTTCAACTATTATATCTTCTTTAAGAAGTTCAAGTCCGAGAATAGAATCAAACTCTGTGACGAGTTGTAATTTTTCTGCTGCTGAAACACCAGACTTTAATAGGGTAAAAAGTACCGCTATAGCTTGAGGAGTCTGAAGGTCGTTTTGAATATATTTCAAAAACTTGGTCCTATAATCTGGGGATCCTTCGACTTCATCTTTTGTTTGTGTGCTTCGCTCGTCGTTTTTTATTTTTGATTTTAGATTGTTGATTTCCGACTTAAGCCGGTTATATGCCTCTTCAGCCCCTTCCAGTGCTTTCCAAGTGAAGTTCATGGGCTGGCGATAGTGCGACTGCAAGAGAAGAAGTCGATATGCAAGCGGATCAATTCCTCGTCTTGTGATATCTTCAATCGTAAAGAAATTGCCAAGACTCTTACTCATCTTCTCCCCTTCTACCTGAAGAAAGTGGTAGTGCATCCACACATGCACAAAGGGAACCCCATTTGCTGCTTCAGACTGAGCAATTTCATTTTCATGATGTACTGGGATATGATCAATCCCTCCGGTGTGAATATCGAGCGTTTTTCCTAAATATTTCATGGCCATTGCAGAGCACTCAATGTGCCATCCCGGGAATCCATCTCCCCAAGGAGAGTCCCAGTGCATAGTATGGTCCTTAAATTTTCCCACTCGCTTAAACCACAATGAAAAATCTGCAGGGTGGCGCTTATCTTTGTCTGTATATACATCATCCCGCACCGCTTCTTTTTTATCTTCTTTTTTCTGACCAGAAAGTTTGCCATAATCAGCTAATGTTGATGTATCAAAATATACTGCTTCTTGAGTTTCATATGCATGACCACCCTTAATAAGTGTTTGTACTAGTTCAATCATCTCGGGAATATGATCGGTTGCTTTACAGGTGATAGTTGGACGAGAGATATTCATTGCATCCATCGACAAAAAGAAGAAGTCGGTATAATACTTTGCAAGGTCCCACACTGTTTTTCCATATTTCCGTGCACCCTTTTCCATTTTATCTTCTCCTGAGTCTGCATCGTCTGATAAATGTCCAACATCGGTGATATTCATAACATGCTTCACATCATATCCTAGATATTTGAAGACTCGTTTAAGTGTGTCGTTGAACACGTATGCGCGTATATGGCCAATATGCGCAAAATCGTATACGGTGGGGCCGCAAGAATAGAGTGAGAGTTTATGAGGAATGAGTGGTTTAAATTCCTCAACAGTTCGTGTAAGCGTGTTGTAAAGTTTCATTCGAATATTATACAGAAGATAGAAGACAGAAGTAAGAAGATAGAATCACATTCTTAATTCTTGCTTCTAACTTCATTCTTCTAAATTATATCTCAAATTTCGCTAGGAGTGGAAAATGATCCGAGTAGGGAGCATTTATGCGGATAATTGAAACAGCCTTACAATTTTTGTAAAAACAGTAATCGAGTTTGCTTTCCTTTCCGATAAAAAATTGAAGAATTTTCATAAGATATTTTTCAATTACAGTGTAGTACAGGAGTTTTCCATCGGTCGTGTAGGAAATGGTGTTTGTCGCTTCCGAAAAACCATGAGACTCCATAAGCATTTCTAGTTTTTTTCTCCCGAATGGATAGTTGAAGTCGCCTACAAGGATTGTAGCATGAGAAGAAGATTTTTGAATATCGTCTAGCGTTCTCTCAAGCTGTTTTATTCGAATTCCGTTTGTACCGTGGGGGGATAGATGAATATTGTAAACATCCACCTTTTTATTTGTACCTTCCACTTCAAATTCTGCTTTTAATACTGTTCTATCTTTTTTCTTGCTTTTAAAAATACGGAGTATAAACGTGATTGCTTCAGCGAGACCCCGCGGGAGTGTAATCGATTTTGTTTCTGTACACACAACTTGTTCTGGATTATAAAATGTAGCCACTCCATATACTTTTCCAAATTTTATAAATCCATTTGAATAATCTGCTAGTGAATAGCCCAACTTTTCAATTCTCTCCAAACTTTTCTCATGAGTATCAACCTCTTGAAGACAGACGATATCTGGTGAGTATTTTTTGAAAAAAGAAGGGAGCCCCTTTTGACCATCATTAAATAGCGTATTGTAGGTAAGAATGGAAAGCTGCATAAAAATGAGTATACACTAAACTCTAAACTCTATACTGAGACCATAGGATTCATGGTATACTAGTTGAGAAATGATAAAACTAGTGCTTTTAGATTTTGATGACACTCTTTGTCTATCAGAAGAGTCCTGCTTTTATTTTGAGAATGAAGTGGCACAATCGATGGGATTTCCACCCATGAGCCGGGAAATTCATAAACAAACATGGGGTCAACATCTTCAGGAAGCTATAACAGATAGGATTCCTGGCATTAACAGCATTGAGTTTATGAAGCGTTTTGAGTCTCAAGTACCAAAAGCTATTCAAGAAGGTCGATTTGATAACGTGCCCCCACATAATTTAGCCGTTCTTGAAACGATAAAAGATGAAGGTAAAAAAATTGCTCTCATCACTTCCCGTTCATTAATTGAGGTGCAGTCAATAATGGATGTTTCCCACCCATTAAGCAAACGAATCGATGCGTTTTATCATAGAGACAATGTGAGTCATATTAAGCCTGACCCACGCGTATTTAATAAAGCTCTTTTTGAGTTTGATGTAATGCCAATTGAGTGTGTGTATGTGGGTGACACACTTAAAGATGGATTTGCAGCAAAAAATGCTGGGATGGATTTTATTGCAGTGCTTGAAAGTGGGTTGGTGAGCAGAGATACATTTAAAAATGCTAATATTGCAGTAGATTACTTCGCAGAAAAATTCACCGATATTCTTCCCTATATACAGCAAAATTAAAAAAGTCTGAAAGTCTTAAAGTCTAAAGTCAGAAAGTTGGAAAGTTAGAAAGACGATTGTATTATATAATCGGAGGTACGGGACATAGTTCAGATGGTAGAACATGCGGTTCGGGACCGCAAGGTCGTGAGTTCAAGTCTCACTGTCCCGACTTTCATTTTTTGTTATACTCAAAACACCTATGTCTTCTCAACAACCAGGACCAGAAGGTGGCGTAATCAATAGAGTTGAAAGCACCATTTCTCCCTCATCAGTCGTTCCACCGATCTCGCCTTATATGGAGATTCAGAAAAAAGCAAAAGCACAGTTTAACGAGTTTACAGCGATGTATAGAAGCGAAGAAAGAAGTATAGATCCAGAGTTTGACCACACGGTAGAACGGAGTATCGCAACTATCATCGATCCCGTGGTACAGACTGAGATAAAGCGTATAACTGATTTTTCAGGAGTAAAACAATCAACTTCATTAGAGAGTTTTATTGATAACACAGCGAGCGAAATGAGCAGCGCATCACTTATTTCGGCTGTCAAATCACTTTCTCCGTCACAACCAGAGGAAAAAGCGGAACTATTAAATGATGTGATGAGAGTACGCGCAACTCGTGTGTTTTCCAAGGCGAAAAACGCATCTATTCCTCCTCTTTATCCTCTTTCAAAGGATACAGTTGAACCTCAGTTTGAAGCCCTACTTTCAGTAAATGATGAGGCGACAATTCGAAAATACTGTGGAGAAATGGAACGGTTTGGGATAGATGGCATCGACACCTATTACAGTGCACTTTCAGATATCCATCTCTCACAAAAAACATTTAAAGCCACCCATAAAAGAGCACAGTCGTGCAGTGATATCGACTCAACCGCACACTATGCAATTCAATCAATTAGAAATATGGAGCTTCCCGACGAGGAAAAGATCATTCTTGAAAGAGGAATTTTAGCCCACGCAAAAACAAAAAGAGACTCAATACGCCAATATTCAACCGAAGGCTTAGGAATGAATAAAGACGTGATCCAAAAAAAAATAAAAGATATTCAAGAGGCGCCTGATTTTGGCAAGCTCGTTGATGAAGCATGGGAAACACTTCAATATAATACGCCGAAAAAAGACAAAACATTTCTGCTCAATCACGCACCAAAGCCTATAATGGATTTGCTTATTTTGCTCAAAGAAATGCGTGCTGGCATGTCAAAACACGGAGTAACACCAGAACTAGTAGCTCGCTATGGGTGGCAGCTGCGACTCAGGCCAGATCAGCTCGCAATTATTTTAGAAAAGTTTGGGAAATATGCCGATGCACCGGATTTTAGGCGGTTTGCGAGTCGAGTCCAAGATGAATATTTACGTACCGAAGCATCGGGATTTGAGATTAGAGAAAATGTGAAGATGAAGGATGGTGTGAGCAATGAGGCGCTGCTTCGAGAAAGTATGAATGCACTACTCAAGGTGCATCGCCCCCGCGGTCAACAAAAAGTATACTTCACTTTATTTTATGGTGAAAATTCGATGCAAAAGGTTGCAGTAGATACCTACGAAGATATTACAAGTGTAGAGCTTGATAGAAATATTGCAGAAGCACTTAAATTAGCCAAAACAGAGGCAATTTCACTCACTCTTACAGAGCGAGCAGCCCTCGGATTTACTCGATATTCACTAAATCGAGAGAAGGATGAAACGTATAAAAAAATCTATCATCATGGAGAACAAAATGATATTAAGGGAGATTATGTTATTCAAATAAAAGATCATACAACGGCGAGCTCGTATAGTGAAGACACAGTAGATGAACATAGCCCCACCACTCTTTTTGCAGCAGCAGATGGACAACTCGCACTACTACTTGATCGGCGCCAGATGCTTAAGCGAAATGTGGAGTCGATGAGAACAGTGATTCGCTACACTCATTCAAAAAAAGATGGGGGACCAGCCTATATCCATTCTCAAAAAATATTCAAGGCACTTCGCGATTTAAAAGGGAACAGATATACAACCCTTGATACGGGTCTGAGTACGTATATTGATCATGAAGTTGAAACTGGAATTGAAGCAGACACCATAGGAGTACCCCAATTGGAAGGAAGGTCATTTTATAAAGAAATAGATGAATCCTACCCTTCACTTCACTTTACAGTACGGAGTAAAACGGGAGAAGAAAAACAGGTGAAGCTGTCGCCTGCATTTACCCGCTCACTCATATATGCGTTAGCAAACAATGTTGACGTATTTCATTACCTGCATGCAGCAAGCAAAGATGGTGATATTTATTTCGATGAAAAAGGTGATCAATTTGATTCCTTGCAACCACTCTATACCTCATTTAATCATCTTAAGGATGAGTTTAATACGTATTTAAGAGCATCAAACAAACAACCAAATCCTGAAGTGGTTATAGAGTGGCTGAGAAGTTACGAAGGCCAAAAGCAACGCGCAGAACGGGGGTTTTGTGATTTATTCACTCTTGCATCAGCACCACCTGGAAAAGTGGAGTTGCCATTTGCCAATGCATCAAAAAAGGTACACGGCGGCGCAGCACTTCTCACCTCTCCAAGCGGAGGGATGTACTCAGGGCTTTCTCTCCAACCGGAAAGTGAGGCGAGGACTGAGGTAGATGTCGACAAAAAACATATATTTGACACGTATTTTAGTTCAGCCGAGGCAACAATTTACAATAGAATTCCGATCGATTTGCAGAACGCACGGCCATGCATGGGAATAATTGGTTATCTACAACGAGGGGATGTGGCTGTATCAACCTGCCGCAAACTTCCATGTCAAGCGCAAGAAACTTTCAAAACAGAATTCTTAAAGCTTACCACAGAAGAACTTACCGGTAAAAAACAAGCATCCTTTTTGAAACAATTCCATCCGCTCTTAGAAAAGTGGGATGAGCTCGTGAAGGGTAGTGCAACTCTTTCTGAATATATAGATGCTCGCACCTCCCTCTTTGAAAAGCTGACAGATGAAGATGCTCCAACAAGAGAAATTCTTATTAGTTTAGGATGTACAAATCAGGTGGAGTTTCAAGCTTATTTGAATAGGATATTGCAGAAGTCTGCAGACGAAACGTTAGATAGAAATAAAATTATTCACACAAAGGAAGCGTTTATCGGGTTTATGCATGCGTCAGGTGTAAAAACAGCAATGAAAGAAAAGAAATCAAGCCACTAGATCTACTGCTTACTTCCTCCTGGCTTAGTTTCAATTGGCTGTGGATCTGTGGGTTTTTTTCTCTTTTTTCCGGAAAGTGCGGTGCCTCTTCCACTTTTTCCCTCGGGTGCATTTGACATGCTATTTCTTTGTCGCATTTCAGCCTCTTTTCTTTGCTGTTCTATAATTTCTTGAGTTTCGAGTTGTTTTTTTTCAGCGGCTTTTTGATCTTTTCTCTGTGCTGTTTTTGTATCTTCGTTTTTTACCAATTGGAAAAGTCGTTGCTTCATACTTTCAATTTTCATTTTATCTTGATCTGCATATGATTTTTGAAGCTTATCAAAGTCAAGAGGCGTTCCCTTTCCTCCATTTCCCTGCATTTCCTTGAATTTAGATTTCGCGCTTGAATTTTCTGGAGTTTTGGCATTTTCACTAAAACTATTTCGAATCATATCCCACGGCGATAGCGTTTCACCAATCTGTTTTATCGACGATTTGCCAATGTCTTTCCCAGTTTCAATAACTTGTTCAAAAGCATCTTGAATAATTTTTTTTATGGCCATACTTAAATATACACTAATCATTAAGTACAAAATCCTAAATTACAAATTCCAAATAAACATATATAAAAACCTAAAATCTAAACAATTTTTGTATTTAGAATTTTGATTATATTTCGATCTTGTCATTTAGGATTTGGGATTTATCTTTATATTCCCAGAAGTGCTTTTCCTCTTTTTGTCATCCGCGTCATGTCCCAAGGTGGGTCAAATGTCATCTCAATATCAACATGCTTTCGATCGATACCCACCTCAAATAGCTTTAAGTAAATATCTTCCTCTATAACACCAAATAGTGGGCATCCCATGGTCGTGAGAGTCATCACTATATGCACAGATTTATTTTTTAAAACACTCACCTTATAAATGAGGCCCAAATCTACAAGAGAAACGTGCATTTCTGGATCCATCACTAAATCTAGTTGATCCATAACTATTTGTTTAGTAACTCGCACTAGAGAAGTCATAGATGTAGTATACCAAAAGATACATTAAACTCTAAACACTAAACTCTAAACTTTAAAATCTAAACTTTAAACAAATCCTACATTATAAATTCAAATTTTAAACGAAAACGGATAGGGTTTAGAATTTAGGATGAAATACTTCACTTCTGATGCTGTATACTGATGGTATCTAAAAATTTTAATAGACTATCTTATGTATACTCTCCGATTTGTTCCCCTCGGTGGTGTCGTCGGTGTTACGAAAAATATGTATGTATATGAGTTGTATAAAGACTCAGTTTTACAAGATATTCTTATCGTAGACTGTGGGATTGGCTTTCCCCATGAAAAAGAACTGGGAGTGGATTTTGTGATTCCCGATATCACATACCTCAAAGATAAACTTGACAAAATTCGAGCTATACTTCTCACTCATGGTCATGAAGATCATATCAGCGCGCTTCCCTTCCATTATGAAGACTTAGGACGCCCCCCCATTTTTACTGCAAAGCTCACTGCCGCGTTTGTGGCAAATAAATGCAAGGAGTTTAATCTCCCCATTGATATTAAAGTGGTGGAATATGGAAAGCAGTATCGGTTTGGAGAGTTCACCGCAGAGTTTCTTCCGGTCACCCACTCAATTCCTGACACAACACACATATTAATTGGATCTCCTGTTGGCACTATGTATCATGGTTCTGACTTTAAACTGGACACAACACCCGTCTATGGAGTGCCACCAGATTTTTATCGCATCACAAAAGCAGGTCATGATGGGATTATTGCTTTAATGTCAGACTGTTTGGGAGTTATGCGCGATGGACTCACACAAAGTGAGGCTATTGTTGGGCAAACTTTTGAGGATGAGATGAGAAAAACAAAGGGAAAATTTGTGATGACTACCTTTTCATCTAACATTTCTCGTATTCGACAGTGCGTAGAATCTGCAATTAAGTTTAATCGAAAAATTATTTTTCTTGGGCGTTCTATGCGAGAAAATACACGTATAGCTAAAGAAATTAATTATCTCCCCATTCCTGCACAGTTTTTAGGAAAAGAAGAAGAAGTGATGCAATTACCCCCAAATAAGGTATGTTTAATTGTTGCGGGTAGTCAAGGTCAGTATGGTTCTGCACTTTCAAAGCTTGCAAATAAGCAAAATGAAAATGTAAAGATGAAACCCGGAGACAAGGTATTTATTTCATCTGACCCAATTCCAGGGAACGAAAACGAAGTATATGCCCTTGTTGAAGAAATGTCCCTTCAAGGAGTGCATGTTGTGTATTCAGATGTAGCAGACCAACTTCATGCTTCAGGTCATGGCAATCGAGAAGACTTGAAGTTTCTTATGCGATTTACAAACCCCGCTTACTTTATTCCAATTGGAGGAACCATTCGTCATCAACAGGAGTATCGCTCCCTTGCTGGTACGATGGGGTTTGACGAAAAAAAAGTAATACTGCTTAACGAAGGAGAGACAATGGTTTTTCAGAAAGGAAAAGCAGAGCGAGGAGTGGATGTTGACACAAAAAGTATATACGTGGATGCATATGGAGTTGGAGATGTTGGAAACCTTGTCCTGAGGGACAGAAAAACACTTTCTTCAGACGGAATGGTGATTTGCTTTTTAGCAATTACAAAAGCGTCACAGTTGGTGACGCGACCAAAATTTGTGTCCAATGGATTTGTATTCCAACAAAATGAAAAGGAGTTGTTTGAAAAAGCAACCCAAATAGTGGAAGCTGCTATGAAACCAGCCGGCGCACCAGTGAGCGACTTTAATGGAGTAAAACGAAGTATTATTTCAAAACTTGAAAACTTCTTCTTTAAACAAAGAGGAAGAAAACCGTTGATTGTTGTTGAGACACTGGAAATTTGAAAATTAGTTTTAGATTCTGTCACTCGTAATTTCCCCCACCAGTACTCAAAAAGCTTCGAAGCCTGCTGGCCGAACTTTTTTCCGTGCTGATGGGCACCCTTTACTCGTGCCACCTAAAACTTTTTATCATTCAATAATTTAAAATTATTTAATAATTTAAAATTTAATATTAAAAATTAATTTCACATGCTTCCCGATCATCTTAAACAAGTCGCTTTATTTTTTGAACGGTTACCCGGGATTGGGGGGAAAACTGCCAACAGACTTGCTTTATATCTCCTGAGAATGCCCACATCCGACCTACAGGAGTTTGCCAAACAACTTTCCGAACTCAAGGAAAAAACAAAGCGCTGCAAAACATGTATGAACCTTTCAGAAACAGAAATCTGTGGTATTTGTAGTGATGTGCGAAGAAATCATCAGATAATAACAGTTGTAGAGTCACCTCTTGACCTTCTTTCATTTGAAAAGGGACACATTTATTCAGGAGTATACCACGTTCTTCACGGAAGAATTGATCCGCTCAACAATATTGGTCCCGATGATATTTTTATCGATGCGCTCATAAACCGTGTAACCGATTTAATAACTTCTCGTAATACCGAGTCGAAAAATGAAAAAGAACTTGAAGTTGTCCTCGCAACGAATCCAGACATGGAGGGTGAAGCAACAGCAATGTATATTCAAAAAAAATTAAAAATTATTAATTTAAAATTAAAAATTACTCGGCTAGGTTACGGCATGCCGATGGGGGCAAGTGTGGAATATGCAGATTATGGAACGCTGGGGAAAGCATTGGAGAACAGAAGAAGTTTTTAATAATAAATACTAAACCCCAAATCTTAAACTCTAAACAAATCCCAAATTATAAATCCTAAAAAATAATAATTTAGAGTTTGCTATTTTGCATTAATTTGATTAGGATTTAGTGTTTAAGATTTAGGGTTTCATTAGACACTTACTTATTAATTGCTTCAACGATTACGTTTGCAACAGAAACCTCAACGAGCTTATCAAATTTTTGGTCATCCTTCAATAAAATAGTATCTGTAGTAAATACTTTCTCAATCACAGAATCTTGCATTTGGGAGGGTGCTTTAGGCCCAAAGTCATGATGTACCACAGCTGTAAGCACTCTGATTGCACCGCGCTGTAAACAAAGCTCTGCAGCATGTCGAAGTGTTCCTCCTGAGGTGATCATATCATCCACGAGTATCGCTGTTTTACCATTTACATCTCCATATAAATCAAGTGCCACACTCTTATGAATTGCCGCAAGGTTTCTTCTTTTTTCAACAACGGTGATGGAGTGTTCTGTGTGACCAAATAATTCATCTCCAAATTTGCGAGCTCGCTCAACTCCTCCATGATCTGGAGATACAACTGCAACTGTATCAACTGATACGTTGCCAATATATTTTTTAATTTCATTTGCAAGAATGGGAAATGCATTGATATTCTTGAATGGAATGGAAAATACTCCCTCAGTGGCCTCATCATGCAAATTGATTACGTAAACCTTATAAAACCCAATTGACTCAAGGAACTTGATGACTACATTTGCAGAAACACATTCTCCTGGTCTATGCTGTACGTCCTGTCGTGCATATCCAAAATAAGGAATAATCGCATATACTTTTTTAGCTTCTTGACGGCGAAGCGCATCACAAAAGAAAAATAATTCCATGAGATGGGTATCGGATGGATTTGCTGTTGGCTGAATAACATAGCAATTTTCGTTTTTTACTTCTTCTTCGATATGAATTCGAATCTCTGAGTTTTCAAAGCGGACTATTTCTGCTTTTGCGAGTGGGACTTTAAGAATATCGGACACTTTTTGTGAGAGAGCGGGGTTTGCACTTCCTGAAAATAGTTTCATAAAAATATTATACATGGTATATTAAGTTCGTTAGTCGCTAGTTGTAGATTGCTGGTTGGAATATCACTTAAAGTAGGTACTTAGCGGGATAAAAGCTTTGTTTTCAACATTAAACCAGAACGATCTCTTGTTCTGCGTAGCTTCATCGATGACATTTACCACAAGGAGCGTGGGATCTGCCCAGCCAGTGATTTCTTCAAGTGTATATCCATCAACTTTTTTCTGAAACTCATCTGTTATTGAGATGAACGCTTTTTCATCTGCAAATGGGCCACCAGAACTTTTAAAAAGTAAGTAGGTTACTGCCCTACTATTTTTTTCACGAATAAACAGATATTTTGTGTCAGGAGACCAAGTATTAAACGGAATCTCAAGATAGGTATTTGTATCTGCTGTCTTTTTGTACAACACCTGCTTTTCGGAGATTTCTTTGGATGACACAGATAACGTGTCTCCTTCAAGTGTCAGTGTTTTACTTCCTTCGGGAGAGTCCATGACGGACACAGTGTTTGTGGATGCTAACACAGTTGTTGAGGGAGGTGGAGTGCTCACTCGTGCTCTCGAAGTTGATTTCCCCACCATTAAAAAGAGCAATCCAGCAACAGTAAGAGTTACAAATAATGAGATATAAACAAATTTATTCATAGATTGTTATAAGTGTTCCCTTTTCTTGATCCAAGGGTCCATCTGCCCATTCATATAATGTTGCAACATCTGTTTGTTTCATATTAATACAACCATGACTCATTGCATGACCAAAATTATTGTGCCAATAAGCTCCATGAATACTATATCCCGCACTCCCTGGAACTTCGCTATTTGAATAAAACATTACGTGAGGAACATTAGGTAGATCATAGTAGTCTGCTCCACTCCCCCCTGTCATCCGAGTTGATCTAAATTTGCTCCATATGGTGGAGTCTCCCGTAGGTGTTCGTCCCCAGAGCCCGGAAGAAATAGGGGTTTGCATAAATAGTTCCTCTCCTTCATATGCCGAAAGCGTTTGAGTAGTGAGATTTACATATATATGTTTTTCACCATGTGGAACATGAACTCCAAGAACTGACGAACTTCCTTCATTTTCAGAGAACGTAATATTCGGTGCATGAACTGCTTTGCCTGCGAATGTGCCGATGGCGTTTTTTTCAACTTCGAGTTTCGGTGGCTGTTTACAACTTATCGTATTTGCACAGGGAACCTTTTTTTTCTGAGAATATGTGGTGAGGGTGAGAGCAACTATAAATAAAACTACCGCAGCCATTGTGGGGCGAAGGAGTGAAAAATACATGCTAAAACTGTCTTTTTTTGGGGAAGAGTTGGACTGTTTATGTTTTGTTCGTTTTTTTGTCTTCACTTAATTATCATATCACTTCTTCAATACGAATAGTAAGGTCGTTATTTGTATGGACGAATACAAATGAAATTGACACCTGTTTTGTATTGGTTATATAGAGATTCTGAAGGGTGTTTTCAGAATATATTGACACACCATCCTTTTTTTCTATATTGGGAATCACAGCAAAGTCATGTGAAGTAGGCGCTTCTACATCGAGACCTGCCCTTTGGGCAGCAACATACATAAATGAGGCTAAGTGGCACACGCCATCTCCCACGAGCCAACCATCAGACTTGAAGCCTTCTGAAGCATTAAAATGGGCATTGGTGGTGAGAGCTATTTTTCCTTTGTACTTGTCTAGTACAGCCTCATGGAACGCAAAAGTTTCTCCAGGCTTAAGTACAAAAGACGTTTCCTTTTGGTCCTTAACACTCTTCCAGTCAACAGGATTGCCATTCTTAACAGTTCTTCCTAAATAGGCTAGAGTAAGAAGAATATTATCTGAAAATACACCATTTACAAAGCTATTTGAATACCGATTTGAGAGTGAGTACGTCACCTCAGCAAGCGCCTTAGGCACACTTTGTGGCTGAAATGCGCTCAACATGAGTGAGGTCGCGGTAATGAGTGAAAATAGGGTTGAATTCATAGCCCATAGTATACACTACTATAGGCTTAAAGTCAATCAGGGATTTAGCCTTGTTGGGAAATCTCAATAAGCTTTTTTGCGGCTAATTCTTGTGTTTTTTTCACTGCTTCGTTCACTGACTCTGCAATTCTATTTTCAATAATACCATCTATTTCCACTTCAAGGATTTGTTGATCGCCACGCATGGTAATTTTTACCCCATTATTATCAACCACAACAGTTTCCTGTTGCAGTGCTGCTTGCATTTTTTGCGCTTGTTGTTGTAATTTTTGTAAGTCTCCGAGTCCGCCTAACATAAGTAAAGAAATAAATTATTAATAAAACGTTAAAATCTAGACGCTAAATTCTAAACAAGTCCTAATTTAAAAACTCTAAATTCTTACATAAAAATTTTATTTATTTAGGATTTATAGTTTATTGTTTAGGGTTTTGTTTTCTCCTGATCTTATTCTATCACAATACTCCAGTAAAGACACATGGAGCGGGATACTGGGAAATGGACTCATCTTGATGAGTCCATAGGCTTCATTAATGAGCTTCATTAAAATAATTGTTTCTTTGAGTGAGAATGAGAGAGTTGAGACATTTCCCTGCACCTTATGAAGAAATAACAGATGGTTTTGAAGATCAATCAGGAGTTCTTCGATGAGAAGTGGGATGTTTCCTCCCCCCAAATCAAATTCTTTCAACCAGGTAAGAATGAGTGCGCTATTTTTTTTCTGCAAGTTGTCGTAAAGCGCTTGCTTTGAGCGAATACCAAGTGAATGAATGAGAGATGTTTCATCTGTATGACCGGATAAGACCATCTCCTCAAGAATTTTTGCGCCATCACGAAAAGAGCGATCACAATGTGTTGCGATGATTGATAAGGATTTATCTGAAAGAGTGAGCTTTTCGTGTTTTGCAATGCGCGAGAGCATATGCACAATCTCGTTTACTTGGGCATGTCCAAACTGAACAAGAACACAGCGACTCTGAATTGTTTTAGGAACTTTTTCAAGATTGGTGGTTGCGAGGATAAATATCACTGTTTCAGGCGGCTCTTCCAACGTTTTGAGAAGTGCATTAAACCCATCGTTTGTGATCATATGAGCTTCATCGATGATATAAACTCGGTATTTTCCGGCCATTGGCATGAGAGACGTTTCACGAATAAGTTCTTTTACTTCGTTGATTCCTCGATTTGATGCTGCATCCATTTCTGTAACATCCGAAAAGGAAGATTTGTCTATAGCATTACAATGTGCACATGCATTACAAGGTTCCACTGAGCTCCCTTTTCCTCCATATGCATTTTGTAGGCAGTTTACTGCCTTTGCAAATATGCGGGCAGCTGACGTTTTTCCTGTTCCTTTATGGCCAACAAATAGAAAAGCGTGGGGAAGTGATTTGCTTTGGAGAATTGAGAGAAGTGACTGTCGTGGAGTTGTGTTGTCAAGTTCTTCGATAGTATGGGGGCGATACTTTAGGTAATACATGGAAACATTATAACAAACTCTAGACTCTAGACAGTAAGCACTAAATTCTAATTTACAAAACCCAAATAAAATAATACAAAATTCGAAAATCTAATAATCATATTTAGTACTTGTAGTTTAGGATTTAGAGTTTATTTGAGTAGGTTTTTCATCCCATGGATGATGAGTTCATCAATTAAAGAATCCAGTCGTTTATTCCGTTCTGCAGCAAGAAGGACTATTTGTGGATAGCACAAAAAAATCTCGCCCAGAAGTGGTTCTTCCATATCTGTATCTGTACGATACGGAAAAGCCAAAACGGGAAGAGCTACATCTTCATGCTTATATACGGATGCAATTCGTCTCATCTTGGTTTTACCCACAAAAATGAGAGTGATAGAAAGAGTAGGATCAATATGGAGTTCTGTAGTAGTTTTCTCCACACAACTCTTAATACGTTTTCTGTCGATAAGATATCGAGACGAGGTGATGATATGTATCATAAAGCTTTTTATCTGAGATGCATTGCTGTTCTTTCTTTCTTAGTAGACAATGCAAATCTTCGTCTGCGAGCACGAAGACGAATACGCTCTTTTGCTTCATCCTTCAATCGTAGAGATGGCTTTTTGTAATATTGCTTTTTTCGAAGCTCATCAACAATATTCTCATCCATAAACATACGAGAGAATTTTCTGAAAATCGCGTCTTTTGTTTCTCCTTTTTTCTTGAATATAACAACCATTATATATACACCTCCTCAAAATATATGTAAACTCTAAATCCTAAACTCTAAACAAATTAAAAATCTTAAATCTAAAACCTCAAACAACTAATTTTAGAATTTTACATCTAATTGTTTAGAATTTAGGGTTTAAGATTTAGTTTTTTTTGTTATCCCTATTGTATTACACTTCCCGTATTATTTCAATCAGTTTTTGGAGTGAAAGTGGAGTGGGGATAGAATCCGGCGTGCGTGAAGATCCGTTTAACAACATATTTTTCAAAATATGAAGAAACCATGTCCCTTTTTTGTCTTCGCTTTTGATTTTATCATATACCGGAGTTAAATCGAGTTCTGGGCGGGGGAGTGTTTTGATCCGAGCCGTGAGCTTTTGAGGATCTTTCATAACAACGAGCGCAAATCCTCTTTTTTGTGCCAATCGCATTGCTTCATCGTAGGACGAATTCATAGCAATCGACTTGCCATATTTTGACGTAAATATAAATCCTTTTTCTATCTCCTTTTCAGCTTTCAGTTTGTAAATAAAGAGTTGAAGGACTCCATCTAGAAGGGTAAAAACAGCTTGAGTGAGTATGGTGTCGGACATGCCCTTTTTTTTGAGACCGGTAATTAATTGATGGAGACAAAATTCGTATTTATCTGAGGAGGGATCGGGATAATTTACTTCTCCAAAGTTGTCTATATCTGTGACATACTCTACAATTCGCTTCACTGGCTCCTTATCTTTGCCTGATAGATGATCTTGAATGATCAAATAATCAAAGACTCGTTTACTAGCTGAGGTCCGTTCATTGATTTGATGATGATCGAACTTACCATACCCTGTGTCACAATAGAGAATTTCTGGATTGGTGTCTGGCACCTCATTGTTCCAGTTCTTTTGTTGGGGAGTAAATGCAATTTCTGCCTCATCCCATCCGGGAATAAAACGCGTGATAAGCCAGGCGCTCGTAATAGCGTCTAGATCGGGAAAAATATGAGTGACTATAGTCTTCATAGGATAAAACTCTAAACTCTAAACGCTAAACCCTAAACAAATCATAAATCCTAAATCTGAATACCTAAATATTTCTAATTAAGAATTTTGACCTTTTTGACTGAGATTTAGTGTTTAGTATTTAGGATTTTTTAAATTCAAGCATTAACTTATCAACAGTAACAAGCTTCACTTCCTTTTCCCCTCTTTTTTTCATCTCGATCATCTCCCCTGTTTTTGGGGAAATGACAAGTCGATAGGGGCACCCGACAAGATCTGCATCTGCAAATTTGGCACCGGGTGATACATCGGTGCGATCGTCAAAGAGTATCTCAAGATGGTAGTTAGTAGAAAGTAGTTGGTAGAGGGTATGAGCTTTTTCGAAGGGAGCTGAATCTTTACCGATTGCGATTAAATGGATTTTGTACGGTGCAATATTTTCAGGCCATTTTATACCTCGTTCATCATGATGCTGCTCCACAATTGTGGCCAGAGTTCGTCCGATTCCTATTCCGTAGCAACCCATATAATATGGCTTATCTGTGCCATCGGCATCTTTAAACACGGCATTATTCATGAGTTTTGTGTAGTGATATCCGAGCTGAAAAATGTTTCCCACTTCAATCCCCTTTTTCATGATAAGTTTTTTACCATCTGGCGTAATATCTCCTTCTTTTGCAAGTGCGATATCAGCAAGTTTTTCACAGGTAAAGTCACGTCCATAGTTTACGTTAATGGTGTCTGTTGTTTCTTCTTTTTGACCCCCAATAAAATTTTTGACTGTGGTGAGTGAGATATCTCCAATATAGCGAGCACCGGTATGACCCCATGAGTGTACATACCCTCGTTTTGTACCAATTGCACTAAGGTCTTCCTCTGTTGCTGGTTCGAGCTGTCCCACTGCATTGAGTGCGTGCTCTAGTTTGATTTTATTAACTTCCAAGTCTCCCCTCATTACGGCTATAATTATTTCTTTGTTTACTCTATTTTTAAACACAACATTTTTAAGAAAGTGAGCAGAATTTTTTTTATAATGCTTTTCATTATCTTCCATGGTTTGAACCCATGCAGGCTGCTGTATAGTTTCAACTGGCTTTTCTTCCTCTTGTGAATTAATCTCTGTTCTTTGAAAGATGGCAACATCTTCGTGTGCATTATATACTCCGTCTGTAGTTGAGAGATAATTTGTTTCTCCAATGGGTGAGTCTACGACATATTCATGACAATATTCTCCTCCGATATACCCACCATCAGACTCAACGATTACTGTATCAAGTCCGAGCCTTTTAAAAATACGGGTGTAGGTATCCCCCATTTTTTTATATTCTTTCTTAAACTCTTCAGAATTAATATCAAAAGAATATGCATCTTTCATGATAAACTCACGTACTCGCAGTAACCCACCTCGCGCTCTCATTTCGTCTCTAAACTTTGAGGAGAATTGGTAGATATTAATTGGCAATTCTTTGTAACTAATTTGAAACTTTCTGATAACATCTACAAACATTTCTTCAGCAGTACCACCGAGGGCAAACTCAGCTCCTCGTCTATCTTTTATCTGCATAAGTTCAAATCCTGCTGTATTTGTGCGATTAGTTTCTTTCCATAGTTCAAGCGGATGAAGTACGGGTGACACCATTTCTTGTGCACCGGCTGCGTCCATTTCTTCCTTAACAATTTTCATAATATTTTGTTGCAGCTTCATGCCAAGGGGGAGAAAGAAGAATCTTCCTGCTGTTGATTCACGAATATAGCCGGCTTGATAGAGAAGCTTATAGGAGTCCATTGTTGCGTCGGAAGGTGCTTCACGGACTGTTTTTCCAAAGAGTTTAGAATATAACATAAATATATTATATCAGGGTATAGGGCGTAGGGGGAAGTTAGTAGTTAGTAGTTAGGGGGAGACGTTAGTAAGAATGAGGGAAACAATCTCATTGACATTTTTGTTTGATGTATCAATGATGAGTGTGTAGTTCTTGGGATCAAAGAAATCGGAGCGATTGTGAATTACTTTTACTTTTTCAAACCAGCCACTATCACGAGAAACAACTTCTTTTTTTGCTTCTTCAAGAGACATATGTTCGCGCTCAGCAAATCGATTAAATCGTATGCCATCATCTGCGATTAACAATATCTTGAGAACACCAGATGCTTCTCCAGCCATAATGCCAGCTAGCCATGAATCAAGCAATAAATTTCCAGGCTTGTGGAGCATATCTTTCACCATGCCATCTACTTTCTTTGTGAGTATATCTGTTTGCTCTTCAGCACTATTTAGGTCTAGATTATGGGAGCGAGCATAGTCTCGAAAATACGCGCCAGTAGAAAATGTTGGCCAGTTGAGTTTTTTTTGTAGTTCACGAAAAACAGAAGATTTTCCTGTACATATTTTGCCAGAGATGGTGATTTTCGTATACACGTTTAATTTTAAATTTTTAAGTTTTAATTTTTAATTAATTTTTTAATTTAAAAATTAATTAATTAATAATTAATTAAAAATTTAAAATAGTACTTAAAAATTATTTACCAAAGGCTCCCTTATATTTTAATTTATCCAATACTTTCCCTACTGTCTCCATTGGTCCACATCCATATGTGTCTACTACGAGGTCATAATATTTAGGTGCCCAAAAATCATAGTCTCCATAAAGTTTTTTCCATTTATCAATATTTTCAGTTTCTCTTTGGCGAATCCATTTCTTTGCATCATCAACCGATACATTTTCACGATTCATTACCCGGTCTACACGCACTTCATCGTGCGAACAAAAAACAAGCACTTTGAGAACTCCAGGAATATCTCGGGCAACAAATCCAGAAAGCCAAGCTTCATAAATAAGTTGGTTTTCTTCTGTAAGCATTTTTTTCGTCATTGCTTCAATACTCTTTTCATGATCGTCACTTCTAGATGCAGCTCCTTGCATATTTTCATGAATTCCATGCATTCTGTCATATTCTCGTTGAATAAACCCGGCATTAATATGCTTCCAGCCAAGAATGGTTTGAAGATTGCGAGAGAGAGTAGTGGTACCAACTGCGACTTTTCCAGAGACGGTTATGTTTTTGTAGGTGTTTTCCATGATTTAGTATACAGGAAAAATTTAATTTTTAAATTTTAATTTTTTAATAACTATTAATTTTTAAATTAAATCATTAAAAATTGAATAGAAATTAAAAATTACTTGAACAGTCTGAGGATGTCGTTAATCGATACCAAAACCGCAAGTCCCATAAGGAACACAAATCCAGCAATATTGGTGATATTTTCTATCCTCTGATGAACTTGTTTTCTAGTAATCCACTCATACACTACAAATACCATCCGTCCCCCATCAAGCGCCGGGAAAGGAAGTATATTCATAACGCCCAGAGAGAGAGAAAGGAGCGCCATTAAATTCAAAATGTTTTTAATGAGCTGTGTTCCTGATGTTTGTACCATATCATTTACCACTCCATATATTCCCACAGGACCGGCAACTGCTCCAGAAACAGCAGATGCATTTTTTTCTTTGATTGATACACCTATGAGTTTTCCAATTGCGCTGAAGTTGTATTCCAACACATTATAAGAATGCATAAAACCAGAAAACACTCTATCAAGCGGTTGCTGATATGAAATAACCACCCCATCTATAAGGCTGACTCCAATTATAGCCCGCTTGAGTTTTGAATTGTACTGAGGAACTACAGGAATTGTTTTTGTTGCACCATCTTTGAGATTTACTGTTTCCAAGTAGATAGTTTTCCCCGGAGATTTTTTAATTAAATCGATAAGTTGCTGTGCAGATGTTAGATGAGTAATGGAGTTATCTGACTCGATTGAATAGGAGGAAATAATATCCTCCGACTTTATACCTGCCGTTTCTGCAGGGGATCCTTTTGACAAATTAACCGCAATTACTCTTCCCTCTTGTACACCAAACGTAAAGTGATGGGGAAAAAGCATGGGGAGTGGATCTGACTTGAAATTGTTACTAGCAAGAAGTCCATAAAGTACCAACACTCCAAAGAGCAGATTCATCACGACGCCCGCAGCCACAATAAGAGCTTTTTGATAGGGTTTTTTAAAGGCAAAAGCATCCGTTAAGGACGTAGGGTGTAGGGTGTAGGGTGTCGTTGTTGAGCTTTCAGCTTTCAGCTTTGAGCTATCTACTTCTTGGTATTCTTCACCAAATAATTTTACGTAGCCACCAAGGGGGAAAATATTTATTGAATAATTGGTTTCTCCATATTTAATTGTGAAAAGGCGGGGGGGAAATCCAATAGCAAACTCTTCTACCCGCACACCATTGAGTTTTGCCATAATGAAATGGCCAAATTCGTGAATAAGAACTAGAAAGCTAAGTATTAATAAAAAGATAATGAGAGAAATCATATAAGTCTGAAAGTCTAAAAGTTGTAAAGTCTAAGATCAAAAAGCACGCGACTTAGATAATACATTATACACATGGAGAATTGATTATTGACTGACTTTATGACCTTAAGACTTTCAGACTTTTGACTTGAACAGTTACACTTCCTGTATCTCTGCTTCTTTTGCTGATTTTATTGAGGCTATGTCTTCGTTTGCCTTTTGTGTGAGAGTATCGATTTCCTTTTCCATTCGGTATTTGTCGTCTTCTGTAATTTCTTTTTTATCAAATTGATCCTTAATTTTCTTTCGAATATCATCGCGATGATTGCGAATAATATTGCGTTTTTCCTCTATCATTTGACCTACAAGCTTACCAAATTTATCTCTTTGTTCTTGGGACATAGGAGGAATTCGAATTGTGATTCTGGTGCCTTGTGTTTGTGGTGAAATTCCCAGAGGACTCTTCAAAATACCCTTTTCTATATCGATTATCGTTGAAGGGTCAAATGGCGCAATAAGAAGTGCGCTTGCACCATCTGTAGTGATTGTTGACAACTCTTTTAATCGAAGTTTTGTTGAGCCTCCATATGTGTCAATAATAATATCTTCAATCATTGCTGGATTTGCTCGACCTGTACGAATAGCTTTTAGCTCCTCTTTGAGAGCATTAATTGTTTGTTGGAGGTTTAATTTGAATGAAGCGAGATCCATAGTTTCTCAATTACAAATTTTTAATTTATAATTTTTAATTAATTATTAAATTATTTAAAAATTTAAAATTTAAAATTAAAAATTAACCTTTCAGTCCGAGTTCCCAACGGAGAAATCTGTTTACCTTGATATTTTCACCAAATTTCAAAACTGCTTCCTTGAGAAGGTCTTTAATTTTCTTGCTTGGGTCACGAACATATTCTTGCTCCAACAACTCCTCAACCGTCTTACAAGGCATAGATCCAATATGGAGGGCGATTTCTTGACCTACTTTTTGGAAATCAACATTTCCTGATACGAAATCTGTTTCGGAAGCAAGCTCAACAAGTGCAGCAATTTTTTTATTGTGGTGAATATAGCTAAAGATTCCTCCAGATGATGCAGTTCGTGTGGCTTTTTCTTCAATTTTTGCACCAGCAAGCTCTGTGAGTTTTTTGATGGCTGACGGAATATCATTGTTTGTTTGCTCTAATGCTTTTTTGCAGAGGGCAAAGGAAACGCCTGTTTTATCACGAAGTTCCTTAAGTTTAGCGAGATCGATTTTCATAGTAGTAAATTAAAGCTTGTAACTTGAAGCTTGAAACTTAAAGCTTTAAAAATAATAATCTTTGATCTTTATCCCGATTTTCCCTTCCACTTCGCTCAGGGTAAACTCTGGGTTGACATAAAAACTCAAAGATAAAGCTACAAGTTACAAGTTACAAAACAATGCTTATTCCTTCTTTGTGTTAGCTTTTTTTGCTGCTGGCTTTTTTGCTTTCTTCTCCACTTTCTTTTCTTCTTTTGTTTCTTCTTTTTTAGCTGCTTTCTTGACCTCTGGAGCTTTAGCGGCAGAAGCTGGTTTTGTTTCTTTTGCTTTTTCGTTTGAATCTACTGAGTATGCTGAAAGAATCGACTCGATGACATAATGAGCTGAGGTTGGAGAATCGTCATTTGCAACAACTGGGAAATCCACAGTATCTGGATTGGTGTTTGTATCGGTGATTGCAATTACTGGAATACCATTTTGTTTTGCCTCTTTGAGAGCGTTTTTCTCTCTTTTAATATCGATGATGAAAAGAACATCTGGTTTTCTCTTCATCTCTTCGATGCCTCCATAGAGTCTTTTAAGTCTATTGAGATCTTTCTGCATTTTTGTTCTTTCATGTTTCACAAACTGCTCCCATGAGCCGTCTGCCTTGCCATTTTCGTAGTCAATCATTTTCTTTGTATTCTTGGAAAGTGTTTCAAAGTTGGTGAGGAGTCCCGGCATCCATTTTGTGGTGATGTGTGGGATTCCGTTTTCTTTACAATAGTCTGCAACAAACTGGCTTGCAACTCGTTTTGTGCCTACAACAAGAAGTGTTTTTCCCTCTTTTGCAGCATCCATAAGGTATGATTTTGCATTGTGAAGTTGTTCCGCAGTAATAGTGAGATCGATAACAGCCACGCCATTTATCATTTTATAAACATACTTTCGTGCTTTTGGGTGGAGTCTATTTTTTTTGTGTCCTAAGTGTGAACCGGCCTCAAAGAGTTTTTCTATTTCCTTCTGATTGTATTTTTTTTCTTCCATAGCTTTCCATTATAATGCGAGCATGGGGTTTTTGCAAGAGTTATTGCTTGGGCTAGGTGTAATTCGATTACACGCTTGAAAAAAGCGAATGCACACTTCGTCCCTGAGTCGGAAATGGTGCATTTCTCTTCATGTAGATCACTCGTATCACCTGTGCCAATAAGTGCCATAACTGAGGGAATACGCTCTGAAATATAGGAAAAGTCTTCGCATCCATAGGAAAAGAGGCCTGAATTCACAACGGGGGTATCTGAAAACCCTTTTGTCAGGTCTGATACGAACTTGGATGAATTATGTACAGATGGGCAACCCGCATAATAGGTGAGCTTTACCTGTGCGTGAGTTTGTTTTTCAATTCGTTTACACAGTGCATTGAGGCTTTGTTTAATACGCGCTTGCTGTGAGTCTTTTTTTAAGCGAACATCTCCCTTGAGTAAAGCATAATCGGCAACTGCATTTGGCTGTCTTCCTCCTTCCATGACGCCAACTCCAATACGGATGGATGGCGTTTTGAGTTGAAGCGCCCGTACTCCTTGAATAATTAATGAAGCTGCAAAGAGCGCATCAATCCCTGTTTCATTATTTTTTATGTGAACCATTTTTCCTTTTACTTCAATTTCCATGTAGTCTCCGCGCGCCCACAAGGGACCCGGTTGGAGACCGATAGTGCCCAACTTCATGAGTGGTCGAACGTGAAGAGCATATGCTCCCAAAATGGAGTTTATGATATCAGGGCATTCATGCACAAATGCATTTCCTCCAGAAGGAAAGGTTTCTTCTGCAGGTTGAAATAAAAAATAGAGAGACTTATCTGCTGCAGTGAGCTGAGGCGCAAGAGTTTTTGCAAAGTGATATGCCATCATGAGAGCGGCCATATGAGTGGAGTGTCCACACGTGTGTCTCACCCCTTGAGCAGTTTTGAGCGCGTCGATATCTGCTCGCAGGAGAATTGATTTTTTCCCCTTCCCTATTTTATAGACAAGTCCAGACTGTGTGCCATTGAATCCTTGTTTGAGTGGAGTATCCCCAATTATTTTCTTAATATACTCCGTTGTTTTTACTTCCTTCCATCCAAGCTCTGCGATTTCATTGAGTTTATTTTTAATATGTATGATATCTAACATAGTTGTTTTGCAAGCCATAAATTTCTCCCTGGCGATAATGGATATGTCTTAACCTCATTATTGCATTGTACTGCATTTTTTAAACGTGTGAATAATTTGAGAAATTTAGTTTCTCTTTCTGTGTCTATTCCAAGATGAGGAGTAAACTCTAGATTGAGTTCAAGCATAAATGGAGCAACAGAAAGCCATGAAATTATCGGATTTTTTGGTGAAAGAGCTGAGCAGTTTGTTTCATCATCTGGAAGAATAATTGATGCTATACGCTTCATAAAACCTGATACCTCTGCAGATTGTGCTCGATCAATTGGGAGGTATCCTTTTTCAATAAATGCATGCCAAACATAGGTCCAAGTTGGAACTGCTGATAAATGAGTATATCCAGCATTCCGAGCAGAATTTTCTGCAATTTGAGTCGAGTTTGCAAAGAAACCCTCAAATCCTCTTTGAGACGTTTGACCAGGCTGTGGGATTTCCTTTTTCCGTAACCCTCTCTCTACCACTTGATACCAATATCGCCACCACATATTTACCGAATCTTCATTTAAATGTATACCTCTTGGAATAAGGGAAAATGGATCATCAATAAATTGAGCTAATTTATAAGCGTTTACAAATAAACCATTCTTTTTGATCAATCGATCAAGGAGTAGTTTATGTGGGTCTGACGAAACAATTGAAAGTTCAACCATTCTCGTATTTGTAGGTACAACATCTCCTGGGTTAGAGTAGCTCCATGTGGTATATCCAATCTCTTTTGATCTTTGTGGCGCTTTACTCGTAGGTATACCATTAATTTCATTTAAGTACAAAGGTGGAGTTGCAGAAGGTGTTCCATCATGAGCTCTGTCTCTCAGTACTACCTTAGTAATCACTCTTTTATTTTCAAAATCAGTAACAATAACTCCTCTATTATCCAAATCTGAAACAAAATGAACCCTGTATTTTTGACCATCAAAATTTTGAATAGTAGCTGAATGATCTTGTCCGTAAGAGCCATTTATATTATGAATATTTTTATGTGTATATATAAGCGTTTTTTGATCAAATATGGAATTAAAGCCCTTACACGCTATAGCACTGAATAAATTTTCATCGGTAATTGTATGAATATTTGATTTCTCACTATATAAATGACGTTTAAATTCTTCTTTTCCCATAGGGCATATCGTTCCACCTAACAGGGTGGATTGGATGTGGCACCGTTTTTGCGGAGATGCAAATCGGTTGTCGGATGGGTGTTATCGAGCCAAATCTCTCCCCATCACTCTTGATATGAAGCCCATTGTAGCTGAGGGAGACGGCAAATGCAAGGTATGATACAATCATGAGATATGAAGCGAGCCATTCTGGGAGGAGCATTTGACCCGATTCATGTAGGTCACTATATGGTTGCACAGCAAGTGCGGGAACATATGAAAATGGATGAAGTGTGGCTTATGGTGTGTTATTCCTATTTTCCAGAATTTCCTGATAAACAAAAACGCATTACTTCGTATGAGGAGCGATATAAAATGGCAAAACGGTTGGAAAGTGAACATATTATTGTTTCAGATTTTGAAGAGAAGTTTAATAAAAGAAGTAGAACAATAGATACACTACGCATGCTCAAGCAACAGTATCCCGGCGATGAATTTTATTGGATACTGGGAAGCGATGCTCTTCCCACATTTCAGCTTTGGAATCACTGGGAAGAGCTTGTACGAGACCACAACTTAGTGATTTTTCCACGTGATACCGATTTTAAAACACTCGAAAAACGCGTAAAAACATCTTTCAACGTAAAAGAAATTCCGCACAATATACACATTTTGGAGGGAAAAAATCTTATTGTAAGCACTATCTCCTCAACACATGTGCGAACACGTGTTGAAAAGGGGCAAACAGTGGGATATTTTGTACCAGAAAAAGTGAGAGAGTATATAGAGGAAAAGAAGCTATATAAATGAAAATCACAAATCACAAATATCAAATCTCACTTTGCAAAACATTTGTGATTATTAATTTAGATTTGATTTGTTATTTATCATTTGTAATTTAACATTACTACTTATGAATACATTTAATCCTCAATTGGAAACAGATTCTATAATTTCATTTTTGAAATCAACACTTGATAAAACGGGGAAAAAGCGAGTGGTGCTTAATTGGAGTGGAGGAATCGACTCCACTGTGTGCCTCTACCTGCTTGCAAAAGCAATTCCTATGGAACAAATCACAATTCTTCATCTCCCGTATGAAACATCGTATGCTGATGAGTTTCTCCCCATTTTCCAGTATTTAGGAATCGCTCAGTCTCAGCTTAAGGTACTATCTATTAAACCAATGGTGGACGTGATACAGCAAACTCTTAAAATAAATGATTCCTTTCGTTTGGGTAACGTAATGGCGCGAACGAGGATGATAGTTGCTTTTGATTATGCAAAGAAGCTCAATGCACTTGTGTGTGGCACTGAAAATAAAACAGAAGAACTTCTTGGTTACTTTACCCGATTTGGCGATGAAGCGTCAGACATTGAGCCGATTCGAAATTTGTATAAAACACAGGTATATCTCCTTGCTGAACACCTTCATGTGCACTCAAATATTCTCTCAGCAAAACCTACAGCCGGATTATGGGAGGGGCAGACAGATGAAGGGGAATTTGGATTTAGCTATGCAGAAGCAGATGACGTGCTGTTTCGATATTTCGATAAATCGAAAACTGTTGAGGAAATAGAGCAAGAGGGATTTTTAAATGCACGAAAAGTGATATCGTTTGTACAGAAAAATAGCTTTAAACATGAAGTACCGTATAAAGCACAATAATTCATCATACACCCGCTTAATCGCTCCATTTTTATACTTCTGCGTCAGTGAACCGCGAGCAAATACAACTTGTTCAACATCCGCCTCAGAACAAAAACTTCGCTTAATTAAGTACTGAATTTGGATTTTGAATTTTACTTTAACTCAATCTCCATTCCTGGTCTTGGCATATTAAATGCATGAATGCCGGTTGAGGCATCCTTTTCTGTAAAGTGTCTCCAAACAGAAATTTCAAGATATGGATTGTCTTTGTCGCCAGATGAGCCGGGATAGATGACAAGCTCTCCTGGAGTGCCGCCAAATAGATTACTTACATAAGTTGCTGTTTTTTTTACGTCATTAAGAACAATTGTCACCTTCTCACCTACCTCATATTTACCCTTAAAATCTGCTTTTGTAATGGTGGTTTTAATGTTGCCATAATTGTCGATATGTCCCACATAGTAGCCTCTCAACTCTGGGATGCAGTTTGATGGTTGCTCTTCAAGACCAAGCTCATCTTCCATTTCATCCATGAGATGTGCGCTGACCCGTGAGTAGAGGTCGCGTGAACGGAACTGACTCCCCTTATCCAAACCATCGTAGCGATACACATACTCAATACTTGGTTTTAATAATGAAAAATCAAATCCTGCATTTGGTCCACAAAGAAATATACCAGATTTTAGGCGAATCACGATAAACTCTGCCCCTTTTGCCTGCTCAACACCCTCCTTTGTTTGAATACGTGGATCTGTGTTTTGAAAAAATACGGTTTGTCCTGGTCTGCCATAGCGCTCTTCTGTTCGAACGAGCTGTTGGAGGATATATGAAGTGTGAAGAGTTGACGGAGTGGATGCTACAAATGTGATACGAACATCTGTAGGAATTTTTGCAAATCCCTCTACTGCCGTTTGCACTTCTTGATTGGTAAGTGAGTCATGAGCCCAGTCTGCGACAACGATTAATTTTTTCATAAAAGAGATGAAATTATAAATTAAAAATTTTACCAACTAACCCAAAAAGCACCGCAAGAGAAACAACTATACCACACGAAATGAGTACAATGTTTTGCATTTTTGAATTTTTATATTTACCCATAATGTCTGGATTATTTGCGAATTGATAG
This sequence comes from uncultured Gammaproteobacteria bacterium, assembly GCA_964459595.1. Lineage (GTDB taxonomy): Bacteria > Patescibacteriota > Microgenomatia > UBA1406 > GWC2-37-13 > JAKBEU01. The sequence goes on from CAYWLV010000001.1 coordinate 154,494, forward strand.
AGGAAGTAGAAAATAACCGGAAGAATCATACCATTTAAAAAGTCTGCATAGAGGGTAATCTGAAAGAGTGAAAATGAAGGTTGCATCACAAAAAGTGAGGCAAGGACAATCTGAAACACAAAAAATCCATAAAAAAATCTACTTTTATGAAAACCCTGATCTAAGCTTCCCTCATATCCAAACAACTCAGAGTACATATATGCTGTGGAGAGAGGGACAATTGCACAGCCAAGAAAACCAGCCACCAACAACCCCACACCAAATAAAATACCGGCAAGGTTTCCAGCTAGTGGTCGGATTGCCAGAGAGGCTTCTGCCGCATCACCGATATGTAATCCCTGGGTGTAAATAGTAGCTGCGACTGCCACCATCATAAACATTGTGAATGTATTACTGATTATCGCAGCTGCAACAACCTCAAACTGCGATACACCCATATCGTTTGCAGTGAGCTTTTTATCTTTAATGGAACTTGCAATTACAAATTGACCCCATGCGGTAACTGTGGTTCCCAGCACAGCAACTGAGGTGTAGATCAGATCAAAGCTCATTTTTCCTTGTGGAATAATGATTGATGTGAAAACATGACCCCAATCTGGTTTCACCATCACAGCAGAAAATAGGTAACTTAAGTAAAACAATATAAGTACAAAAAAGAGTCGTTCCGTTTTTTTATATGACGACTTGACCAAGAAAAAAAAGAGGAATATAAGAAGAAGCGGAAGATAAATACGATAGTCAAAACCAAACAATTGAAGTGCAGATTTAAGACCACTCATATCCTGCAAGATTACGCCAAAATTCACCACAAAAACCAAAAGCAGCATAAGAAGCGAAACAATTACTCCATAGCGTTCTCGCACAAGATCGGCCAATCCTTTTCCGGAGGCAAGCGCAATACGAGCACCAATTTCTTGTGTGATAAAGAGCACCACGGTGATGGGAATAAGGGTGATTAGGATTTGATAGCCAAACTTCCCTGCGGCCACTGAATAAGTGGCCACTCCTCCCGCGTCGTTGTCTGCAAATGCAGTGACGAGACCAGGCCCCATGACAGCCATGAGATAGAGAAGAAATTTTATATTAAATAGTTTTTTCATGATTATGCATTAAATTTGGACTCAATGATGTCTGATATATTGTCAAACGGGATGATTCCAATAAGCTCTTTGTTTGAGTCAACAATAGGCAGCGCATGGAGTCTATACTTTACGATTTTATAAACAACCATTTCAAGCGGAGTTTTTAAATGTGCCTCAATGAGATTTTGTGTCATGAATTTATAGATGGGAGTATCTTCTGGTTGGATAAGAATTTCATGCAAATTACAGGCGCCAATAAGCTGTTTCTTTTGATTGATGACATATACATAGTCAAGTGATGTGAAATCTGTGGACGTTTTGCGCATTTTTTGGATAATATCTCGGGGAGTTTCTGTGGGCTGAACAATGAAATATTCAGAAGAGAGTCGTTTGCTTATGGGGGTGCGGGTGAGTGAGAGAAGTTTTTGAATTGCCGACTGCTTGTTTGGTTCTAGAAGTTTCACAATATCATCTCTCTTTTTTTTCGACAGTGCAAGGAGAATGTCTGCAGCGATGTCTGTATCCATCTTATTGAGTATTTCTGCAGACTTTTCACTGTTCCAAGCACGAAAGAGGTCTCGCTGATAGTTAATATTAAGATTACTGATAACCTCTGTTGCAAAATCTTTGTCTAGAAGTCTCAGAAACTTTTTAATATTTAATTCGTTTGTTTGTTCAAGATGATCTGCCAAATCCTCTGGTCGCATATTTTGAAGCTTCGTTTCCTCTTTTTTTACGCGAATACTTCCGCGGACAAGGTCGAGCGGTTGGATATCAGCCCATGAAAGAAAGGTGGATACTAAGTTGATGCCAAAAAAATGAATGAGGCGCGTCATGCTATTTTCGATATGGAGACGACGCAGGATCCCAATGAGTCCAATATCTACTCCTGCAATATAGCATTCATAATTGTGGCTAGAGAGATTTATTTGTTCATGAATGATAACATCATTTGCTCGAACAATTTTATTTCCAGAAATATCAATCACCTGTTTATCGAGCAGATTGCGCTTTATGTAGAGTTCATTTTCTTCAAGTTCTGCTTGAGTGTAGTATTTTGCAAGTTTTACAACGGTGTTAAACTTGAGCACAGCATCTGCATTGATGATTGTTTTTACGCCTTTATTGTCCACCACGATTTTGGTGATTTTGGGCTTACTGTCCAATAGGAAGATGATGTCGTCAAGTGTGCCAATACAAATGCCATCGTTGGTGAGAACTCGTTTTTTATTAAGTTCTGAAAAATAGAGCATATAAAATATAAACGGCTACTCCTTAACTATTACATACTCTTTGCTCACTTTCAATAAGGATTATACACCGTACATAGCAAATATGTACGGTAATTCAAATTCCAAATTTAAATTCAAAATAGAGAGGTTTATTTATTGAATTTGAATTTAGAGTTTGAATTTATATAGTTTATTGACATCCTCTTTTCATGATATAATAATCACTATATATGGACAAGAAACTGAGCACATTGTTAGCTGTATTCTTTGCTATGTTTACTGTATTTGCTCTTGCAATCTTTTTAGGGAGCACAGGCCAACTTACTACATTTACCCGCGCAAAAGAAGATTTTGCAGCTAGTGGCAAAACTTCACTTCTTTTTGCATTCCCTCTCTTATTAAAAGCCGATGGGGTGTCCAAAAGCTCAATTAGCGTATTTATTCGAAGTGATAAAGGGATGCCAGCGAAAGATAAAAAAGTAATGATTTCTGCAACAGTCGGTGAGTTGAGTGAGAGTGAAATAACTACAGATGAAAAAGGGAAGGCAATTGTCACTCTCAGTTCAAAAACAGTAGGTACTTCAATTGTTGAAGCAACGATTGATGGAACTTTAAAAGTAGCACAAAAATTATCCATTACGTTTGAATAGTACTATGAATAAAAAAATCACGAAGGTAGTTATTCCTGCTGCTGGTTTTGGCACTCGATTTCTCCCGCAAACAAAGGCAATGCCTAAGGAAATGCTTCCTGTCGTTGATAAGCCAGTGATTCAGTATGTAGTTGAGGAGGCTGTTAACTCTGGTGTTGAGAACATCATAATAGTAACTGGAGCAAATAAACGAGCCATTGAAGATCATTTTGATGTGCCAAACGAAGATTTAGTGAAGAACCTCATGAGTGGAAATAAAGAAGCAATCTTGAAGAAAATTCGCGCAATCTCTGATATGGCCAACTTTATTTATATCCGTCAAAAGGGCCCCTACGGGAATGGAACACCGATTCTTGCTGCAGAACCTGTCATAGAGGATGAGCCATTTGCAATTTTATGGGGAGATGAATTTATCCACTCAAAACCACCACGTCTGAAGCAAATGATTGAGGTATATGAAAAATATGGAGGGATAGTTATTTCTGGGGTAGAGATACATCATAAGGAAGATTTAAAACGGTATGGAATAGCAGAGCTGGAACACGTAGAAGGAAATGTGCATAAAATTAAGCGGATTGTTGAAAAACCAGAACCAAGTGAGGCTCCATCTAATATTGCAACCCACGGAGGGTATATCGTTCCCCCAGATATTTTTAGTGCATTAAAAAGATTAAATCCAGGAAAAGGGGGAGAAATCTGGCTTACCGATGCAATCAACCTCTTAAAAGATGAGGGTATGCCAGTGTACACTGTCGTTATTGAAAATGGCAGATATTACGATACGGGAAATAAATTTGAATATTTAAAAACGGTTATAGAATTCGCTCTTCAACACGATGAGACAAAAGGAGAATTCATTAAGTTCCTCAAAGGGTTGGATTTGAAATAACTCCTCGTATGACTGATATTTATTATACCGTCGCACACCGCTCACAAGAGGAAATAGATTCATTTAAGAGTCGCTATGACACCTTTGATGTAGCACTCATCTCCCCTATTTTTAAAGACTCACTCAACTTTACTGTAATAAACAGTAAACCTTCAACTTCCTGGGGCTCTTCACATATTATTTATTTCGTTAAAGTGAAAGAAAGACAAGACTCTCTGGTGTTCCGTGCAAATCTTGGGTTTAATAAAAAACCAGAGGCTGTGATGAAAGTAGAGCAGTTGATTTGTAGGGAAGTTGAAAAAGTGAGTGTGCCAACAAATAAAGTATTGTGTGTTGATATATCAAGAAATAAATATTCATTTGATTTTCAAATAGAAGAATGTTTAGTGGGCTCTGATATTGAAAATAATTTCAAGGGAACAAAGGTAGATTATGACAAAATGTCGTTTGACCTTGGAAAGTATATTGCTACATATTCTCAGATTCAGTATGAGAAGTTTGGTATGTTTGATGCAAAAGAGGCAAACAAAGACCGATTAATTGGAACAAAAAATACGTTTCATGATTATATTATCACCTGTTTAGATGACGACCTTGCTTATCTGGTAACTAGTAATGTCGTTACTGACGAGAAACGCAAGAAAATTAAAGATTTATTTGAAGAGTATAAACCTATTATAAATGATATTAAACGAGGGTCACTTGTACATCATGACCTCGCGGATCATAATATTTTTTTTGATGGGAAAGATACAATTACTGGAATCTTTGACTGGGAAGCTGCCGTGGTTGGTGATCCAATCCTAGACCTTGCCTCTTGTCCTACGTGGAGAACCTTTTATCCTAGAGAAGATATTCTTGTAGAGGGGTACAAAACCATTGCACAGTTACCTGATAATTTTAAGGAAAAGATGAATATATATAGACTTCGTACTATGCTCTGGAAAATAGTATATGCGATTCGTATGAATATATTGAATGAAACACGGAAACAGAAGTTCTACGAGGCATTGAAGCCATTTAATCTTTCTTAAAAAACACTATGATTATTCGAATAATCATAGTGATTAGAATAATATTTTTACTCACTTGTACGAAATAATCTTCCTTTGTATATTGAGTCACACTAATCTATAAAATATACCCTGAAAGGGTTTTGAGACAAACAACTCAAGTATCTCTCAAAAGAAGATGGTCCAAATACACTTAAGTAAAACTGTATTTCTCAGAAGTAAGATTTAAAAGTATCCCTTTTTAGAATAAAAGTTGTTGTTTTAGTATCAAAAGACGGGCTAGGATTTATTTTATCCGTTTACGAAGAACGGAAACATCTTTTTGGCTTCCAAACCGAAAAATGCTCTTTTTATTCCGAAGAATAAAAAAAAGAAAGGAGGTGATCCATCCGCACCTTCCAGTACGGATACCTTGTTACGACTTAA
>CAYWLV010000002.1:0-142045 GCA_964459595.1 uncultured Gammaproteobacteria bacterium
GCTGTTGTTTTTGCGGTAAGAAAATCGAGATTGTCTCCTGTGTTGGAAAATGAAAGATCAACAGTAGAGATTCCACCGTTTGTATTTGTAGATGAGTTTGTGGAAAGAATCACATCTACTCGTACCTCATCTCCCCCATTGGCAGTTTTGCTATTTGGAGCAAACCGTACAGTAGCAACTTCACTAGATGCTTTGGATTTGGTGGAGTAAATCGTGAGATAGTACCACAATCCCCCACTGACGCCGAGTGTAACACCTGCAATGAAAATTAGTTTTGCAATTTGTTTCATGTTATTTGTAAACGGTATTTCTCCAAATTTCATAATCTACTACGCTTACCTTTCCATCACCACTAAAGTCTGCTGAATGCATACTGTTTGCAGGAGTTTGCCCATTCATCATGAGTTTGAAAATCTCAAAATCAGCACTATCAACAATATTGTTGCAGTTTGCATCCCCTTGGGGACGAAGTGAACATGTATTTTGCGGGGTAGGTATGAGTGTTGGAACGAGTGTGGGGACAACAGTGGACGTGGGGATGACTGTGTTTTGGATGAGCGGAGTTGGAATTCGAGTGGGAGAAGGGGCATTGGGATTGTTGGTAGGAGTGGGTCCCACTGCAGAACGACAAGTTGTAGTGCTACTCGTACCTGTACGCACTGTTGTGCAGCAAGTCACCATACATCCTGTTGATCCGCAAAAGTCTGTATTGCATACAGTGGTACTCGTGCCCGCTGCAGTGGGAGTACAAGCTGCCGTTGCAGGACAACACACCTGACCACCACACCCGTCTGACTTACATGAACCTGCAAGTCCACAAGCAGTGCTACATTTGAGTTTGAGGGGGCTACAAGATGGAGCTGTAGTGCTCTGTGGTGGTGAAGTCGGAGCTGCTGTTGGCGAGCATATTTGTGTACATACATTTCTCGCATTACAGGTATAAATACAGGCTGCAATTACGGATTTTTTTAGGTGTACCACAACAGTGAAGAAAAACAAAATCACAATCGATAATAGAGCCCACTGCTTAAGCATCATAAGATAGTATCATCATAGAGAAAACCAGAAGTGTTTGCAAGCGGTCAAATCACCTTCATGAGGCGAAACAGACCAAAAGAGATAAAGAAGAACAGAACGATCTGGAAGAGGGGTAAATAGAGGGACAAAAAAATAGTGACGAGAGCCAGAATAAAGAATGCTTCATTATGAATTGCAGGTAGGAGGCCTTTGGTAAAGAGCATGAGGATAATAAGGAGAAGAAGTGTTTTTGTTTCAAACCAAGGAATCTCCCAACCAAAAAACATCGCAAGCCCCACAAGTAGAGCGGCAAGAATGAGAAAAATCTCTTTGGTGTCGAAATAAAACGGACCTAAATACATACTTTCAGAATAGAGAATATTTTATAAAAATGCAAATGAAACTACGGTAAAATCATTATGTCGAGTATCGTTCCATCAGGACGAGTAAACCGTTTATACTCAATTTGTTGCTGAGCAGATTCATCTACTCGGATAATTGTCTTGCCAGTCGCAGTATCTTCATGAGCTGCAACCCCCTTACTCATATAATTAAATACAGCGTTTGGTACAGGATTTGTTTTTTGCCCCACGGAATCTACTAGTGTTTTCTTTTCTTCTTTTGATACGGCCACTTCAATTGCTCCTGTCTCTTTTTTAAACGAATCAATTTCTTTTTTAACTGCAGCATCTTTGTTCACAAATATCGACCCTAAAGAGGCAAGTTGCACTTTTGCATTTGAGGGAATTTCACGCAGTGATGCGATATACTCCATGTTAATTTGAGGAGAGTTAGACATAAAAAGATTTGTGCCCACTGTGGCAACGATAAGATATGCTCCAAGCATTGCTCCCCCGATTTTTAGTATTTCAAAAAGTTTGGACATCAAATATATTTAATAACTTATTTTAAATATTTATTCTCACAACACAAAATATGAGGATTTACAGTTAAATAATCTGAAGCACATTTCTCGTTTGCCTTGCAATTCATCATACAATTGCTAAGGATGGATAATGGACTAGCTTGGATATATCTACAGTTGTAGTAAGTATAAAAAATCTGATTAGATTTGTAGATCTTATCTAAATCTGCTTTTGGTTTGGAATATGTACAACAATATCCAGCTCCTCTGTATTTTTCATAAGAATTGTGATTCCCAGTACATGAATTGGCTGATGTTGCCCCGAAAATACAGTTATCTATATACCATTTAGATTCAGGGTCGACATCTGTGCTTGGAACTGTAGGAGGTGTTTCACGAGGATTTGGTGGAGGAGCCTCCGGTAATCCCGTAGGCACTATAACGTTCCCATTACATTGAGCATTTTTAACCTCAGTGAAAGTCTCTGTTAGATTGGACGCACTCGTACCATAACAATAATTTCTGCAACCAGGCTTTGTGGTTTTTAATACGGTATATTTCTTTTTGCTAGGGAGATCACAATCATAAGTTGGTAATGTGGTATATTCTGGTGTTGGCTCAACCGATGGAAGTATATCTTCACCCCCGCTCGGACAACACTGAGACCCCCTCTGACCAGCTGGAGAATATCCCTCTATACAGGTTTCCCCTGTTGATTTTTTTAAATAACACTCTCCCGTGTCAGTCCCCGGATCTACTGTGGGCTCGACAGAACCTGTATCGACGGGTTGAACATCGCAACCACTCTGTGCACCACCATATTTACTACATAATTCAAGCGTCCCACCATATGCGGGATTTCCATTACAGCTGCTCAACGGCATACCATACTGTGATAGCGAGGGAGAATAAAGGGTAAGACACATTTGTCCTTCCTTATTTGCTTTTACTAAGCAACATGCATCATCTGGATTTCCATCAGGAGTTTGCCCAACATCGGGTACAGTTGTACAACAGCAATGATGACCAGAAGAGTCTGTCCACTGAGAGTTTCTCACGTATGTACTACTTTTTGAACTACAGAAATCTGCACAGCCACTTTCTGTGTCATATTTTGTGCTCCCTGAGGGGCAATTGCCCTGGTCGGTTCCAGTACCTGAAGCTGGGGTTGTTGGCACTGCAGTTGCGGCTGGGGATGATGTGCCACTACAACAGCAGTTTCTTATTGATGCTGTTGAGTTTGGAACTCCATTTTTTCCAGTTGAGTAACCATTATTTAGACAGATATCACTACATGTTTTTGTAGTACTTCCCGTTTGTTTTGTGCCTGAAGTACAACTAAACCCTGATACAACAGTGGGAGCAATTGTTGGAGGCACTCCATCTCCTAATCTACACCAACTGTTAAGGTCTGGAATGAGAGTTGCACAGCCAGCTTTTTTATAATATTTTCCGGCTTTTTTCCAATATGCGGTTCCATCTGCACATTCAGCATAAATACATGATGTTGATGCGGTTGGTGCCGCAACAGAAGTGGGTCTTAAAGTTGGACGTGGTGTTGGGTCCTCAACCTCCCTCGCCATCGACCGCGTTGTTTTCTTATCTTGCTGAGTAAATGAAGAAATAATCGCAGTAACGCCCATTACTACAACAGCCCCTATCATCACAATCGTGGCGATTTCCGATTTCCTTTTTTTCATGTTTACAAATAGTGTAACACATTTCATATAACACGAAACATATAACAAATAACATTTATTACATGTGAATTAATTTCATGGTGTGTGTTACATGTTACATGTTACATGTTCCATATGCCTGCGGCTCTCCTTGACAACATCAAATGAGCGCTCTATAATACGTTCCATGTCACAAACAATAAAAGCATCTCCTAAGATATCACTCGCAGATCTTCCTGATTTAATCACCATAAGAGAAGTTGCTTCCCTTCTCCGTGTATCATCTCTCACTATTAAACGCTGGGGAAAAAAGGGAAAGCTCCCTGCAATTCGCATAAACTCTCGGGGCGACCGCCGCTATAAAAAAACAGTAGTCCTCAAACTACTGGGAGAAGTACAGGAGGAATAATTTAGTCTGAAAGCCTTGCCCTGAGCCTGCCGAAGGGTCTAAAAGTCTAAAAGTCAGAAGTCTGAAAGTTGAAAAAATAGTTAGGCGGTTTGTGGAGGAGTAGGCTTCAATATTGAAGATATTTTATCTGCAAGTGCATTTATCTCAGTTTGTGCCCAGTTCCATGCGGAACTTACTGTACTTACAACCTTATTTATAATTCTTCCAGGAGCAGAGATTATTTTAGCAAAAAGAGATTTTTTTTCTACAACTTCAACTTGTGCAGGAATCTCAGGAGTTGTAAGAAAAGCTTCCCGTTCTTCTGGTGTAAAATTTTTTATACGATTTTTTAGCTCCTCTTGGGTTTGCGGATCGGTGGCATTCATTCCCGTTGATACTTCGTGACCTGTAACACCTGCTATATTTTCCCCCATTAGTTCCCCACGCTCTCGGGCTTGAGCTTCTGCTTTCGCTGCGTCAATTTGTGCGCGCATTTTCATCATTTGTTCTTCTGCCATCGCTTCGGGGGAAAGTGATTCTGCCTGAGTTACGGGAGTTTGAGTTTCAGGAGTATATGTTGGAGTTGTCGTTGTATTTGAGGCTGCAAGTGCTTCGTTTTGCTTTACAAATGCAGTAAATGAATCACTCCCTTCACTATCTCCCATTTGTGTTTGGTGTGTCGCCGTAAGGGTTTCATTATTTCTTGTCGTTGAAATGCTCTCTGAATTCAGTGATGGTCCCATCTTATGGTGCAATTAATTCAGGCGTTACCGGCGTTCGAACTTTTGGAAAAAATTTCTCCGGAGTAGTTTGAGTATTAGTAATTGCATCCGTTGCATCAACTGTATTAGTCGTAACTGCTGGATACTGCAATAGATTTGCTGCTGCTACTGTGGGGGCATTGATCGCCCATTCTCCTGCTCTTGAAACAGCCCCAGCTGTAGCCATTCCAAGTCTTCCTATATTTGTCGCGGTATTCAACACACGTTCTGCCCCAATATACTGGCCTCCTTGCCACATAAGTCCGCCGCCAAGTACATATCCTACTCCTGCATATGCAGTAAACTTCATGAGCTTTTTCATTCCTTCTTTCCAATCTTTTCCCGCAAGTGTTTCACGAATTTTCTTCCAATTAAGCGCTCCATCAGAGATAAAATCTTTAAATTCTCCTCCCATAAGCTGAGCTGCCTGTCCAACATATTTTTCTTTTGCCGCTGCCGCTTTTTCAAAAAATTCTGGAGGATATGCTCTTCTTAAAAATTCAGCTTGGCCTGGTTTAAGTGCGAGTTTATCAAAATAATAGCCTCCTCCTCTTGCATATCCCATCACATCAGGAACTCTTTCTTCAGCCCATTTTTGATATTCCTCAGGAGGAATAGAATTGAGTATGTCTCGTGCTGTTGCAGGTGGTGTTCCCTCTCCCACTCCCATTTTTTTAAGTAGTGCATCAATTTCTTTTCCATATGAACGTGGCATTTGTCCGCGATTGCGAATAATACGATCTAAGATATCTCGAGCAAGCTGTTTGGGGCTTCTTGACAATATATCCTGTTTAACAAATTTTTTCAGAGCTTCATCATCTCTCCCCTTTGACTCTCCACCTTCATATTTAAGAAATGATAAGTGAGTGAATCTCTCTAGTATTTCAGAAGATACTGCCACACGCTTTTCAGCCATATCCTTAATCGCCTGTTCTTCTTCTCCCTTGATTGCAGCTTGCGCCTCTGCAGCTCGACTTGCGTTAGCAAGCGACACTTCGTTCCAATAGCGCTTCATTTCTTCACTAAGTGTTACTTCTAATTTTCTTTTATATTTATCTAATGACTTTGATCTCTTTGATTCTGCCTGAGTAAACTCAGTTTTCCTTGCATTTCTTTCTGCAGACTTGCTTTCATATATTTCAATTTGACCCACAGCACTAGCATATTTCTTATAATCGGTAAGCTCTTGACCGTTTGCACCCACTGCCGTTTTGATAGTTTCTAAAGCGTCTTTATACCCATTTAACTTAATGATTTGATTTGTTTGTTCAGCTGTTAATTGTCCAGTATTCGTAACCGCTGAACTTCCTGATCCAGTAGAATAAGTACCTGGTTTAATTGCATCCCTTTCAGCTGTAATAGCAGTAATTTTATCTTTTATTGCCTGACTATCTAAAAGTGGTCTTTTTTCAAGAGGAAGGGTATTAAGTAATGCTTGTACAGTTTCAAATCGTGTCCGTATACTCTCAATTTGATCCTCTGTTTTTGGATTCTCGTAATCTTCTCTAATTTTTTTTATATTTTCAATCGTTATAGCGTCTTGCTCATCTTTAAGTCTTTGATTACGTAAATTTTCTATGTTTGTCTCAAGGGTATGATCATCCTTATCCAATTCAAGCGTAGAAAGAGACTTGGAAACCCTATTTTTAAATCGATCATCATTTGCCATAGATACGATGATTTCGGAAACTGCCTTTTTTTCGTCACGAGTAAGTGCTACTCCTCCCTTTCCGCTGAGCACCTTCATCATCTGATCCGTGGAGAGACGCCCCCCTATTGCTACAGATGCGGCTTCGGCAAAGCCAGGGAGTGCAGACATTGTATTTATGAGTTCTTGTTTTTCTGTACCGTCCATTGCTGCAAATCCCTCATTATTAAGAAGTTTGTCATAAATGTTATAGCGGAGTTCAAGACGATTGTATCGTTTTTCAAGGACGTCTCTTTTTTTTGGGTCCTTTTCAGCCTTAACTTGTTTTTCCTCTGAATCGAGTACTCTTCTCATTTCATCGAAATTTACCATTAAGTCTTCGGGAGTTTGGGCAAGATCGGCCTCAAAAACACTTTTTCCTTGATCCTTTACATACCGCTCTTTAAGAGCTGCTACTTCTTTATTAAGCACAGGAGCGCGACCCCTCTCTGGCGCAAGTGCTGCTGCCAGATCTTTACCCGAGACGTTTGCTTTATCTCCTTCTCCACCTGTTATTGCCATAAAGCTTAATAGTTAATTTACTAATTATTTCATTGTACAATAATTCTTACTTCGATGCTTTTATAAACTGCTGTAATCTCCCCATTACATCTGCTTCGTGGAGCTTCCCTATTTCATAGTCAACCTGTACTTGCGCGTTGTGAAATACAGGGTAAAACTGCAAAAGAGATTTGATAAAAAGAGATACTTCTTCAAATGTTTGCGCCTTTTCAATATGCTCAAGTATTTTTTTGCTCATCACCCTGCGCTCAAACTTCCCAATAAGCCCCTTCTCAACCAAATCAATATAAGCCTCAGCGAGGATGTTGTACACTTTTTTTCTATCTGCCTGAGTGATTGGTTTCATTTTATTATTCTATTTTCTAACTTTTAGATCGTTTGTTTTTTTAGTGAAAAAAATGGAGAGACACCAAGCGCTCCCAAGAACATTAATAATTTAAACAAGAAACCAGGACCAACATCTTTTATTAATGAACGTGAGATTGATCCTCCACCCGCCTCATAGTCTCTCGTGAGATCTCGCGCTGATTCGTTTTGCTTAATTGTATAATCCAACGCTGCGGCGCCCCATTCTGTTGCAACCAATCCACTTATCATCTCTTCTCCAAGTCCATTCTTCCATTCGTATGCTCTTAATGCTCTTTGAGTTATCACACTCATTTGTTCTTTAACGAATTGAGGATCACGAACTAATACCTTCATAGCTTCGGCATCCATGGGCGGTTTTGCCGCGCCCGCAAAACGAATTATCATGTCTTTTTCATCAAAGCCATATTTAGTCATTGCTTTCAAGTCAGCTGATGCCTGTGAATGATTAAATACAGGTCTGAATGTATCTTTAAAATTGGCTCCAACTATTTTTTTTGCGGCTTCCCATATGTTTGCGGGAACAGCTTCCATGGTAAAGTAACGATTTTTGATAACCTCATGCATCGCATGTCGCGCTTTTTCCTCGATAACCGTTCTTGCTTCTTGTTCAAACTGTGGATAGTTTTCAAAGAATGCAATCTTCTCTTCGGTGATATGTGCTGCCGTGGCATTTTCAAGTGCTTTTTTCATTGCGCTTTCTATCTCGCCCACTTTTGTATTTTTCTCTAATTTTAAATTTTCGACTCTTTTTGTTTTAGAAGCTATTTCGTTTTCCTGTTTCTGAATATCAGCATCAAGTTTATTTATAACATCAACATCCTTACTTGCTTTTACCCGTGAGTCTATATCGAGCCGTTCTGTTTCTAGAGCTTTATATGTCTTACATAAATTTCCATACTGTGGGTCTGCTTCAGCTTTAATTGTCCTCCCCCTTCTGTCCTGTATATCTTTAGAATAAGTAGCTTTTTCTTGAGCAGAAATGCCCGGCACCTGCATCATTTGTTCATAGGCTCTAATTTCAGCAATATCCGCGGTATATTTGGCAATATCGCCCCCACCGGTTGCTAGAGCAGTATTTATTTCTGCCATTGCCCCGGCTTTCGTTTGTGCAGCAGATGCGGTTCCATCAGCTTTAGTATAGGTATAGGTGGCAGTTGAATTAAATGCGATTTCATCAGCTGGACCCGCCATGATTTTACTTTTTTTATTAGCAATGTTGGTTTTTTCTTTGGTGGCTGCAGCTATGTCTTGCTCAGCTTGCATCATATTTTCTTCAAGTTGAGTAATATCGGGAAGATTTTTAGCTCCAAGGTCGTATACCCTATTCATTTCTGATGCTAATTTATTGACAACCTGTGGATTTCTCATTAGCCCCTTTACAAGTGCTGCGTCAAATCCTGCCCCGCTTGTAAATGCTTCTTTTAGTCCAGGAAAAGCCGCTGCATTATTATTAATCATTGAAACAATTTGTGGATTTAGGAGTGTTATATCTGCTGCTGAAAGAGAAGTTGGGTCAAGGATTAGTCGAGTGTAGGTTTCTCGAAGTGCTTTTACCTGATTAAGTCTGCCTGTTTCTGCGGCACTATCGGCAGTTCTTTTTCCGTCTGGTCCAACTTTAGAGTGAAAAAGTCTTGATTCGATTTGTTCTGCATCGGCAGTGTGAGTGAGCCCTGTTGTCACAGTGAGTGCAGCATCTCTGGCCTTATTAGCGGCTAAATTTTTAGCTGCAACCTCGGCAACGGCTTTTTCAGGATTCGTAAGCGCAGATGATGAAGCTGCCTTTTCTGCCCCTTTTGCCGCAGTTTCCATTGCAAGCTTTTGAACTTCGATTGGTTTTAATACTGGTCGCGGTGCTTCTGTCATAGAGAGGTTTGTGTCAATTGTGATAACTGTTGTTTTACCTTTTCCAACTTAGCTGAATCTTCAGCAGAAAACTGAGACTGTTTTGTAAATCTTTCGATTAGTAAATCAAAAAGCTTCCATTTACTATTTATATCCAATAAAAACACCTTTGTATCCATGTCTTGGGGAAAATGAAGAAGAAAATATTTTGCAGCTTTTTGTGCTTCTTGAAAGGAAATATCTCCGTAATTCAATGCACTCAGAATAGTCTTGACTATCTCATATTCTATGTGCTTTCTATCTTTATCCATAATATCATTCATCGTATCATGAATGAAATCTCATTTGCAAGAGGTATTTATACTGAGCTAGCCGAAGTATTTTGAGAGAAAAAGTCCCGTCCGCCATAATACCAGTTGGAATCAGTCAAAGTCAGTCGGAGTTAGTCAGAGTCAGTAAATTCAGTTTAAACAAAATAGCATGTGTTGTTCAACGATCCACTTTCTCTATTCCAACTTTATAGACTTTCAGACCCTTCGGCAGGCTCAGGGCAAGGCTTTCAGACTCATTTATACACCTCATCATGCGAGCCAATGTCTGTGAAGATAACTACATCGTTAGAATACGTAAGAATAACTCGTATATTTGATTCGATAGAGAAACTCCAGCTTTCTCCCATATTTCCTTTCAACTTGTGTAGATTGAGCGAAGTGTTGTTTTTATCGCTAAAGAATAGCACAATTTTCTCTTTAATTTGGTCACTTAATTTTTTATTTCTCTTTGCAATCTTCTTATATTTTGCAATGAAATGGGGTGAATATAAGGCGTTCATAGATTATCTAAATCATAAGGAGATTCCAATTGTACTGTCTTTCCTTCCTTATAATCTTTTAGTGCTTTTGCAGTAATCTTCTCAAGCTTTTTGCTCATTTTGTATGTGGGGTACTCTTCAACAGCTTCCACTGCTTCTTTGCTCACGATAAACTTCACGTACTTTGTGATGTTGTAGCCAAGCGCCTTACTCTTTATAGAAAGAGCGGCAACTTCTTGGGGGGTGAGGGTTATTTGAATTTTTTGGGATAACATAGTAGTTAGATATTACTACTTACTAACGACTTTGTCAATGATCTAACTTAGGTGTAGGGTTTAGGGGGTAGGGCGTAGTGAATTAGACTTTGGCCTATTTTGTTGCTATAATGTGCGCCTATATGCCAAAAGTAGAAAACTCTCTGCCAGAAACAGTTGTAAAGTATGGCGCGTTGGGAGTTCTTGGAGTAGGTCTATTTTTCATTGCAGAGGCGGCTTTCTCCCCAGCCATAGCTGCGGCACTTGCAACTGGTGGATTCTGTATTGGCTTGCTCGGCGCAGGTATATGGGGTGTTCGCCAACTTCCTAAACTCTTCGCGAAGAAAGCATAAATTCATTAGAAGATGGAAGCGAGAAGATAGAATTAAGAATATATTGGAGGATACAAATTAATATTTTAATAATTGTTTTGTTCTGTCTTCTGACTTCTATCTTCTGTCTTCTTACATTTTGCATTTTGATTTTTAATGTGCTATCTTTATTCATATGCTCTGTCCAAACTGCAGTCAACAGATGAATGTTCGCAATGTCGACAATGAGATTGTGCTTCACTGTGCTACCTGCGGAAGTAGCTTCTTTGACAAGGGCGGCATCAATAAAATCACCCAGAAATCTGCTCAAATCCTCACAGACGAAGCACAGGGCCAGTATGTGCTTGGCAACCAAAAGCTCTGCCCAAAAGATAAAAGCATCCTTCTGGAAAAGGTA
Source organism: uncultured Gammaproteobacteria bacterium (assembly GCA_964459595.1). GTDB lineage: Bacteria > Patescibacteriota > Microgenomatia > UBA1406 > GWC2-37-13 > JAKBEU01. The sequence goes on from CAYWLV010000002.1 coordinate 10,925, forward strand.
GATGCTACACTTCCCAAAAATACCATTCTTCTTGAATGTCCTTCCTGTGAGGGGATTTTTGCCTATCCAGATGATTTGCTCAAATATAAAGGAGTAAAAGAATCCACTCCCCTCACCTCTGGAGCGTTTAAGCTTCTTCCTGCACCAAAATCGTTGTTTATGCTCGCCAGTTTTGCAGTACTCACTGTTGCAGTATTGTTAAACACAGGGAGTTTTTCTACAAATACCCGAGCCGGAAATAGTACAGTCAATAAGGTATTTATGAATACAGCATCAAATGCTACTGTACTCACTATTAGCTTCACCTCAACACTTTCTGAACCAGCGAAAATTATTTTATATGGCGTTGATGAGAGTGGAAGTAGGTATGTGACAAAAGAGCAGGATATTCCTCCCCCAGCTAAAACATCTGCCGATGCAAAAAATTCTGTTTATTCTGTGACAGTACGTGAGTTTGATAAGAAAAGAGATGTCTTTTACGTAATTCAATTTGCCAGTACCTCTACTACTCCAGCAGAAATCCAACTTAATTAATTTTTTTGTAATACTAAAGTCTAGCTTTTCGCTTTCTGTTTTAATTTATTGAGAATTCCCACAATTTTGCTTTCCACTCCCCGCAGCTCCAGGCTCGCTTCCGCTGGATCAACAATGTTTACATTTAAGCCAGTCCCCAGCTCAAAACCCGCGCGATGCACGAACCGAGGGATGATACGCAGATACCATTCATGCCCAGGATAGATGTAGTAATTGTAGGAGAAGTCAATTGTGCTGATATTTTGACTTTGAAAAATCTTTTTGAGTTGTTTGAGTGTTTTTCGCATAAGAACCGCCATTTCATCAAGCGCTTCATCTGATAAATCACCAAACCGCGCCTTCCCTTCTTTGGGAGCGATCCACACTTCGTATGGCCACTGTGAGAAATCGGGGCAATACACCGTAAAAAACTTCGTATCCTGTACAATATTGTTGAGCGGCTCTTTGGCGAGCGTGTCCAGGTTTATCTGGCCTGGAATCACGACTAGTTGAGAGTGAGGATGCACGATTGAGGCTCCAGCTTGCTCTCCGCTGTTACAGAAGATGAGAACTTGCCCCATCTTGCGATAGTAATTGAAGCGCTCTCTGTAGGTGCGTAAAATAAGCCCAATCTGTTTTTCGGGCAGTTCCTCAATATTCTTATCGTGATCGGGAGAATGAATGATCACTTCGTGATAGTCGGTTATGGGAAATTTATTACTTATGACACGCACTTTCCATCCCGGCATATTTTGCTCTCCCTTTCCCATACGATATACTTCCTGATTTGATAGTGCCTCGTTATTCTCACAAAAAATACAGTGTTTAGACTTTCGGCTTTTAACTTTCGACTTTTGACTATTTGGTTCCTCCGGTCGTGCTAATCTTTGAGAAGCGATGATAACCCACCGGTGAGATATAACATCTGGAACATACTTTGACATATATTCACTATAGCAAAATTAAAGATTAAAAATCAAACATTAAAATGACACTGTAAAATGTAAAACTATTTTTTGCCTTTTAATGTAAGAATACTAGAAGCAAAAATATTACATATTTCAGTAAGTTCTTTTAATTGCAAAATAGATTCAGAATGTGATAATTTCTGTGTATCCCGAAGTAATTCTATCCAAACCTTAGATTCATTAGCAGATTTAAGGCTAATTTCAAAATATTTAATAAAATCTTTCCGGCTGGAAGCAGATTGCCCCTCAACATAATTAGCGAGAATACTTGTTGCACTGCGAGTGAGTTGGGCTATGAGAATTTTTGAAGTAGGATCATATGGTATGCCACTGAGTAATTTGATAAGTGTTAAAACAAATCGATATAGCCTCTCTTTGAATTCATATTTAAATTTTGATTTGTCATTTTGCATTTTGATATTTGATTTTTGATATATAATCTCATAGTACATGAAAGCTTGTTTTAATGTTACACGTTACGCGTTACACGAATAATGAAGATTATAGTTGGTTTAGGTAATCCAGGAGTGCAATATCATCATAATCGCCACAATGTTGGATTCATGTTTGTTGATTTTCTTGCAAAAGAGGCTCCGTTTAAACATGATAAATATTTACTGTCAGAAATAACAAAACAAGATGAAATCATCCTCGCCAAACCCAAAACCTACATGAATAAATCTGGCGACGCAGTTCGAGCTCTTATAAAAAAATATTTTGCTGTTGACTATCGACTAACGACTAACGACTTAATCGTCGTTCACGACGACCTCGATATCCCCTTTGGCAAGTTTAAAATCCAAATGCAGGGACCAAAAGCTCACAATGGCCTCACTGATATACAAAATAAGCTTCAATCGATGGATTTTTTGCGTATACGAATAGGAGTAGATGCACGTCCCGCAGAAAATAGGCTAAACGGGCAAGAGTATGTGCTGCAAGACTTCACAAAAGACGAACAATCCGAGCTTCCTCTGCTATTTGCCGCGATTGCAAAGCGTTTGGGTTCTGATATACTACATATATGAAAATCTTTTTCACAGCATCAAAAATCGGTACAAAGCAGTTTGGTGCCAGCTACAATAAGATTCAATCGTACGTACGAGAACACAACTACGTGTTGCTTGAAAATAATGTTGGTAGTAACGAGCCAAGTCAACTTCTTGAGGCTCTTGAAACAGGAGATCATAAGGTGCAAGTAGAATTTTATCAAAAAAAAATCAATGCAATTAAAGAGGCGGATGTTTGTATATTTGAAGTGAGTACACAAAGTTTGTCTACTGGATTTATCATTCAAAAGGCACTCGAACTCAACAAGCCTGTTATCGTTTTGTATATGAAGGGATATGCCCCTTACTTTCTTGACGGAGTTGAAAATGAAAAACTCATGCTGCGCGAATATGAACCAGAAACTCTTGAAAAGAAGCTCACTGAAAGTCTTGAGGCTGCAATCGATTTACGAGAAAAACGATTTAACTTTTTCATCAGCCCAAGCCTACTCACCTATCTTGAAGCTGCGAGCAAAAAGGACGGCATCACAAAGAGCACCTTCATCCGCAACCTCATCCTCTCACACAAGAAAAAGCATGCATAAGGAAATAATTTGACGATCAGAATAATGAATCATCTCAGTCTAGTTGGATGAATTAATAGCTAATTCAGCTCACTTTCATACCCTATCATTCAACTTTCTTTGATAATAACCATAAAAAACTATATCCTATACCACTCTGTTTAATCGATTAATCAGAGTGGTTTTATATTCCTATGTTTTTCTTACGTTGTGTATCCTTTTTCCTTCGCCAGGCATTTTTCCAATTGCTTAGGGAGTATCCTGGATTGGCTATAAGAGAGTTGATCAGATCTTCCATCTGAACGATAAAAATGTCGTGTTTTGCCATCGCTATTACAACCTTTTCAAACGCAGCATTATTTTGTAATGTCATGGCACATTTAGAAATGAGCGAAACGGATACTTTAAGCGTATCTACAATATCCGTCCATGCAATATTTTTTACCAATAGAAAGTAAACTGCCAGGCGCTTCCCTATCATAATTTTCTCTGTTTTGGAAAAGAGCGCAGTAATTACTGTTTCAAACTCACCCTTGTCACGCCGTCTGCCTAGCATTACAAAAATAAGACCAAATACGCGTTCTAACACTTCTGGTTTAATGGGCCTGCGTGAAATGTGTATCATACTCTGATTAAGCGATTAAAAAGAGTAGTTTGTCAACGGCTTATAAGCCGCAATTATGATTGTTTAGATTGATAGAAAGGGAAATAAAATATATTAGCGGTACGTAACAACTGAAATTTATTTAATATGATAGAAAAGAATATAACTATGCACTAATCCGTCTTTGCTGCATTTGAGATACAAATTTGCAATTGATTAGCAATCGACTATAATTCAAGTATGTTTTCTAAAAAAACAGATTTCTCAACAAAAAGGATTAGTAGGGTGTGCTTTCTCAATCCTCAAGGATACGTTACCTACCCACCTCCCCTTGGCAAAACAGATACCGGCGGACAAACGATTTATGTCCTTGAATTGGCCGAGGCGCTCGGGAAAAAGAATATTAAAGTAGATATAATTACCCGCCAATTCGACGGATTACCCAGCGAAGAACAAGTATTCCCAAATGTAAAGATTATTCGTATTCCAGCTGGGAGCGATGCCTTTGTGCCAAAAGAGCGAATGTATGAGCTTATGCCTGAGATGATGGAAAACTTCATGATGTATATTGAGAAAACAAAGAAAAAATATGATGTTATACACTCACATTATTGGGATGGTGGATATGGTGGAATTCTTCTTCAAAAAATGCTTGATATCCCTCATGTATTTACTCCACATACACTCGGTAAATCAAAAAAACTTGATATGGCAGTTGAAGCTGCCCCCGTTCAAAAGCTCAAACCCTATTATCGGTATCATGTGCGCATCGCTCTTGAGCAAAAAATAATGTCTAAAGCGCACGCAACTGTAGTTATTTGTGAAACAAGCAGAATTCAAATTCTGCAGCACTATCTTGTGGACTTTGAAAAATTACATGTGCTCTTTCCTGGCGTTGATACGCGCGTCTTTAATACCCAGAAAACACAGTTTGATAAGGAGCTCAAGCTAAAAAAGAATAGTATTCTTACTATGTGTCGCATTGTTCCTGCCAAAGGGCTTGATCGACTTCTTGAAGCGCTGTCTCTATTAAAAAATAAAATTGATTTCCATTGGTATATTGGTGGAGGGTCACAACTTGAACAGTCTTCCGAAGAAAAATCTGCAAAAGAAGTATTAATAAGCGAAATTAAATCGCATCATCTTCAAGATCGCGTGACGTTTGTGGGACAGGTAGATCATGATAATATGGTACCTGCATATTATCGAAATGCAGATCTATTTGTTCTTGCCAGCCGTTATGAGCCGTTTGGACTTACTACTCTTGAGGCGATGGCCTGCGGCACAGCACCCATTGTTTCCAATGTGGCAGGAAGTAAAGAAGTAATAATCGATGGATTAAATGGATTTACCGTAAATATTCATGACAGAAAAGAGACTGCAGAACTTATTTTGAAACTTTTAAAAGATAAAAAACTTGTGGCTAAAACATCAGAAAACGCTGCTTTCACTGTGAAGGAACATTATACCTGGGATAAGCTCGTGGAGAAGTTTATTACGCTTTATAAAAAGCTTATATGAGGATTTTATATGCAAATTTAACAGATCAAACCATACCCCCCCCACCTTCAGTGATTCGTGCAGATACATATATCAGTATACCACTTGCAACTCATATACATAAAAGGGGCCATTCTGTCGCTTTCGTAGTTCCAAAAGATTCTCGTTCTCCAGTTCCAAGTATTTATACTACACATAGAGCGTTTATCCCCACGTTAACAACCGAACAGCTCACACATATTAAAAACGAAAGAACAAAAATTGAACTCTGGAATCCATTTCTTGTAGATATTCTCCTGAGCGTGCTTGACGAATTAAATAGAAATACCTATGATGTGTTTCATTTACACAGTAATATTCCCACTATTGAATTGCCCTTTCTCTCGAAAATTAAAATTCCCACTATTGTCACCTTACATTCAACAATTCGAAGTAAGGTTGAAGAAAATGCGGTGATCAATGAAATGAAACCACCAGAAAATGTATTTTTTGTGGCCATATCAAATAGTCAAAGGAACGAATTTACATCTCTTCCTTTCGTTGCAACCATTCACAATGGTATTGATACAACGATATTTTCCGAATCAGCAAATAACAATTCAGAAAATATACTATATGCAGGTCGAATAAAAAAAACAAAAGGCATAAAGGATGCAATAATTACGAGTATGAAGATAAAGAAATCACTTATCGTCGCAGGAAGCAAGTCACTGATCACAAATCATGACATTCAATTTTATGAAAATGAAATTAGGCCGTTGCTCGCAGCAAATACGATTACATTCCTTGGCCATCAGGAGAGATCAAAAATGCCATACATATATCAGCACGCAAAAGCAATGATAGCTCCTTTATCATGGGAAGAACCATTTGGGCTCACAATGATCGAATCAATGGCCTGCGGCACACCAGTCATTGCCTATGCTCGAGGGTCTGTGCCGGAAGTTATTAAAGATGGAGAAACGGGGTTTATCGTAAATTCATCAGAAGAAGACAAGCGAGGAGATTGGATTATAAAAAAAACCGGTATCGAAGGGCTATGTGAAGCTGTCGAGCGAATGTATGCACTACCTGAGGAAGAGTACAAGCAGATGAGAAAAAACTGCCGAGCTCACGTGGAGAAATATTTTACCGTAGAGCGTATGGTAGACCAATACGAAACTCTTTATAAAGAGATTATTGAAAAAAATAAGAACTTGTAAGCCCATTAACTTTTTAACTCGTTAACCTGCTATTATATTCTTCTATGCAAACAATTAAAGATATCCTCAAGAAATTCAAGCCAACAGAGGATAAGTATATTTCTCGAGAATTTCAGAGTTTTGGGGTGCATTTAGCTCAAAAGTTGCAAGATCAACGCAGAATTAGCCTCTATATTAAACTTGCCAAGACGCTTCCCCGCCCCGTGCTTGAAGAAGCACTTCGGTTTGTGGTTGACTCCAATGCACGAAGCAAGGGTGCGCTGTTTATGTGGAAACTAAAGGAGTTGGGAGTGGTAGGGAATCCTAAAAGTAAGACTGAGCCCAAAAAGAAACCCGTGAAATCCCCTGCTCAAGCAAATACTTTGTTTTGACGGCGGCAGACTCCTCATCCTCATACCAGATAACATGATTTCTCCCTTCAATATCAACATACTCTATACTTTTTTCTTTTGCTCCATTGCTCTCAACTTTCAGACCTTCAGACTTTAAGACTTTCGACTTAATTTCATTCACGGATACTGCTTTTGCGCTTTTCAGTGGCTTTCCCTGTTCATTCAGTGTCCAGTCGTATCCATACATGCCAAACACTACCTCAATCTTTTCGCGCGGCACGAGGGCGAGTGCATCGGTCACCATTTGCTTAAAAGAATAACCGTAGTCGACATTTGAGGGGCTTACCCTGAGCGAAGGCGAAAGATTCGAGCCGGAATAGAAGGGAAAATTGGGCCCTGGCTCCCCTCCTGCTTTGTGGAAGTCGTATGCCATGAGCAAAATACTGTCGGTCACTTTTCCCAGTTCCTTCAGGTCATAAGGTCTATTTCTATATGAAAAATCGCCATAAATGAGCAAACTACATGTCTTATAGTCTTGTTTGAGCGATGAGCAAATAGTTTGAACGAACTTAGTAATTTGCCATTTCTTTTCTGCCTGAAGAGTAAATGGCACTTCAAGGTCTAATACTATCCCAGTGAACGAATATTTCTCCAAAATAGAATTAAGCTGTTTCGATAGGGTTTTTTGGGCCTCTATGTTTGTCAGAATAGATTCGGTAACCGAAGCATCAAGCATCCTCAACGCTAGTTTTTTTTGATTATTGACTTTCGACTTTAGACTTTCGACTATCCTTGGCATATTGGAGAGCCCCACTTCGTTTTCAATCTCTCCAGTTGCAGTTGGTACGATGCCAAAATAGTAGAAATTCTCATATGTTAGATCATCTTCACTAATACCTGAGGACCAGTAGGGGATAAAAAGCGAACGATGTGTGGTAGTTGGTAGTTGGTAGTTAGTAGTTGGAGCTTTTGTAATTGGAATTTTGTTATTGATTTGTGATTTGTGATTTAGTATTCGGGATTTTAACGTGAGTGTCTTCCCTGCTCCGAGAAGAATCATTACCCCCAAAATCCCAATGAGTGCCTTTTTCATCTTCTCATTCTAACAGAGTAGGCTCTTTCTATATTTAGATATGTAATTAAATCTTCTTTTATATAATTAGTCGCTGCACTTATTGAAGAAGTATCTACCCATCTACATCCCTCTGGAGACTTTTCTTTTGCATATTTACCTGTGCATACTCGGATTTGTGCAAAATTTGGTATGGCTAAATCATTTGCAAACTGTCTCAGCTCTTGGAGCGGTTCTACCCTGTCATCTAACTGAATGACTGAATATCCCTCATTTGAAAGACTGAGTAGTCTTTCTTTCAAAAAATCTATCTTATTTTCTGGAATAACCTTAATCTCATGTAAAGGAGCTCCATTATGGAGTTCTTTATTTGCTTTTTCTAAAATAATATATGCTTCAGACCTTATTATTTTTAACCACTGATATATTTCATGACCTTGAGTAATTAATTCAACTTTTCCAATTTTAAGCAGCTCACTTAATGCTTTTCTATTTTCTTGTGAGCATAAATCAGAATCAGAATGTGAAGTTGCACTTGTATCTTTTAAGACGCTATCAAACAACATATTAAACATTTCTTCTTCTCTGATATGTCTTCTTTTTGAGAGGATCGCAATTATCCTTCCGTAATCCACATATAACTTTCCTTTTCTTGATGATTCATATATTTCGCTCCACTCAATTTCACTAATATGGTAAAGTTGCGAAAGCCGAGTCTTAACCTCATCATTATTAAACAATGGTCCGTCAAAATCGAGAAGTATCGCAATCTTTTTTCCATTCATAAGAGCTTTATTATATCAAACTATATCATTAACCGCATCTTATGTTCTCTCTCTTGACATCTGCTCAACTTTCATCAATAATGAATTATCACCCTATGAAAATTACTATCTACACCATAACCGAGTGTGCGTTTTCCAAACAAGAAAAAGAATATTTATCTGCTCATGGCTTACAGTATGAGGAAAAAAATCTAGAAACCAATCGAGAATATCTCACCGAGATGCTTGCAGTGGGGGGCAACTTTGCAGGCACACCTGTCACAAAAATTGAAAAAGATGATGGTCAGATTGTTGTGTTGAAGGGATTTACAGCAGCTGAGTTTGATAAAGCACTTGCACTTACTCCCGCCTCCGTCGTGCCAGAAGCCGTTATGGCAAATAAACCTGGAGAGCAAACAGCAGCACCTGTTGTTGAACCACCTCAGACTCCAGAACCTCAAATACCTCCTGTTCCGCAAGCTCCATCTGTTCCTGTTGCCACCGCTGATCCAGCAATGGCTTCTGTTTTGAACACGCTAGAACAACAAGTTGCTGCAATTCCGGTTGAAACCGTGCCAGCAGCAACACCAAGCGAACCTCCTCAACAGAGTGTTGTAGACCCAACAGCACCTGTCATTCCCGACCCACAGTTCAAGTAATTTTTTACACACAAACTTGCTATAGGGCCTTCTGTTTTGTATACTTCATTCTTCATGAAAGCCATTGAAAGAGAAAGTCTTGTAGGAAGATATCCCCCAAATCCTCTAGTTCACACGAGACTCGAAACAATTACCGCGGAACCACTAAAACCGCCAAAGAATAATTCCTTTACATATGAAAATGATGATGCAAATCATATGAAGGATATTCTCTTTCAACTTGCCCTTAAGGGAACTAATGATTTGAATACAAGCAAGGATCGGCTTCCGGCCTACTATACTCATCAAACTCAGGTTATAACGGTTACAGAAGAGCTTATTAGTCAAGCACGCATTCATATGGGAGAACCTGTTCCAAACTTTTGTATCCCAACAGGCTCTGTCGCTGCAAGCGTGCATGATTTGGGTCGCTCAATTCAAAATAGCGAAGAACATATCCCCATTGGATATGACATAGCTAAAAAACTTAATATCCCAGATGAAATTGCAAGATTTGTGCTCCTGCATCATCAGTGGGGGTTGGGAATTGAACCATTTGGGTCACAGCTCCTCAATAAATTTATCCGTCTTGAAAAAAATCTGTCAAAAGGATATACCATGCAACAAGATCCTACACAGTTTTTCAAAGAGTGGAAAGATGCACTTGGCACTCAAGATGAGGGACTATTTCTTACTGCAATTGCCGTATTAATCGCAGATAACAGCAAGCGTAAACGCCATGAAGCAGTAGCGAATGAATCCATTCCCTACTCAGAAATAGAAGTCTTTGATAGAAACCACGGACTTGAGCTCATCCAAGATCAGATCCAAGTCCAAAAAACATATAAGGAGAATTCGCCAAGACATGTACGCGAACTTGCAGGATTGTATTTTCTCCTCAACTGTATCGACTACTTTGAGAAACGAACAGGGATCAATTACGCAACTGTCGTGCGAAATGCTCGCTCTCGCTATTTAAATGAGGTGGAGCCACAACTGATTGAAAAGTGGGGCAAAGAATATCGTCCTCAAACCTGATATAATACAAGTTGAGCCTAAAAAGAAGTGTCTATAACGGAAAGGTCTGTAGTGAAATGGTATCATCGGGGTCTCCAAAACCCTTGTTCCGAGTTCGAATCTCGGCAGACCTGCATTTTTACTTTATCCCCACTGCATAGATATCTGGCGTTTTGTTGAACTGAGGATTGAGATTTGCCAAAATAAGGAGTTTACTGTCACTTGTAATGTCAAAAAATGGTCCCTCATGCGGGCCAGAGTACACAATTTGTTTGCTCGTGTCGTCATACTCCACAATAGAAATCATATTTCCTTCATGTTTCACCAGATGACGGGAGTCTGGATACCACACGAGCACGATTTGGCCAGCTCCTTTCATTTTTTGCGCAGACTCTGAAAGAGAAATAAGATAGTTGCGATCTTCTTTGCGGTCGTATACATACAACTCAGCGATTTTAATTGACCGCTCTTCGGGTGTTTGATTTGCAGCAACAAGGCGAGGCTCTATAACGTACGGGAGGGTGATTGTTTGCTTTGCTTCATAAAGTATTTTTGTTTTATCTGGAGAAAGTGAGATGATGCGAAACGAATCTGAGGCAATTTTAGCAAGTTCATGGGGAAAAATTTCCAATAATCGAGCTGTCTCTATGAATCGCTCTTCGTCCCACTTTTTCTCGAGAGTTTCCTGAGAACTTGTCATCTCCACTAGTTGCGTGTTTTCCTCTTCAAGAGAGATAAGATATGAAACTGAGTCTTCACCCCGTTTAAGAATAATTATGCCTTGTTTGTAATCTGGAGAAAAGTGTACGGTCGCGTCTTTTATTGAGATATCTTCTGGAAATAGTTTTTTGCTCAAAACTAATTTGAGTGGCGGGAAGAGTGAAAATGTACGTTTCCCTTGATCAAACACATAGATGCCGTCTTTCTCAATATCGCCATTTTCCACAAACAAAAGAGCTTTGTCAGTTTTATCTATAGAAACCACTTCAGAGATGCCGATTGTGGTGAGCGGGGTGAGTGATGCGTTGAGAGGAAAAAGAGTGGCATCTGCCGTCACAACAAGCTCCCCTTTGAGAGTCACTTCGCGTTTCCATGTTGTGTATCCCTCTTTTTTTACCTCAATTGTATATTTCCCATGAGGAAGTGTGAGGTGTAAATCGGTAACTCCTTTGAGTGCTCCATTTACATACACCTGTGCGGTTTGTGGACTGGATGAAACAGCAATGATTCCAGTGGACGTCATAGTTCCCTTTTGAATATCAAGACGATATCCACGAGCATATGCTATAGTAACGATTAGTATGAGTGAGAAAAATACAAGTATGATACTGTTTCTGATGATGTGCATAGGCGCTTCGAATGATTATAGTATACAATAAAATAATATGTTTTTCGGAAAAAAGGTTGGAATCGATCTGGGGACTGCAAATACGCTTGTATACGTGGAAAAGCAAGGAATAGTACTGAATGAGCCCACTGTGGTGGCATATTCAATTGAAACCAGGCAAATACTGGCTGTGGGGGATGACGCAAAAGATATGCTTGGTCGAACACCAGGCTCAATCGTAGCTGCGCGTCCTATGAAAGAAGGAGTGATTGCTGACTATTCCACCACCTCATCGATGATTTCTTACTTTCTGAAAAAAGCCCTCAAAGGGTGGGTGCTCTGGCCGGACATTATGATTTCTATCCCGGGGGGTTCGTCTCAAGTGGAAAAGCGCGCCGTGGTGGCAGCGTGCAAGCAGGCTGGTGCATCTTCTGTGTATCTCATTGAGGAACCGCTTGCGGCTGCTATTGGAGCAAAAATACCTATCTCACAACCATCCGGACATATGATTGTGAATTTGGGAGGGGGAACAACTGAAATTGCCGTCATTTCTTTGGGTCAGCTTGTCTCTTACAAAACAGTGCGAGTGGCGGGAACAAAGTTTGATGAGGCTATTTTGCACTTACTCCGGCGGAAACACAATCTCATTATTGGTGAACGCACTGCAGAGGCCGTGAAGATGAGTATCGGGAATGCATTTGTTGAAATAAAAGAAGGTGCAGAGGTGAAATCTATGGAAGTGAAAGGGCGCAACTTTCAAACCGGTCTTCCCCAAGTAATGATGATTACAGAAAAAGACATGGGCGAGGCAATTCAAAAACCCCTGAAACTTATACTTGAAGGTATAAAAGAAGTTCTCTCTCTCACTCCCCCTGAGCTTGCAGCAGACATTGTAGACAAGGGAATTGTGTTGTCTGGTGGCACCTCACTACTTACTAATTTGGATAGATATGTGAGTTATCACATCAACGTAGCCTCGTTTGTGGTGGAAGAGCCACTATTTTGTGTTATTCGCGGAATTGGCATGGCGATAGAAAACTTCGATAGTTTTAAAGATGCAATAAAATAAATCTCAATACCTATAATATTAATTACAAATATGCTGAAAATTGAAAAACAAATACAAAGTGCAAATAATGAACTAAAAATGCATTTGTATAGTATATTGGTATGAAATCAACTAAATATAATTGCTTAAACGGTTTTAAAGATTGTTTTGATGATGTTAATACCTGTTCAAATAAAATGAACAAAAGTCACCTAATTCACTCTTGATTTCACAAATATATTAACTTATAATATTTATTATGCTCAGAAAACGACTCTCGCTTTGCAAAATTCCGATAGATGCTCTCACCTTTTCCGAAGTCCTAGAGAAAATTAAATTGTACCTAACTGCGCCTCGCTCATTTGTTCATATTGTTTCAGTAAATCCTGAAAATGTGGTGATTGCTCATCAAAATCCTTCATTTATGAAGATTTATCAAAATGCTGATTTAGCTCTTACTGACGGGATAGGTATTATATTGGGGGCTAAATTATTGGGAATGCAAATTAGTGAACGTGTATCTGGGTCGGTTTTACTTCCTCGCCTTTTGGATTTGGCCGGTGCAATGAGCTTAACAGTGGCCCTTATCGGCTCCCAGGCAGATTTAGCACTTCGGCTGGCTCAGTGCTATTCTCGAAGCTATCCTGAGGCTACGTTTATTGGGTCAAATGGGTATGCAAACTGGGAAAAACCCACCCCCGAGGAGGAGCGGGCAATAGAAGCAATAGTTCGCAGCAGAAGGCCCCATTTTGTGTTTGTTGCCTTCGGATCTCCTGCTCAAGAACTTTGGATTGATTCCCATAGAACTCTTCTTGAGGGTAGTATTTGTATGGGTGTGGGAGGTGCATTTAACTATCTTGCCGGAGCGTCACAAACTCCTCCCCCATTCGTTCGAGCATTAGGGTTGGAATGGGCTTATAGGCTCATCACTGAACCATGGAGACTTAAGCGTCAACTCACACGATTGCCGATTTTTATTGGACTCATCATAAGCGAGTGGTTTCGCGGTATAATACCACTCACACATGAGAAAACACCTCGTTGAAGTTATCCAATACTTTGCCCACTTTTCCTACGCCCCCACTTTCGATGAGATTTTTACTTTTTTTCCTGTTAAAACAATCCGAAAAACCCTCCTCAACTTAGTGAGCGGTGAGCTAAAACAAAAGAAGTTGATTAAACTATCACGTACTATTAGCTTTGGCCCGTTCCCTGGCTCTGCTACGAACTACGTACTACGAACTACGCACTCACGTTATACTCTCCCCCAGTATAGTATGAGAGCACAGTCAAAAGTCAAAAGTCAAAAGTCTAAAGGCATCGGTAGGATACTCCAAATCTATATTCATTTGCTCAAATCGTTGCCACTTGTTCGATTTGTGGGGATAACGGGGAAAAGTGCAGTCGAGGGAGTAAGAAACGATGATGATATAGATCTGTTTATTGTCACGAAACGAGGATTGCTGTGGACTACACGATTTGTTGTAGTGCTTTTGGCAAAACTATTGAAAATACATGGGGGAAATGGCGTCTGTTTGAATCTTTTTTTCGATGAAAAAGATCTCACCATTCCCCTAAAAAAGCAAAATGAATACATTGCTCATGAACTTCTCCAAATGAAGCCGATTATTGATAAGGGTAATACGTATGGTCTTCTTATGGAAGCTAACAAGTGGGTATTCTCGCTATTCCCCAACTCAAGAAGACAGAAGTTAGAAGTAAGAAGTAAGAATAGTAATATATTCTGTCTTCTGTCTTCTGTCTTCTTACTTCTAGAATCGCTTATGCGGCTCCTCCAACTCCCGATCATTCGAAAGAATAAAACAGGTTTCCGCGTCACCCCAACCCAGCTCTGGCTCTTCAGAAGTGATTTTGAAAAAAAGCTAAAAAGGAATCGCCTCGTTGAATGATATAATTTACAAACATGGACTTTACGTGTTTGTCATCCCGAGCTGTGTACGGGATTTATAAGAGGTTCATTAAGCCGGAGTGTTGAAATGGCAGACAAGCACGCTTCAGAAGCGTGTGCCCGCAAGGGCATGGGAGTTCAAGTCTCCCCTCCGGCACTCATATCTTGAAATCTCCAATCAAAATAAAGGGTGTGTATTCCTTTACATCTTGCGATTCTTTTAGGTAACATAAATTTATGAAGTTTTATAGCCGTGAAATTGTTGAAAAAGCTCGATTAGCAAGAAGGGGTGGTTTATCACTTAGATCAATTGAGAAAAAGTTTAAAATTCCTAGCAGCACACTCTCAAAATGGGTACGTGACATTAAATCGGACAATATCATATATAAAAAAGCACGCGTTTTAGAATCTGCAAATATTAATAAATATGTCAATATATTCAATAATTTTATTTTTCGAAATGAACAATTAAAAGTTTTTGCTAGCTTACTTTATTGGTGCGAAGGATCAAAATATCCATCAAGCAATCGTTTAGATTTTACTAATAGCGATCCAAGGTTAATTAAGACGTTTTTAGAACTATTGAGAAGTGGGTTCGAAATTAAAGAAGATAAACTGAGAGTACGATTACAACTTCATTCAAGTCAAAATATAAAAACTGAGAGCTACTATTGGAGTAAGACCTTAAATATCCCTCTTAAACAGTTCGGAAAATCTACTATCACGAATCCAAATAATAAACGAAAGAGACTGAATTATCGCGGAACATGCACAATTAAGTATTGTGATGTAAAATTACTCTTGCAGATTAAGGGAATCTATGAAAAATTTAGTACGTTAATTGAGGAGGGTTGCCAGAGTGGTAATGGAGCGGCTTGCTAAGCCGTGAAGGTGAATAGCCTTCCACAGGTTCAAATCCTGTACCCTCCGCAGCGTAAAAAATTTTCAAAAATTGTTTGAAAATTTTAACGCTGCTAGTCGCGTTTAATTCCGATTATTCGGCATTATTGCGAGAACGACTTCTCAGATTCCTTCTTGACATTTTGTACAACTTCTTGTACATTATAAGCATGAATAATCTTATCTCAATTTCTGATGCACGCGCAAACCTTCCTGAGTTGGTAAATAGAGTGGAAAACACATTGTCGCGAGTTGTTATCACGGTAAATGGACAACCCAAGGCAACCCTTGTCAGCTCTGAGGAACTCGATTCGCTTGAGGAAATGGCAGAGCTACTCTCTATTCCAAAAATAAAAGAGTCAATATTGAAAGGGCTTAGACAGGCAAAGTTGAGTAAGGGTAAACGCTTATTGGATTTGGTATAACATATGGAAATTATTGTTACTCCAGAAGCGGAAAAGCAATATAAAAAACTCCCTAAAGTTGAGCAAAAGAAAGTAAAGAAAAAACTATTCTTGCTGGAACATTATCCAAAAGCGGGGAAAAAATTATTGGGTGCATTTTCTGAAGTATATTCGTTACGGGCGTGGCCTTATCGAATACTTTATTATATTAATGAGTCGAAAAATAAGATATATATTGTTACAATTGCGCATCGACAAGGAGTGTATAGTAGTTAGTTATAAAATTGAAAGTTTATAAGGTTATAAAGTTCAATACACAGTCTGATTCCTGTTTACTGTTGACTGTTGACTGTTAACTATTGACTAATATAGGAGAGGTCGCATAGTGGCCTAGTGCAGAAGTTTACTAAACTTCCGTAGAGTAATCTACCGCGAGTTCAAATCTCGCCCTCTCCGCAAATGGCCTCGAGAAATCTTCTCATTAAACAAATTAGCTACTTTTGTTATACTTTCTGTATATGAAAAAAGTCGCACTAGTAACAGGTGCATCAAGTGGAATTGGTAAAGAGATTTCCAAACTTTTTCTATCAAAAGGATATTCATTAATTCTTTCTGGTAGAAATGAAAAAGGTTTTGATTACGTAAAAAATATAGAGAATGTAGATATAGTAATAGGCGATATTACAAATGCAGAAACAAGAAAGAAAATTAAAGAACTTATTACTAATAAATATAAAAGTCTAGATATTCTTATTAACAATGCTGGCATTACCTTTATACAACCATTTGAAGACAATACAGAAGAGCAATTGGAATTAATTTATTCCACAAATTTAAAAGCACCTATCCTACTTACTCACGATCTATATGAGTTTATGAAATTACAAAAAAGTGGGACGATTGTTTTTATTAACTCTGCAGCAGGAAAACAAGGATATCCAAATCACACAATGTACTCAACAATGAAATTTGGACTAAATGGATTTAGTCAAAGTTTACGTCAAGAGGCAAAAAAATATGGAATTCGCGTATTGAGTGTTCATCCCGGTGGTGTTAATACTGGTTTATATGATGATTTAAAACATAAGCCAGATGTTACCCAGTATATGAGCTCATCAAAGGTAGCTGAAATTGTTGTTTATTTGTCCGAAACAACCGAACTTTCCCCTGATGATATTTCAATAAGTAGAACATCAAAGTGAGGAGTGGTTTGTTGTTAAATAAGTTCCAACGTTGATCCACGCTTTCCGCAACGTAAGAAATTGCAAAGCAATTTCAACGTTGCTGGAACGCTTAAATTTGCTTTGCATGTTGCAAATTTATTGCGTTTTCGCCATTGTTTTACTACACACACTTTCTCTGTTACTATTATGAGTATGACTACTCAAACTGAAGATTTGCGTTTGCGGGAAGCGTATGCAAGAGAGCGAACATTCCTCTCCCTTGATAGAACTCTTCTGTCATATATTCGTACAGCGATGACGGCTATTGTGGTGGGATTATCGCTACTTAAATTATTTGAAACTCCCCTGATGCAAGGGTTGGGAGTAGGTATGATTTTTGTTGCATTTTTTTTAACAGTGTTTGGGGTTATCAGAACAATACAAACACATAAACAAATACAGGAATATGCACCTGAAAAAATACAATAAAAAGAAATTAAATCGAATGCTATTTTTTGTAATATACGGAAGTATTGCTCTGTTGTGGACAGGATATCGAGTGATGTTTTTTCTTCCTGAGTGGGTTGATGAGTTTGTCGCAAAACCGCTCATTTGGCTCCTCCCCCTCTTGTTTGTAAAAAATTCTTTAAAACACCCCTCTTCCTCCATCACTCCTCATCCGTTTTGGACACAAATAGGATTCGGTTTGGCTGCAGGTTGTATCTATTTTATATTGTTTACTTTTCTCACTCGTTTTACTGTGGGATTTCCTTTATTTAATCCTGATAAATACACGTTTGTTCAAATTATATTGCAAGGTGCTATCTCTCTATCTATTGGATTTGTGGAAGAGTTTGTTTTTAGACGATACCTCCTTGAGGAGATATATAAAATAACTCAGGATGATGTGATTGCAAACGCAGTATGCTCGATATTATTTGCCTTCATCCACATTCCCATTATCGTATTTATCTATAAATATCCCATTGGTCAGGCAGTGTCGTATTTATCTCTCCTTACTATTTCAGGATTTATCTATGGAGTTGTTTACCTGAAAAATCGATCGGTGTTAACATCCACTATGACGCACGCAGTGTGGAACTTTTTGGGAACCCTCATACATTAGAAAATAGAATTGAGAAGATAGAAGACAGAATCGGTCGGAGGGTTTATTCTTAATTCTAGATTCTAGCTTCTGTCTTCTCGTTTTCGTAATATCTTTTCAACTTCGCGATTATTTATCGCATGATGCGGTCCACGATGTGAAAGAAGTGCCCCAGAAAAAGTCTTGGGAATATGCATAAGTTCGTGAATGAGAGTCTTTATCTTTTCACGTTCGGATAATTTTTCAAAGCGCTTTGTAACAACCTCAATGATATAGTTTGGGGGTATTCCCGCAACTTCAAAAAAAAGTTTAGACATCCCCCAGATACGCGCGTATGCTCGCGTTTTTGCATCCAAACTTCTGATGCAGTGTATTCGCTTTATGTCAATATGGGCAAATCCCAACTCAATCACCAAAGCTTCGATTGTTTTTTTTATTTCAGGGGCGAGAACATATTTCATAGAGGGTAGGGTTTAGGGTGTAGGGTGTAGCTGGCGAGGCTAACAAATATTTGTAAATTTATATTTGATACTTTGACACAATATTCGATTATACATGTTTTTATCCTACTCCCTACCCCTACATCCTACGCCCTTTTTTTATGCCTTATTCGGCTTGACATCCACCCTTTCTTTTTATTATAGTGAATACATCCTATGACATATAAAAAAAGCCTCAAGCTTTTTATTGCTGCAGTTGTTGCAGTGATTTTTATGTGTCCCTTCGGTGTACAGGCGCAATTTAGCCATGATTTTTTATACAAATTTCAAAGTAGTTGGTCGGATGTGGCGGTAAACAGCACTGGATCGCGCATTTTTATCATTAATGAATCGTATTCTCGACTGGAAGAGTACAACTCAAGTGGCATTTTGCAGGCAATTTATGGAGGATTCGGCACGGGAACTGATGAATTTAATCGACCACAGGGATTGGTGATTGATGCGACCGATATTTTATATATTCTTGACTCAGGAAATGATCGTGTCGTTCGCTACACAACGGCACTTTCCACAACTCCCGGAACTGCACTTGGCGTATCTACAACATGGGGAAGCTACGGTACTTCTGATGCGGGCACATTCAATGCACCAAGCGCAATTGCTACCGACGGTACCAATGTGTATATCGCCGATACTGGAAACAATCGAGTACAAAAATGTGTGGGAACCACAGGAAGCTGTACCATTTGGGGTTCATTTGGTACACAAAACGGTGCATTTAGTGGTCCTAGAGGGATAGCATATGATGCTTCACTTACGCATATTTATGTTACAGATACAGGGAACAACCGAGTACAAGTATTTAATACCTCCGGGGTATATCAAACACAATTTGGATCATATGGGTCTACTAGTGGTTTATTTATTCTGCCCTATCGTGTTGTGACAGAATCTTCTGGATCGCATTATATTTATGTGCTCGATACCACTAATAGAATTCAACGATTTGTGCAAAGTTCAAAGGCAGTCGATGGAACTATCAATCTCACATCAAGCGGTACAGGGCTCTCTGTAAATTCTTCCACACTCTATATCACTGCTCGACCTAATACATTTCAAACGTATGGAACGCTCACACTCACTCTCGCCGGCACAATGACAAATGATATTGGCCATCCAGTAGATATGTCACTTGATACGGACGGAAATTTTTATATAAACAACAACTTTACCACACCAAATACCCCCGTTATCCAAAAATTCAACTCGTCATTTATCCAGACAGATGAATGGTCTGGATCACCTAGTTTTGCATATAGTGTTGGGGGACCCCTGGGAATTGGGATAAACACTGGTAATGATCTCCTTGTTGCAGACACAGATAACAATACTGTTCAGCGATTCACCTCAAGCGGAACATGGATGTATAACATCACTCCCTACCCCACGTATGGTGCATTTAGTAAGCCAAAAGACGTTGCTACTGAAGCCACCAATAAATTTTACGTTGCAGACACAGGCAATAGTCGCATTGTAAAATTTAGTGCAAATCCAACCACAGATATAAATGGAGGATTTATATGGTCGCAGACTCTTCCCACAGTGGCGGCGGGAACTCCTACTCCTCCGGTTGGTTCCACCCCTGCACCTTATGGTCTCACAATTGCTTCCGATAATAAAATATATGTTGCCGATGCGGGATATCATCGTATTTTGCGCTACAACGCAAACGATAACGGGTTTGAAACTTCTTGGGGTGCTTATGGATCGGATGATAGTAACCCCACAATCCCTCAGTTTGATACTCCACAAGGAATGGCTATTGGACCTGAGCCAACCGGATATATTTATGTGGCAGATACGGGAAATAATCGAATTCAGCGATTTAATCAAAGCGGTGGAGATAAATCAAAATGGGGTGTGTATGGGACACAAGATGGTAACTTTGACCAACCAAGAAATGTAGCAGTTGATAGTGCAAGTAGAGTGTATGTAAGTGAAGTGGGGAATAAGCGAATTCAAGTTTTTGGAAACGCCGCTACAAGTGCTGGTGTGACAATCACACAATCAAATGGAACTACCATAAGTGAAGGATTAACCGAAGAAACGTCTGTGATAGATAGTTATACCGTTCGATTGAATACGCAGCCGACTGCAGATGTTGCGATGATACTCACCGTCTCTGACCCTGCACAAGCAACAGTAACTGTTCCTGCATTTGTTTTTACAAAATACAATTGGAATATCCCACAAACCGTGACTGTTGTGCCAACACATGATTTCATTGCAAATGGCTCACGTTCGGTTATTATCACTCATAAATCCACCTCAAGCGACACAAACTATAATAAACCTTCTGTGTCTTGGTCGGATGTGACGGTTGACATCACCGACACCGTGGACACCACAGGAATCACCTTTTCATCTGGATATATTCCTTCAAATATCGTACCATGGGCAACGGAAGGTGCAACTCTCTCAAACGCTTACTCAGTGGTACTTAATACAAAACCAACTGCAGATGTGACTGTTGAGCTCACTCCCGATTCATCTCTCACTCTTGATTCAAATACACTTACCTTCACCCCAGAAACCTATAATACACCACAATGGGTACAAGTGTCCCCCACCCACGACTTTGTGGCTCAAGGACAGCATACCGGCATCATCAATCATGTAGCTGCATCAGCAGATCCGAATTATGCATCCCCTAATATTGCATTTAGCGAAGCCTCAGGGAATGTGACGGTTACGATTCAGGATATTGATACAGTGGGGGTTGTTGTTTCAGAAACTGCTGTGAGTGTTGTTGAAAATGGAACTACCGATACGTACACTGTAAAACTTAACTCCAAACCTACCAGTGATGTCCTTATTTATCCGACAGATGCAAGCCCATCAGCACTCGTGACACTCAGCCCCACAACACTCACTTTCTCAACGAGTAATTGGAGTACGCCTCAAACTGTTACTGTCACGGCCGTTCATGATTATCTTCAAAATGCAGTATCTCCCCGGTCAACTGCAATAGTGCATGAGTCTACCTACTCTCTAGATAGTGCATATAGTAATATCGTGATTGCAAGTGTTGCTGCAACCATCACCGACTCCGACACAGGAGGGCTCCTCTTATTCCGTCCAGGAGGTGGAAGTGTAGCGGTTACCGAAGCCGGCGCCACTGACACATATGCGTTTCAGCTCACCAGCATTCCATTACAAAATGTGACGGTAACAATTACGTCTCCTGATACACAGGCTACCACATCTGCCTATTTCTATACCTTTACCCCAGCGAATTGGAACACCCCTCAGTATGCAACAGCAAGCGCCACAAACGATTCTGTAGAGGAAGGAACACATACAGGTCAGCTTCTCCACACACTTCAGTCAAGTGATGCAAACTTTGAAGGGAAAACAGCCACACAAACTGTTACGATAACAGATAATGATACCGCCGGAATTACCATCACACTTCCCAATGGAGCGATAAATATCGCAGAGGCTGGACCATCGGATTCGTTTTTTGTGAAGCTAAACTCACAGCCGTCTTCATCTGTAGTGTTGACCATGAGTGCAGAAAATCAGGCTACAGCTTCTCCTGCCACGCTCACGTTCACAACAGATAACTGGGCTACAAACCAAGAGGTTACATTGAGTGCAATCCAGGATTACATTATTGAGGGAGCGCATACTGCCACCGTCACCTATACCGGATCTGCGTCGGATTCGAAATATAGTGCTAAAACGGCAAGCTTTGTTGCAAATATCGCTGATGATGACAGCTTGAGTCCAGGCGTATCAGTGGTTGAAACAGATGGGGGAACATATGTATCAAAAGATGCAGTAACAGATACATACACACTTGTGCTCACCAGCAAGCCAACTGCAAATGTGAAAATAAAGATAGTTGCAAATGGACCTGAGGCAACCACATCAGCTGGTGTGTATTGGTTTACTCCAACTGTGTGGAATGTGCCACAGACAGTAACTGTTTCTGCAAAAACAAATCCAAGCGGCTCAAAGGCAGTTATTTTTACCCATTATATTACCTCGCTTGATCCACATTACTCAGACTACTCACCTTCTCCAACAGTAAATGTGACTGTTGCAGAACACACCTCATCTAGTTCAAGTGGTCCGGTTGCAGCTCCTGGATGCAACAAGACGCCACCCTATGATGCGCCTCAACTCTATCAGATCACCACAACTAAGAATGATGCTACCCTCTTTTTCTCTTCAATCAAGGAAAACGTATCCTACTACTTTATCGCATATGGCTTTTCCCCTGGAGACCTTCGATTTGGCACGAGCTTTCAGATGGGTCCAATGACGGGAGGATCTATCACCTATTCTGTGGGTATGTTGGATGCAGGTACAAAATATTACTTCCAAGTGCGAGGCGGAAATGGGTGTGCAACAGGTCCATGGTCTGGATCTGTCCCAGCTACAACTGTTGGCACGACAGGGAGTGCACAAACATCGTATACCTACTATGCTCCAGCGGGTGGAACAGCAGTTACTGGAGGCACAAGTAGTAGCTCAGGAGGCTCAACAGCGGGAAGCTCTTCACCAACAGGTGGAATTTGGCTTACAAGAGATTTATACCCAGGCAGCCAAGGAGCAGATGTGCGATCTCTTCAGGAACACTTGAATGCGCATGGATTCATACTTGCATCATCCGGACCAGGGTCTCCAGGCAATGAAACCACCTCCTATGGTAACCTCACTGCAGCTGCAGTTCGTCGCTTCCAGGAGGCACATTTTGCAGAAATCTTAAGTCCTCTCGGGTATGCAAGCGGTACAGGAATTTGCGGATCATCGACAAGGAATTACATAAACAGCCATCCATAAAGGAAAATCCTAAATACTAAATCCCAAAATCCCTCCTTCGCTAAAGCTTTGAAGGGTAAACCAAAAGATGGAGCACGGCAATCTATTTTTTGTGAGATTGCCTCATCACAGCATTCCTCGCAATGACACATGAATCATCGTTTAGATGTTGTGATTTCGAATTTTGTATTTATTTGTTTAGTGTTTAGAGTTTAGTGTTTAGAGTCCAGAGTCTAGAGTAATGGTTTTGAAATATGGTAAAATAGAAGCTTCACAGACCCTGTTGCTTAATTGCCTGCCCGCCAGAAGCATGAGCCACAGGAGGAGAAAGCGCCCATAGCTTAATTGGATAGAGCAAAAGCTTGCGGAGCTTTAGGTTGACCGTTCAAGTCGGTCTGGGCGCACTCAAGTAAAATGTGGCGATGGCAGGCGGGAAGTCTCGCCAGGGTCACACGAAGAACAAAATCCTAAACACTAAATCCCAAAATCTAAACAAATCTTAAATTCTAAATCTCAAACTCCAAATTTGCGACTGCAAATCGTATTAATGCCATTGCAAGCGGATTGAAATATATATTGTGGAGCGGAACATTCCTCGTAACGACATGAATTATGTTTTAAAATTTATAATTTAAAATTTTGTATACATTTGTTTATTGTTTATAGTTTATGGTTTAGGATTTTGTGTTGAGAGTCTAGGATTGAGAATCCAGTGTCTCTCTAGTTCGCAACTCTCGTAGCGAAGACCAGAAGCCTCTTAAATGTTGTCCCGAGAGGCCAACAAGTTTGGAGAGTGAGAAACTCTTGATTTGTTTTTCGCGTGATATATTCAACTTCAGATGGATCGACAATTTTTGTTTCAATCACACGATACACAAATCGTTCGCCTTTGTAAAAAATATTTACGTCATCTCCTACAATTAATTTGCCTAATAAGTAAAACACAGCATTATAGGCACTCACATTCCACCAATAATCTGTTGAGTGAGCAAACAAGAAAATATGCCCCCCTTCTCCCGGAAATGCAGTACCCTGAGCTTGCGCAACACCATGTTTAAGTGCTTCAGAATACTCACGTTCGTTTGAGGTATCAATATTGGGAATTATACGCGCATTTGCGCCAATTTTGGGAATGACCACGCTAAATGAAGGGTCTTCTGGAATGAGAATATGTGCTGTTTTTCCGTTTATCGTTTTTGTGAGAGATCCTTTGCTGGATGAACCATTTTGGAGCGAAAAGCTTAGCTCATCTTCTTTTGTCGCCACTATATAGATTCTATTGTTCCATTTATCGACTAGAAATCGAATCTCTTGATGAACAGGTTCATAAAGAGTGCGGGCAATAAAAAAAATAGAAGATAAAATTAAGAAGTTACCAATGGTGCGAAGAGTAAGAAGATATACATATTCCTTTTTAAAATGATGAGTCATGTAGTTATTGTATCAGACTGTGTCCTCGGGCGGAATTGAACCACCATTTGGCCCTTAGGACGGGCTCGTTCTATCCGTTGAACTACGAGGACTGAATATAGGGTATAATTATACTATTATGTTTATCGTTATTGAAGGTATTGACGGAGCAGGGTGCGAAACACAAGCCACTGCACTCATTACTTCTCTCACCAAACAGGGTAAAAAACCATACTATATAAAATTTCCACATTACGATACCCCTGTTGGAAAGATGATTCAGACCTTTCTGTATGAAAATAAAATTAAGCACAGTGCAGATGAGCAGTTTCTTCTCTATACACTTCAATTTGTATTTGATAAAGAGCTAATCAAAGAAAAGATGAAAGATCATGTGGTGATTGCAGATCGATACTTCTCAACAACGCTTTGCTACCAAACCCTTGAAGGGTTTGATGAGCGAAAAGCTCTTCAATATGCGCATGATTTTGGTATCGTCAAACCCGATGCTGTGTTATACTTGGACGTTTCGCCCGACACCGCTATCAAATGGAAATATGGAGAGAATAAAGAGAAGAATTTTAGGGAAAATGATCACTCATTTATCCGAAAAACGTACGAAAAGTATAAAGATCTTGTAAAAAGAAACGTCTGGGCAAAATGGATGCGAGTAAAAGGCGAACAGACAAAAGAAAAAGTGACTGAAGAACTATTAACAATTATTAATACTTTATAACCGTTATGGAACGCACGCTTCTTATCATTAAACCAGATGCAGTAAAACGCGCATTAATTGGTACTATTATCGAAACGTTTGAGCGTACTGGACTCAAACTATTAGCTGCAAAAATGGTGAAACCAGAAGCAGATGTAATAAAAAATCACTATCCCGGAACCCCAGAATGGATTACAGAAATGGGAAATAAAACACTTGCGAGCTTTAAGCAAGCAGGAACAGACGTACAAAAAGCAATGGGCACCACAGACCCCCTTAAGCTAGGCACATTTGTCTACGACAGACTTGTCTCCTATTGGCAAGAAGGACCGATTGTTGCAATGGTATTTGAAGGACCAAATGCAGTGTCAATCGCTCGAAAACTGCGAGGCCACACGATTCCTGCTCTTGCAGAACCGGGCACCTTGCATGCAACATATTCATATGACTCCTCAACCGTTTCAGCTCCCCTCAATCGTGTTGTAAAAACATTTGTACATGCTTCAGGAAGCGCGGACGAAGCAAATCGTGAAATTGAATATTGGTTTAAAGATACAAAGTTCGAAACCTATACTCGTGAAGTTGATAGTTTATATTTAACTAAATAACTATGAAAAAACAAAAAGCCCTTTTAATAATAAAGCCCGATGCCGTGCAACGAGGTCTTTCCGGCACAATCACAAAGCGATTCGAACAGGTAGGACTCACCATCATTGGACTCAAGTTTCAAAAAGCAGATTCGGCTACCGTTATTGCTCACTATCCTTCAACCGATGCATGGTTTGAAAAAGTAGGACAACGAACGTTAAAAAACTGCGCAGCAAAGGGAGTAGATCCAAAAATCGTATTCAAAACAGATGACGCTATTTCCATTGGAAAAATCGTAAAAGGATGGCTCGTCACTTACTTTCAAGAATCTCCTGTGCTTATTATGGCTGTTGAGGGATATGAATGTATCGAAATCATTCGAAAGATTTCAGGAAACACCATTCCCGTATTAGCAGCCCCTGGCACGATTCGGGGAGACTTTTCACACGACTCAATCGACCTGGCAAATGAGTCAATGAGACCTTTGCGTAACGCTATCCACGCATCTGATGCTGTTGAAGATGGGGAAAAGGAAGTTGCACTCTGGTTCAAGCCAGAAGAGCTTTTTTCCTACGAGCGAGCCGACGAAAAAGTGATGTTTCCGTAAACTTATTCTCCCACTATAATTAGGATGTCTCCCTCTGGGATGTGTTCAACGGGGGGAAGAGTTGTTATTTGAGCGCTAAACAGTGTAGCTAATTGTTTTACTTCACCTGAATTATTTCCTGAAATATCGATTATCTGCGTTTTTGTATAGTTTCCTACGGCATCCTTTTTTTCAACGACCGTACTTGATGGAAATGCGGCAACTAATTTTTCCTCAGTTAACGCAGCACGTCCCTTTGTTGGTGTGCCGTTAAAAATACTTACAGAGAATCGACGTGGAGCAGCTGACGGTGTGATTGGTGGGGATTGAATGGCAAGAGTAGTTACCTCCATGATTTTGTTCAGGGAAGGTCGGTACAGAGCTGCTTTTTTTGCCTCTGCATAGATGAGAACCACGTCTCCATTCTCTGCTTTTTCGAAAAATGCTTGCTTTTGTAGCTTACTCTTATCCGACACAGTGGCGATTGTGGGTGTTTCATTTTTTGGGATATCGTACAGGCGCGATACGTTTTGAATAATTGAGTCATTTGCATTTATTGCATTCTTTTTGGGAGTTGGTTTCTTTTGAAAACTCACCATTCCAACACTTACTACACCAACAATAAAAACGATTCCGATAAGAATGAGAATATTTTTTTTCATATCATATTTATGATACCACTACGGCTGCCCTGTTATCGGACCAAAACGTACTGCACTTGATTGATTGTATATAAGTTTAATCTGTGTCGTTGATGGTGAGTAGCCATATATCTGGACATTATCGATTAAGCCGTTAAAATATGTACCGGTTGGAGTATAGTTACGAGCTCCAATAGTTGTTGTTGTGGTGGTAAGTGACAGAGCTGTAGAACTTATTGCAACAGGAGTCCCATCAGGATTTCCATCTATATACACCTGGCCATTCCCTGCTCTATTTACGACACACCCTATATGATGCCAATTTGTGTCTATGGTTGAGGTTGAGGTAAATACCTTATTGTTTACTGCGCAGGAAACAAGGTTGCTGCTCGTTATTTGCATATTCCACCCATCGTTTGCAGCATCTTCCTTACTTACCACAAAATGATTCACGCCTGTTGCAGCTCGTTTCACCCATGCGAATACAGCAAAATCTTGATAAATTGATGAAAAAGCATAGTTTGTGGTATCAGTCAAAGTCACATAATCATTTCCATCTAGTCCGAGAGCTGAGTTATATTTTCCAGAAGTGCCCAAATACCAAGCGTCAGAAGGTGTGGATGAGTCGCATATACCTGCGGTATTTGTGGTAACGGTAAATGCACCATGAATTCCAGCTGAGATACCGGTTCCCGTTAATGTTGAGTTGTAAAGCGTTGTCCCTTGACATTCATCAAATTTATACCATGCAAGAGGTGCGCCCCGATTATAGTCCCAGGCAATTTGTGCTGGTGTACGTGCATAAGAATAAAATACCACATCATCGATCAACCCATTAAAATAGCGTGAATCATTGCTCGCAGATCTTGCACCAAATTGTAGTTTTGAGTTAAGGTTTGCTAATGTTAGTGCAGAATTTGTTGTAATGCTATCTATATTTCCATTTAAATAAATTGTGGAATTTCCTCCACTTCCTGAATGGACAATTGCTACATGATACCACTGATTTAAATTAAGAGCTGTATTACCCACTGCATTTACAATACCAGTTCCCCCAGAGTCCCATGCATTCCAGATAATATTTCTGTCTTTATTGACTGCCAGTTCAAACTCGTTACTCCCTGCTGTTACACCTGTACTATTTCGCTTTAAAACAATATCTTTCCATGTGATACTGTCTACGGCATGTAGTTGTATCCACATTTCTATCGAAATTGAATCAGAATATGTAACATCGCCCACATCAAGATAGTCATCTGTCCCATCAAAATTTCCCGCCCTCCCCCGAGCTCCTATGCTATTTCCCACAGGTCCAGTTGATGCAGGGCATGCAGTTCCATTATTGCCATTGGCAGACGAATCAAAAACGGTGGCAGTGGAGCAGTTATTGTTCCATGCTGATTCATCCAGTTTCCAGTATCCAATAGGAGTGGGATCACCTGATCCACAGTTTGTTTCCGTGTTTCCAGGAGGACAGTATGCTCGTTGTGCAGATTGATCTGGAATTCCAGCTGATGATGTAGACTTGCCCCCGAGTTGAATTGCTGCCGTGTTATTATAGAGAAGGTTCACTTGATCTGCAGTAAGTGCGCCTCTGAACACCTTTATCTCATCCAAATCACCTGCAAACGAGTTTGTTGCATCACTATCATCATCTCCTACACGAAGCACAATTGCATTCGCAAGTGTGGCTGTTGCAGTGAGTGACGTATCCGATGCGTTGAGTTTGCCGTCCACATATAGATCAATGCGAGAGGTGCCGGTTTTTGTAGCTAAAATATGGTGCCAAGTGCCATCATAAATATCAGAGGTTGAAGTAACCACATCTTCTGGAGTCGGAGTGCCGGGGCTTGAAGCTCCCCACACGCCACTTGTGGATCGGATTCCAAAATTTATTTTTCCGTTGCTATCGGCATAAACGGTGTACCCTACAGTTCCTGTATTTGTAATAGTTCCCTTTCCAAAGAGAAATTGTGATGCAGCCGCTCCTGGATTGGTGGCGGAGTCTGACTTAAACCACATTGAAATCGCAAAGTCATCAGAGGCAGCAAAATCAAAGTCTGAGTCGTCGGCGGACTGCGCCATCCAGAGCGCACCGGTGCCGTTCCAGGCTGATGCATATTTTCCGGCAGTCGTCCATGATGTTGTACTTAAGGTGAGTATGTTTGTATTAGATGTGCTATCTTGTACGCTCGTTCCATATCCTTCGTCAAGTTTCCAATAGGCGATGGGGGTCCCCATTGAAGATCCGCTCACTCCTCTACCACTTGTCATCGCTCCTGACACTGAACCCGATGTAATTGGAAAGTTATAGACTCTAACATCGTCAATAAATCCTTGAAACGGATCAGTTCCATCTGACAGTCTGGACCCTATATTTGCTCGTGTTGCTCCTAGTGCACCGGTCCCTGACCAGGTCCCTAGTCCAGTATCAAAATCTATGAGCGTCCCATCTACATAGTAATTTGTCAAGTCAGCAAGCTTATCCCATGTCAGAGCAACATGAAACCAGTCGGTTCGAGAAGTGGAGTATAACGTGCTTACGGAAACTCCTCCGGCTGTATATACAAAAGCAAGTTGATTTGGAGTTGTAGTTTTTCTAATTACGATAAAGTTTGATGTGTCTTCTGCAAGTTGAATAATTGCCCTATTGCTACTTGTATCCGCCCACAGTGAAGCGGTGGGAATTCGTATCCATGCAGATATTGAACCTCTTAAATGATTAAAAGAAGTATCAAATCCAGATGAATAAATATTAATATGATCATCTATTCCATCAAAGCTCAGCCCACTTCCCACTTTGCCTTGAACCCAACTGGAACTCCCCATTCCCCCCAACAGGGAACCACTGTAATTATTACCGGATGAATCATTTACAGAAGTCCCTGAATTTTCATCAAATTTCCAGTATGCAAAAGGCCCCGGTGTCCAAAATGCAAGTTGCCTAACATCTATTGAGGATAATGCACGACTATAGATGCGCACCTCGTCGATACTACTTCCATTTGCCATATATGCTCCATTTGCTCTTCCCACTTCAAAAGCCGTTGCCGTGATGGCTGTTGTATCCACAATAGTGATATGTTGCCAAGTATTTGCGACAATTGTTGATGTTTGTACTCCATTGACAAAAATAGTGGGGTTAGTGAGCCCTGTTGCCGAAACGGTACCTGAGGTGGCTGAGATATACTTTCCACTTGCAAAATGGATGAAGTTGTCGGTGGTGGCAGCTGGATATACCCAAAACGAAACGGTTTGAATACTGAGTGATGTGGCAGTTGAAAAGTAGCGAGATGAACCATTAAACGTACCCGCCCCATTACCAAATTTACCGGCCGTGAAAGGTGTAGTTCCATTATTGGTGAGTGTAACACTGTTTCCTGAACTATCAACTGGATTTCCTGAAGACTCCTCCATTTTCCAAAATCCAATAAGTCCATTAGATAATGCATTTGTAGAGGCTTGAGAAGATCCTAAAGAAACAGATGAGCCTTTGATAGCTCCTATTTTCCCCATTCCGGCAGCATAATTTGCTTTAATCTGAGATGTTGAAAGCGCAACACCATATAATTTTACCTCGTCCATATATCCATTTAAATATCCTGCATTTACTCTCCCCAACATGATATTGCTTGCGGTTATCCCGGTTCCGGTTGTCACGGTAATATAATTCCATGTGTTTGCAGAAATTGTTGAAGATACTACTCCATTTACATAGATAGTGGGAGAGGTGAATCCAGCTCCAGCAGAAAGTGTTCCAGACGTTGCGCTCAGTGATGCGTTTCCTGCAGCGCCGTTTAGCACCACAAGAGATGTGGTGGTGGAAGTGGGGCGCACCCAAAATCCTATCGATTTAACTGAAGATACAGAAGTGCTCACGTTTATATATTGAGAACTTGTACTTACAAAGTGGATACATTTTCCAGAAACACATAACTCCTCCCCTTCCCATGAAGGATCAGTGCTTGTGCTTGTTGCATCTGGTCCAAGTGTACCGGTGTAACTAGTTGAAAGTGAATTACTGATAGTTTGACCATATCCCTCATCAAATTTAAAAAATACAATTGGTGATGCTGGAGCTGAAGTTTCTGTTCCACGAGAACCAAGCGTAACACCCGTCGCCGCGACAGGGAAATTTTGAAGGGAGAAGCCGTTTGGTGCACCAGCATTTCCGTAGTAGTAATATATTGTTTGCGCTCCAGCTGGGAATGAATCAAAAAAAACATTGAACCCAGTTTGTGCTAGTCCACATGCTGTCGTGAGATAATGCGGGAGTATGTTTCCATTACTATCGGTGAATCGAATATCTCCACAGTCTGTTTGAAACTTTGTGGTGTCTGAAGTGTCGATCCCATTGGCGCCGGTGAGTGCGAGATATAC
Source organism: uncultured Gammaproteobacteria bacterium (assembly GCA_964459595.1). Classification (GTDB taxonomy): domain Bacteria; phylum Patescibacteriota; class Microgenomatia; order UBA1406; family GWC2-37-13; genus JAKBEU01. Next base: position 42,554 of record CAYWLV010000002.1, read on the forward strand.
ATTTGTTTCAAGCGATGTATGAGCTGAAATAGGAATGGCAACTCGATATCTCCATCCATCATCAAACCATGCTGCATTTGTTTTCTTTGCTGCAAAATAAAAATACGTAAATGAGAGAGAAAGGAGGAGTAATATAGCGATGACACGAACAGCAATCACTCTCAAAGATTTTTTCATAGATTGATATATTCATGGTATCGTATATTTAGTTAATTATCCACCAGTTTACCCGCACTACTTCAGTCATGGGAGTTGAGATAGTGATTTCAATCGATGAATCTCCTACTTGTTTTGCAGAAACACCAACAGGAATAGTGACCGGTGTGACAAAAATAAGTGAGCGCTCATTCACGGCTGCAGTGGCTACCACAACACTTGTCTGACCTATGGGTATTTCAGCTCTTCCTGTTGAACTGGCCAAAACCGCTCCATTTGTTGCATCTTTTGTGTCAAGAATGGTTAGTTTGGTTGTCTTTAACTCGGAAGTTGTTATGGACTCTCTCACTGTCATTGCTCCCATCGTGTCGATTATAATCTTACTTCCCATAATTTCTAGGTTGCCAAGTGAATCTTTTTGGAGTTTGAGAGGAGCAAGGGTGGTTTGAATACTTCCACTTGCTGAAGCATCCGACTCAATGGTTAAGAGTCCGAGCGTGAGTTTATCAATCACATTGAGGCCGTATACTGTTGTTTTTCCCAGTAAGGTGAGTCCAGAAGGAGAAGGAATAATATTATTTTCATAGCGATCAAGACCAACAAGTGAGGCCGAAGCAGTTCCTTGTGGGAGTACGAGCTGCGCCTCAAGAGTGGACACCTTAAACTTCAGAAGGGAAAGTTCATCTTTCATCTCGTCCAGCCCACTGATATGATTTGCCTCTATTCTGTCGGCAATAATGAGTCCCGACACCACTCGGTCTGTATAGATTTCGGAAAGCAGTGCAGAAGATGATGCTTCGGTCATCGATGCGGAGGCTGTGGCAAGAGTAGCGAGGATATCGACCCCTCCTTTAAACTGTCCTTGAGAAAGTGAGTTTTTGATAAACACTGTAATGGTGCCCACTCCCTCGCCTGAATATGCAGAGAGTGCTTGCCCGATAATATACCCCGACTTTACTGCCTTCATACCTACTCCAGGAATTGAGCTCATCGCAATAGAGTCGCCAATTGCAATAGGTCCATTGCTAGTGGTTACTTTCACGGGAACGCGCCCCACAAGTGCAATCGGCACCCATTTTGCACCTGTGTCTGGCACTACATTGCTTGAGAGGCGGAATCCAGGATTGGTTGACACAATGCCAAGAATACTCCCCTCCTGCGATGCTCTCACCACATGCTCGGGACGTTCAGGGTCGGCTGACACAATTTCACCTTCAGCTAAAGTACTGTCTAGTGTAGGATAGTCTTCTGCATAATCGAACGCACCAGTGGAAATAGAAATTGCGTTAGAAAAATCAAATGTTCCCATATGGCCATAGCTTTCTGAAAGTTGTCTATTTCCTACAAATGAAATCTCTCCATAATTTGAAGAGCCAGAGTCAAATCTTAATGTATATGAATTTTGTGCTGTTTTTGTCCACGTATATATTGATGCAACATTTGTCTCATTTGTGCCCATGTAAAGTGTGCCATTAAACTGTACAAGAGAAGTTATACCATCAATTGAGGTGTCAGCACCAAATGTTCCTCGAGTTGAAGTCATTAAAGTCCAATCTGTCGCTCCTGATCCAACTTCTGCATACTCGTACAATGCTGCAGTACTCGCACCGGTTGCAGATGCTCCATATAATCTTCCATTGTAAACTGCTAAAATGATTGAATCTTGATCGGCAGCATCACCGGCAATAAGCTTTCCTACAGTTGTATTTACTCGCAAAAAGTTTGCTGCTACGTTTGCTACGGGAATGCTAGTTTTAAGTCTGTACACTGCAGCAGCATTACCCGCTGTTTTGCTCATTGCAATAAAAAGAGAGCCGTTGTGCACTACCATACTTGTTACATCAGACGTGCCTGTTTCTGCACCAAATGCACCGCCTCCGGTAGTCCCGCTTAAGTGGGACCATGTAGTACCGTTACCAGAATATGCGGCAACTATAGCAGTTGCTGCTCCCGTAATTGCTCCTGAATATAAATATCCATTATAAACTTTCAGTAAGAAACCATCTTTATCCGCTGTTGTTTCAGCTACCGATTTTCCGTCTGTGGCATTTATTTGAGTAAATGTTGAACCACCATCATACCTTCCTATTTCCGCTAAATTTGCTAATTGTGTTGCAACGATTAGATTCCCATTGTATACAGTCATATCGGTATAACCAGTTATCGTTGTTTGACTCATACCCGATGTGCCGCGCGTAGCGTTTACCATCGTAAATGAGTCAGAAGTAGTATCTGCTGTGCTACTTCGATAAATTGCTCCAGTTGTTGTTCCCGTTTGATTAGCAATATACAGTTGATCATTATGTACTGCCATAATAAATGCATCAGCATCTGTTGCATCTCCAGAAACAGCCTTACCTACCGCATTTGTTACGAGCGTCCATGTTGTTCCTCCGTCATATCTATACACTCCAGCTGCGTTAGTTTCTGCTGTTGCAATAAATAATTTACCTCTAAATACAATTGATGCATTGACTTTGTCTATTGAAGTATCTGAACCAAATGTTCCCGCAGCAGAATTGAGACTGGAAGTACTACTCCCTGTTGAAGCTGAGTCTGCTTGTGCTCCAATTGTTACATTTCCAGCAATATGAAGTTTTGAAGTTGGTGTAGTTGTTCCTATACCTATATTTCCTGTCGAATCTTGAATAGTTAGACCTGCTGTCCATGCATTAAGACCTGATTTATAGTTTAAGGTCAGGGGGCCGTAAGGCGATTGAATTGCGTTTGTTGTTCCATTTCCAACAGTTAAAGTTCCCGACAAAGATGCCGAACCTGTAATATCGAGTTTTGCTGTAGGCGTCAAAGTTCCTACTCCCACATTTCCACTCGCATTTACATACAATGCTTCAGTTCCCGCGGCTGCAATGTGAAGTGGCTTGAGTGTTGAACTTGTTCCGGTCGTGAGGTTTAAAAGATAACCTGTACCGGTGTTGGAGTTTGTGTCTGTCAGATTAAACAGATTATTTGTAGATGTGGTCGCACCATACGTAAATGTTGATGTATTGCTCCCCATACTAAGTGCTAGATTTCCCCCAGGAGCTGTGATTGAATCCCAACTCGGTGTGCCTCCCGCTCCAATACAGTCGGTCCATGCAGCGTTCTGATAACAGCGAAATTTATTGGTAGAGCTGTTGTAGTACATACTCCCCACCCCAAGTTGCGTTGGTTCACTTCCAAACCGTCCAAGTAATAGCTGTCCCCCCATTGTTAAGTTAGCCGCTGCTGTTGCTGACCCGCTATAATCGATAGTAAATTTTGGTGTGCCTGATGCAGATGCTGTAAAAATGTCTTGTATTTCTGTTTGGTTAAAAATGGAAAGTGCTTTTCCCGTGACTGAAGGATTGGATACAGAGAGGTGTGAGTCGACTATAACATTTCCAGAATTATACGTCCGTATCGTTAGATCGGATGAGTTGAATACCTCACCTGACACAATATATAATGGTGCAGCTGATTTTATGAAGGAAGTGATGGGGTTAGTGAAGTTGATATCATATGCAATTCCGACGTCGCCTGCAGCAGTAAAATTAGCTGGTAAATTTGATGTTACGGCTGTTTGAGAAACACCAAGTACAGTCCCTCCATTGTCTTTCAAATCAAGAATATTCCCAATGATTGCATTTGGACCAACATTAATGGAGAGAAGATCTCCTGTTGCAGAAACTGCGCCTGGGCTCCAATCAATCGACTGCAAGTTGCCTGTCGTAAGTCCGGTTGAAGTTGAGCTGATAAGTAGTCCGTTTCCTGTGGTGAGGTTGTTGACGTTTAGCGTGTGAGCTGTGGTTGTAGTACCTGAAAAATTCTGAGTAATCACACCTGCTCCAGACGTAAAAGTTAGATTTTTTGCAGTAGCAATTGTTACGTCTCCATTTAGTGATACAGCGCCAGTCCCTGTTCCGAATGTCCCAGTTCCAGAATGCGTGAAATTGCCATTTGAACTTAAATTAGTAAAGGCTCCTGTATTGGGTGTAGTGGAACCAATAGTTCCCGGAATAGCCCAAGTGCCCGAAAGTAAGCTTGATGCATTAATGGTCCCAGAACCCGTAAAGTTCAATGATGCCCCCGTTCCCACCACCATTGCAGCAGTAGTGTTAGTGGAGCCGGTAATGTCAGAGAAAGCACTTGATCCAACGCCAGATCCAATACAGTCGGTCCATGCAGCGTTCTGATAACAGCGAAATTTATTGGTAGAGCTGTTGTAGTACATACTCCCCACCCCAAGTTGTGTTGGCTCACTTCCAAATCGCCCCAGTTGAAGTTGACCTCCCATGGTGATGTTTGCTGAAGCCGTGGCACTGCTTTGAATCGATACAATTCCCGTCCCATTGGGAGCAAAGGTGAGGTCTTCGTTTGAAGCAGTAGTGATATCAGAGCTTGCACCGCTAAAAATAAGACCGGTTGATCCTATCGTCTTCCCAGTAAGGGTCTGCGTAGAGGTTGTATCTGCGAGGGTTATACTGCCTGATGGCAGAGTTGCATTTGTGATGTTTGATGTTGTAAATGTGAGGTTGTTAGCTCCCGAAAATGCAACGGTTGTGGCACTTGGAATGGTGAGCGTGCCTGTGGTGCTGGTTACGGTGAGGCCGCTCACTTTTTCTGCATTAAATGCATAAGGCACTGCTGTGAGGCGAATTCGTGATCCAAATAATTCTCCATTGAACGTAATACTGAGATAAATTGTATCGCTATTAAAGTCGAGAGCTGTTGGGATTGCGGTTGAGGAACCAAGCGTTGCACGAAAAATACCATCGGTCACGGTGAGTGACTGTGTTTCGCTCCACGGGGTGCCTGTGGGAAGTTGATTCCCAGCGGTTGGATCATCATACAGCTTAAACACAAATGAGTAGCTGCCGTTTGAGATGTTAGTACCCCCCGTTTTGTTCACTACCTTTCCCTGAAAGTTTATGGTGCGATAAATTCCTGCTGTAGCGTATGCTGGAGAAGCTATAAAAAAGAAGTAAGAAATCAGAAGACAAAATACAAAAAAAGCAGGTAGTATTCTTAATTCTATCTTCTTACTTCTTGCTTCTATTTGTAATGTAATATTTCGGAGCATTTTGACAATCTAATTAGAAATTGTATTAATACATTATTATAATAACAGGCATGAAGAAGCCATGTCAAACTACTCCTATTCTTATCTTAATCGAATCATTAATCATATTTTAGATTGCTAGCATAACCTTTATAATTTTTATACTAAAAATATCGATTATATGGTTTCGCCTTAATTATTCTTATCTTATTCTTATCACTTCCTCCAATTCCATCATTTTTCCGCCTCAATTCAGGACTCTTGACAGGATGATAAGATTATGATACGTTTGTAATACCGTATGAAAAGCCTTTCCTATACTCGTTCGCTCATGCTCACTTCCTCTATTCAAACGTTGGATGAGCTCCACAAACAGCTCCTTCTCATTCCCCTGTCTCCGCAAAGCGAACTCCAGCTTCAGTGGGAGAGTGGCATTCTCAAAATCCATCATCTCCTTGCTCTTGGTGGTCGCGTGGTGAGCGTTTCCCAATTAAACAACTATTTTCTCCACAATAACAAGGATCCCCTCCCCTTCATTACTGAGATAGAGAGTTATCGGCATGCATTAGACTTTTTGTATCATCATTGGCTGGTAAACCAAAAAACTGTAGAACCAAACGACCTGCTTGAGTTTTATCAAACAATATTTCCGAAGGAGACGCTTATTGGCGACGAAAGTGAGCTTAAGGCGAGTCTACAGTATATTCAAATTAACCCAGAACATCCAATCATCCAGGCTTCCCTTGCTCAGATACTCATTCTCTCGCTCTCACCGTTTAGCGCGTTTAACGAGCAGTTTGCTCATATGGTGTTTCTTTTGTTTATGTATAAATATGGCTATGATTTTCGCCGCCTCCCGGTATATGAAGAACAGTATGTGCTAGATATCACAAACTACAAAAATATGATCCTTCAGTCAAACCGTTTAGAAAATGTTACTTCTTGGCTTGAATATGTCTGCCAAAGAAGTCTCACGGCCGTTCAAAAATCAGTTCTATTAGTGCAAGAAAAACAGAGAGCGCCTCGCATACACCCTTCTTTCACCTTAAACGAACGGCAGGAGCATATTATGAATTTGTTTGCAGTGCCTGGAGCGAAGATTAGTAATCGGGTTATTCAAAAAAAGTGCAAAGTCTCGCAAATCACCGCTTCTCGTGACCTTGCAAAACTTGCAGATAGTGGGCTTATTTTTGCTGTTGGAAAAGGAAGATCGACATATTATACGAAGGTGTAGTCTAGAAGTTAGAAGACAGAAGAAAGAATGAAACAAAATAGTAACAATAAAAAAAGACAATTGACATCACTCATTATTCTCTCTTCTGTCCTCTGTCTGCTTTCTTCTGTATTCTGTTCTCACTTCTCATCACGTGTCTTTGCCGGTCCTCAAAGCACCACCTATGAACTTAAAGAGTATGGATTTGGGTCAGGTGGCGATTCTTCAATCGACTCCACCACCTACTCGCTTTTTGGAACAGCAGGCGAAATCGATATGGCTACATCAAGTTCTACCACCTACATCGCCGGAGGAGGACTTGTCTATACGCTCCTCGCTGCAGTTCCACCGGGACCGACCGTAACCAATCCGGGAAGTAACTATGATAGACTTCATGTCGTTGTACAAACTGGCAATAATCCATCCGATACTCTTTTTGCAATCTCGCTTTCCGATGGTACCTCAACTTATTATGTACAAAACGATCGTACAATTGGAGCGGCACTCGGGAGTGAAGATTGGCTCCCCTACACCGGAGGACTCACTGTTGGATGGGGAGATTCAACTGGATTTGATGTTACCAATCTAAAGAATAACACCACATATACGATATTCGTAAAAGCACGACAGGGCAACTTCACAGAAAGTGGTTGGGGACCAGGGACAGCCGGAACAACACTTGACCCCACATTCACTTTTGGTGTTGATTCTGCTTCAATTACTTTTTCAAATTTAAATTCCGGTAACTCTTATACCGACTCTACGCAAAGCACTGTGCTTACTACCTCCACAAATGCTTACAATGGGTATATTGTATATGGATATGAAACACAGCCACTCACTCACACCGTGGACGGGTCAAAAACAATTGGAAACTATGCTGGGACAAATGCAACTCCTACTACGTGGTCGTCCACTGGTTTTGGCTATACCACCTCTGACAGTAGTTTGACTGGGGGCACAGCCGATCGCTTTACCAATGGGGGCGCAAAATATGCTGGTTTTGGTACAACTACTCCTGGCGACCCAGTTGCCGATCACGCAAGTCCAATTTCCTCACCAGTTATAAACGAACAGTTTACGATTTCTTATCGAGTTACTGCTTCTTCGTCAACCACTGCAGGGCAATATCGAACGACCGTAGTATATATAGCAGTTCCGACGTATTAGAAGTAAGAAGATAGAATTAAAAAGTAAGAAAAAAATGAAAACAAAAATGTATTACAAAATGCTTCAATTCTTTCTTCTGTCTTCTATCTTCTGTCTTCTTGTTTCTCCTCCTGCATATGCTTCTTCTATCACTGTCTATCCATCAATCATGAATATTGCGCTCTCGCCTGGAAAAACCACCACTCCCCTCCTCACCATTGGAAATAATGGTGACACACCGCTTCCCGTTCGCTTGCAGTTTGAGCCCCTTTTTTTAAATGACGACCCCACTCCCCTTCAAAGCATGCAGCAGTGGGTCTCGATTTCAAAAAGCTCACTCCTTATACCTGCACGAAGTAAGGAGATAGTTCCTATTCGTATCACACTTCCCAAATCAATTGCATTGGGTGGGTACTACGGCATGATATATATCGAGCCACTCACGTCTGTAAAAAATAATTCAGGGTCTCAGGTTACAACAAAAGTTGCCGCTCTCCTTCTGGGGTCTGTAGGAGTAAATGATGTTCCTCTCAGCTCAATTGAAATTCTCACTTCAGGAACAAGTGATTTTATTTCAGAGTCAAAAACACTTCACCTTCCCTTTCAAGTGAAAAATACATCGCTCAATCATATTTCAGCAAAGCCATTTCTGAAAATCCATCCGCTTTTTGGGAAAAGCGAAGTAATCCCCCTTGAAGAACGCCTTGTGTTTCCAGGCAAAAAGCGAATATGGAACTCGACTTTTACTGTAAGTCAGGGCACTCAACTGTTTTATAACGCGGACCTGTATGTTGCATTGGGCAATGGCAAATCTCAAAAAAAATCATTTTCGTTTATTATCTTTCCCGTACAGCAGTCGATTATTTTGGTACTATGTACTGCAGCAGGTATTAGTATGATAAGAAAAAGAAAGCAGATTAAAAAGGCTGCTCGGATATTAATTAAGGGATAATTTGGAACATGAAACGAAGTACTTGGAACACTAAAAAAAAATCTACACTTATTATAATAGGCGTCTTATGTTCTCTGTTCCTCGTTCTCCGTTCTATTTCTTCAGTATTTGCAGGCGCACTCACAAGCTCTAAAGTGACAATAAGTGATTCACGTGCAGGACAAAGCGGCGTGAGTCATACCTTCTCCTTCACTACTGGTACAACGGGCACCATACAAACAGTTGAGATGTTATACTGCACCACTCCCTCAGGAAGTTGTACCACGCCCTCCGGAATAACAACTACGTCAGCAACACAAGGCAGTATTACGGGGCTTAGCACAAGCACATCAAACGTATCGGTAAATGGGACAATAACACTTACGGTTACAACTCCAGCGTCGATTGGATCAGGCACCGCTATTTCCATTCCCTATTCCTCTATCACCAATCCATCCACAATCAACTCCTCATTTTTTGTGCGAATTACTACAAAAGACAGTGGCTCAACAACTATAGACTCAACGGTCGTAGCTTTTGCAACACTGGGTACTACGTCTCTTACTATCACCGCAGAAGTAGGATCCACTTTTAGCGTCTCACTTGCCGCGGTCACTACAGGATCTGTGAATGGACAATCAATTAATCTCAGTTCTACCACAGCCACCTCAATACCATTTGGTACTCTTGCAACCGGTGTTTCAAAAGTTGCCGCACATGATATCACTGTGGTCACCAATTCAACAAATGGCTATGTTGTGACAGTTAAATCTAGTAATCCTCCACTTACTGATAGCACCAACAATATCGATTCATTCACTGAACCAAACTCCCTCCCACTTACCTGGAGTTCTCCTGCAGGGTCTACTCCAAACGTGAATTCTGGTTTTCTTGGCTATTCAACAGAAGATACATCACTTTGCACCGGCACAGCAGCTCGATTTAGTGGAAACAAATGGGCTGGTTTTGATATTACACCGTATGAAGTGGTATGTAATGGAAGTGCTGTTGCATCAGGTGAAACCACTAGACTGGGCTGGCAGGTGGAAGTGAATGGGTTACAGCCTGTAGGAAGTTATTCGGGAGATGTTATTATTGTTACAACGCCCACCTACTAAATGTACTTGACAAGGTATGAGTAAATTGTATTTAATGTATATATTATGAGCATGAAACAGGTACGATTTATTTCCTTAACACTGATTGTGTGGGTTGTTGGTGTATTGGTTATGCAAATATACACCACACAGATTCTCGCAGCTACTTTAACAAGTGCAAAAGATGTTATTAGCGACTCCCGGGCAGGAGTTGCATCAATTCATACATTTACTTTTACCACTCCCACTGCTACATCAATAAAAACGATTGATTTTCAATTTTGCACAGCAGCATCTGGAACTTGTACTGCTCCGACCGGAATGATACTCACTGCTTCGCCCACACTCGGAACCGTGACAAATATTGCGGGAACCGGATATTCTGCCACGGGTACAAGTGCAACTTGTACTGGAACTGGTAATACTGCATGTACCGCTACGCTCACCGTTACAACCCCTTCCGCACAGTCTGCCGTAGCTGTAGTTGTGCCATTTAATTCTGGAATTACGAATCCTACTTCAGCTGATACTACCACATTTGTCCGTATTACCACCAAAGATGGAGGAGCAAGTGCAATTGACTCCTCAACCGTAGCTTTTGCAACACTCACTTCTACTTCAATCACCATGACGGCATCGGTTGATCCAACCTTTAGCTTTAGTGTGGCAGCAGTTTCATCGGGAGGAACAGTCAATACAGCAACAACAAACATCACAACTACAGCAACAACCATACCCTTTGGAACACTCACCTCAGGTAGCACTAAGATTGGTGCTATTGATACAACCGTAATTACAAATGCAAGTGGCGGATTTACTATTACGATAAACGCTCTCGCCGATCCACCATTATCGGATGGATCAAAAAATATTGATTACTTCACCGGCACAAATGCTTCCCCTACATCATGGTCTTCACCTGCGGGATCCTCAGCAAACGTAAACACTGGGTTTCTCGGATATACCACAGAGGATGCAACACTTGGAACAGGTACAGCTGCTCGGTTTACTACGAGTGCACCAAAATGGGCAGGTCTTGATACCACAGCAAGTGAAGTAGTGTATAATGCTGCAGGTACCACATCGCTGACAACACGAATTGGATGGCAAGCAGAGGTTAACGCTTTGCAACCTTCCGGTTCGTATTCGGGAACAGTCATATTGGTTGCAACACCGACCTATTAATCTATTGCGAGCGCATGACACTTAAAAAACATCGGATAGTATTACCCTTTCTCATTATTTTTGGTATTGTTTTGGCCATTAGTTTGTTTGCAACATTTGGTATTTTTGCGCAAAATCAACCGTCCGTTCAGTCACTTGAAGTATCCCCTCCTTCACAAGAACTAGCTTCAGATCCAGGTCAGACCGTGGTTGCTACTGCGAAGATTCGGAACAAAAGTAGAAACACCATACCAATTTCAGTACGAATTGAAGATTTTACCGCATCAGGAGAAGAAGGTCAGATTGCGCTCACCGACCAAGGGCCCTATTCAGTAGCAAATTGGGCAACTATCACACCAAAAACATTTTCCCTGGCTCCTGGAGAAGAAAAAGAGGTGACTGCAAGAATTAAAATTCCTTCAAACAAAGTTGCTGGTGGATATTATGGATCATTTGTTTTTTCCGCACTTAATGAAGCAAAGGGAGTGGGAGTAGCTTCTGTAGGTCAAGAAATTGCCTCTTTGTTTTTACTCAAAATTTCTGGACCTGTTTCAGAACAGCTCACTCTTGATGCACTTACTGCTCCAGCATTTTCTGAGTTTGGTCCGATTCCCTTGAATTTGAAGTTTTCAAATTTAGGAAATATCCACACTAAAGTGTATGGACTTATAAATATAAGTGATATGTTTGGAAATAAGATTGCAGATCTTGTGGTGAATCAAACTAATATTTTTCCAGGTGCGAGCCGTAATATTAAATCTACACTCGAAAAAAAATTATTATTCGGAAAATATACTGCGACTGCCATAATGTATTATGGCACGACAAAAAATGACACATTAACTGCTGTAGGTTCATTCACGGTCATCCCGTATCGTATAATTGCACTCATCATAATCATTGGACTCCTGTTGTATAGCATACGTAAGCGAATTCGAAAGGCAGTCCGCGCTCTTACAAAATGAGCAAGCGACAATTCCTCTTCACATTTAGTACTCTCTTTTTTTTTGCTTTAGGGTTTATTACTCACGCATTTTTCTTTCCTGGGCTGTTTACTCAAAATATTTTTTTATATACAAAGAAAGCAATCGAAAATAAGCCCACTCCGCCCGCTGTAACTAACGAAAATAAGGCACTCACCATTGTTCACTACAATGAAGGTTACTTTAACCCTCAGGTAGTTGTGGTTGGAAAAAGTTATTATCTAGGTGTCATAAATATGAGTGATGAAGAGCTTATGACACTCACTTCAAATACACCCCTCCTTCGTACTCCTCGTGGATATGGAAAAAGTGAGCAACACTTGGTACAGCTCTACGATGTAGGAGAATATGAGGTAAGCAGCACTCTCCATCCAGATCAAGTTTTAAAGGTAATCGTAAAGTAATACCACCTTTTCTTCTTTAATTTTTCATTTTTAATTATTAATTATTAAGTATTAATTTATAAATAATTTTTAATGTATTAATTTTTAAACATTTAAAATAAAGGCTTGATTAAAAATTAGAAATTTTAAATTAAAAATTAAGTTGGTTTAGACTTTAGAGTCCTTCCCTCTCTGGACTTTCACCTCCATTTCTGGTATACTACGCCCCTATGCGTAGGGGACGATGGGTAGGGGCTTTTATTGCCTATTTTATTCTCGCTTCTTACTTCTTTCTTCTGTGTTCTTGTGCGTATGCAGCCTCACTGTCGATGACCGCGCATGTTCCCTTGTCAAGCGTTTGGAGCAAAGCGCTTCGAACTCATTCAGAAGCGAAATTTGATACTTCACGAAGCGATGTATTGTATGTCACGCAGTATTCTTTAGGCGTTGAAAAACTTCCTGTTGAAGGACAAACAATTCAGCTTCTTGTATTTAAAAATGGTAAGGTTGTGGAAAATAAAGAAAAAAAGACAAATAGTAGCGGATTTGTCGATTTCGTATTTGTTTCAGAAGTGTACAGCAGTTATACAGTAATGGTTATCAATAAGTCGGATAGCAGTCCTTTCATCGTAAAAAGCGCAGTCGTTGCTCTATAATCATTTGCACTTCCTCAATCGTCCCATTATTCTCTATGTGCACGTCTGCCATTTTCATACAACTTTCCACTTGTTGTCCTACAACTACCCCCTTCTCTCCAGAGTCGCGCTGATCGACCTGTAAAAAGAGTTCCCAGGTGGTGGGATCCCATGGTTTTGCGCGAGAGAGTACGCGAGTAAATCGAATGCGTTGATCCGCATGAACGGCGATTAAAATAAATCCTGGAATAGATTTTAGATACTCCACCTCTCCGGGATTTCGAATACCCTCGATGATTATGTTAGGGTGTAGGGTGGAGGGTGTGGGGTGGAGGATTTTGATTGCACGTCGAGCAAGTACGTCTTGTCCTTCTTTTTTCCGCATATCGTTGCCAATATCTTGAAGAAGTGAGCGAGTGATTGTGGTAAATCCTCTTTTTTTTGCTTCCTCATGAACAAGTGTTGAAAGAGAAAATGAACTATACCCTTCATTTTGAATGAGAAAATCGGCGACTACACCTTTTCCGCATGCAAGTGGTCCGACTATGCCAATTATGCTCATCCCTATATGGTACTATAAATATATGCGGCATAGCATTAAAAGTAAGATATTGTTTTGGCTTATTATCATAATTATTACCATTGGTGCCTTCATCAGTGTTATCGTATCAAGTCAAATCCAAAAAATACTCTTTGCAAATAAAAAAGCATCAATTCAAGCTATAAATGGAGAAGATGCTCATCAACTTACCCATATTCTAGACAATACTGCACTTTTCGTTCAAATGATTGCTACAAAATCAGAGGTGGTAAGGTATCTATCACTCCCTTCAGTTGCAAAAAAAGGTGAAATTGCGGTCCTCTTTGATTCGTTTCAAAAAACAAAACCTGATTTTCTCTCACTCTATTTAATCGATGGTACAGGAAGTGCTCAAATTTCTACTGATCGTACCTTTCTCGGGGTAAACTTTGCGTTTCGTCCCTATTTCCAGGAAGCGATGAAAGGAAGACCTTATGTAGATGTTGCACTCGGCAAAATGACAAATAAACTGGGTTACTATTTTTCTCACCCTGTCGTTTCATCTGAAGGCAAAGTGCTTGGAGTGGTGGTTATCAAAATGGATCCCAGTGCTGTGTATTTTGCGCTTAATGGCAATTCAAAACAAACGGACGGTACATATATGATGACCGATCTATCGGGTATCGTTCTCTATTCAACGAAAAAAAACCGCGAAATGAAAAGCGTGGGAACATTATCTCAAAAAATCCAGGTAACACTTAATAAAAGTAATGCGTTTCTTGGGAAACAAATTACACCCCTTTGGTATGAAGATCTCCAACAAGTTATAAATTCCCAGGCGGTATCACACACTTTTGAATATATTGATGAAATAGATCATGACAAAGAAATCCTAAGTATATCTAAAGTGGAGCGTTATCCATTTTATTTCATTTCAGAGGTACAGTTAGGGAGTGTGGTAGGTGAGATAGATGCAATCGCTCGACTCATAGGTCTTGGAATATTTAGTGCTGCTCTTCTGTCGCTTATTATCATCTCTCTCATTGTTCGAAAGCTTTTAAACCCACTTGAACAGCTCAAAACACATGCTAAAAAATTAGGAAGAGGCTCATTTAATGAAAAGCTCACCCTTGATACAGGAGATGAACTTGAAGAGTTGGGAGATGTGATGATGCAGATGCAGCAAAGTCTAGCCGCAATGTATCAAGACCTTGAAAAAAAAGTTTCCCAAAAAACGAGCGAACTCACTCTCCAGCTTGAAAAAACACAGGACACAAAACGGGCAATGTTAAATCTCTTAGAAGATTTAAGCAAACAAAAAGATAAGATGCAAAAGCACGCAATCGAGCTTCAAAAGTTTGAACTAGCAGTAGAGAATGCGCATGATCATATTGTTATTACAGATCCTGACGGAAAAATACTTTTTGCAAATAAAGCTGTTGAAAGCATAACAGGTTATTCCCGAGAAGAGATATTTTCAAAAAAAGCAGGAAGTAAAAAATTATGGGGTGGACACATGGGCCAGAAAACGTACGAACTATTTTGGAATCGAATCAAGATAGAGAAAAAAGTTTTTGTGGGCGAGTTTCAAAACCGACGAAAAAGCGGAGAAAAATATATCGCAGAGGCGCAGGTGTCCCCCATTCTTGACAAACAGGGAAATGTTCTCTTTTTTGTGGGAATTGAGCGTGATATTACTAAAGCAAAAGAAATAGACCGAATGAAGACAGAGTTCATTTCACTTGCCTCACATCAACTGCGCACTCCGCTTTCTGCTATGAAGTGGTTTTTGGAAATGCTCCTTCATGGAGATGCTGGACCACTCTCAATTGAACAGACAGAGTTTATTAATAATGTAGAGCAATCAAATAATCGAATGATTGAGCTTGTAAACTCTCTTCTTAATGTTTCACGAATTGAAAGCGGACGAATTATTATCGAACCTTCGCCCACTAATTTAAAACAAATCGTTGATGAAGTACAAAATGAGATTATAATGAAGCTCAATGAAAAAAAACAACGACTCATCATCACGATACATCAATCCCTTCCCCTTATACCTCTCGATCAAAAGCTGATCCGTCAAGTTTTTATAAATTTACTGACAAATGCTATTAAGTATTCACCACCTGGAGAAGATATTACTATTATTATCTCCAAAGAAAATAACGAAATGGTAGTACAAGTAGCGGATAACGGGTATGGTATTCCCTCTTCAGAGCATATTCATATCTTTGATAAATTTTATCGTGCAACAAACGCAATAAAAAAAGAAACCGAAGGAAACGGATTGGGATTATACCTGGTAAAATCAATAATCGAGAGTTCCGGAGGAAAAATTTGGTTTACTAGTGAGGAAAATAAGGGAAGTTCTTTTTATTTTACTATACCGCTTTATGGAATGGCTAAAAAAGAAGGTGAAGTGAGGATGAGTTAATATTTTAACTGATAGTTATATGAAAACAAAAATAAGAATTATGGTGGTTGAAGATGAACGATTACTACTTGAGGTAATCTCAAAGAAACTTATGCTCAATAATTTTGAGGTTATCCCCTACTTAGACGGAATTGCTGCTCTCACCGATCTCATCTCTTTACGCGTTACTCCTGATATTATTTGGCTTGATTATTATTTAGGATCGATAAATGGTATGGAGTTTGTCACAGAAATGAAAAAACATGCAATTTCTCTTCCTATCGTAATTGTGAGTAATTCTGCGAGTGATTCTAAAGTGAAGACGATGCTTGCCCTTGGAGTAAAAAAATATCTCCTTAAGGCACACCATAGATTAGAAGATATTGTGTCGGAGTTGAATTCGCTTCTAAAAGATATACAATGAAAGTATGAAAACAATACTTGTGGCTGAAGACGATAAATTTTTATCAAATGCATATCGCATTAAACTCATTAAACTTGGATATGAGGTAGTAATCGTGCCGGATGGTGAGCAAGTGATGCACTATTTACATGATCATGACGCTCCTGATCTTCTCCTCCTTGATCTTATTATGCCAATAAAAGATGGATTTGATACACTGCGAGAAATCCGACTTAAAGATAAACTAAAAAAGTTTCCTATCATTGTTGCATCAAATTTGGGTGAGGGAGAGGATATTCGCAAAGCAAAAGAACTGGGAGCTATCGACTATATTGTAAAGAGTGACCTTTCATTGCAAGAACTTGCAGATAAAATCAACTCATATCTCGCCTAACTTCGCTCATTGCCATCAACTCATGGCCAACACCCACGGCTAATGTCTAACAACCAACGACTTACGACCAACTATGTTACTATAAATATATATGCTAATTACTGACACTCAAATTCTTACTTACATGATTGATAATGAGTTTATCTCAAAAAAGCAAGCAGACGAGGCAGAGATTTGTGCACATGAACGAAAATTATCTTTTACTGATGCTCTTATTGAAAAAAATATTCTCACTGATGAACAGATTGGACAGATAGTTGCCGACTATTTAAAGTGTGGATTTGTTCGCCTCTCAAAAGAAGCAATTTCAAAAGAAGCACTTTTCAGTATTCCTGAACACATTGCACGAACGTTTCGTATTATTTCATTTTATCAGGACCAAAAAACACTCAAAGTGGCAACAGGAGATGTAAAAAATACTGAGTTATTTATACTTCTCAAGAAAAAATCAGGAAAGGCTATAACTCCCTATTATGCAACTGAACGCGATATCGAAGATGCACTCACTGCATATAATCAAAAAATGCAAAAACAGGTGGACGATTTGTTAAAAGAAAATAAATCTACTACTCCCATTGAACAGATTGTAGAAGATATTATCGTTCACGCCTATGAGGCAAAAGCATCTGACATCCATATTGAGCCGAGAAAAAAGGACTCAACCGTACGCATTCGAATCGATGGGATTCTTCATGATGTTTTAACATTTAATCAAGACATTCATGAACAGATAATTACCAAAATAAAGGTAGATGCCAGACTTCCTACAGACGAACATATGTCTGCTCAAGATGGGAAAATTCAAAAAGAAATTAAGGGCGAACAGGTGGATATTCGCGTCTCAATTGTCCCTATTATCTATGGTGAGGCGTGTGTGATGCGCCTTCTTACCTCCCATCATCGTTCGTTTGGACTAAAAGATTTAGGACTGGGAGAAAAAAATAAAACACGCCTCGAAGCGGCATTCACCAAGCCTTTTGGAATGATACTTTCCACCGGCCCAACAGGAAGTGGAAAATCCACTACTATGTATGCAATTCTTAAGATATTAAATAGCAAAGAACGCAATATTGCGACTATTGAGGATCCTGTTGAGTATGACATCGAGGGGATGAATCAGATTCAAGTGAACCCTCAAACAAATCTTACCTTTGCCTCAGGACTACGCTCAATTTTACGACAAGACCCTGATATTATTTATGTAGGAGAGATCCGAGATAACGAAACTGCAGATATTGCCATTCATTCTGCAATGACTGGGCATTTGGTACTTTCTACACTTCATACGAATGATGCAGCTACCAGTATTCCGCGTCTTATTGATATGGGAGTTGAGCCATTTTTAGTATCCTCGACAGTGAGTGCTATTGTTGCTCAACGCTTGGTACGAAAGGTGTGTGAAGCTTGCAAGGTATCTAAAACAGTGCCAACAGCCGAGCTTTCACATCTTTTTTCCAAACAACTCGTGGAAGTCGTATTTGGACATGCAAAATCAGTGCGCCTATATTCGGGAAAAGGGTGTGATGTATGTCATAAAACAGGATACGCCGGCCGAGTTGGCATCTTTGAAGTATTAATAATGACTCCTGCCATTCAAGAGTTGGTGCATGCACGTACCGATGCAGACACCATTACGAGATGTGCGGTGAAAGAGGGTATGCAAACAATGGTTCGAGACGGGCTGGAGAAAATCTCACAAGGTGTTACTACTGCTGATGAGGTGTTACGAGTCATAAAAAACTAATATGAATGAAGTTTCAATGGTAGAAGTCGTTTTATTCACAAAACACTTAAGCATCATGATTCAAAGTGGTGTTCCGATTTTGGAAGCAATGGAAATTCTTTCTGAACAAACGAAAAATAAAGCAATGAAGGCAGTGCTTATTGGTGTTGAAGCTCACATACGGAACGGATCAACTCTTGTATCAGCACTTACCTCATATCCACGCGTATTTTCGCCCTTCTATGTGAGTCTCATCACTGTGGGGGAACAGTCTGGAAAACTTGAAGAGGTACTTGCCTATCTTGCAGATCATCTGAAGAAACAATATTCATTCAAAAAAAAGGTGCAAAGCGCTTTGTTGTATCCTGAAATAATCCTTATCACTGCTCTTCTTGTGGGCGCCGGCATCAGTTTGTTTGTGCTCCCTCAACTTATCGATTTATTTGAGTCGCTCCAAGTGAAACTCCCCTTCTCCACACAACTACTTCTTGGAGCTGCTCATTTTATGAAGCTGTATGGTGTTATGTTCTTTACGTCACTATTCGTATTTATAGGGCTTATCAGAGCCCTAATCAAAACATCTTTGGTTCGCCCATACTGGGATCGGTTCCTCTTTTCACTCCCTCTTATTGGATCGTATTTAAATACCATTGAACTTGCCTCTTTTTGTAGAAGTTTGGGAATGATGCTTAAAAGTGGAATGCCTATTCTTGCTTCTTTTGACAAACTTGAAACATCCACAGAAAACACCATTTATAAAAAATCCTTACACGAAATGAAATCTGGAATTAAACAGGGTGGCTCCCTCTATAAAACAATTCAACATAATCAAATATCTATCTTCCCGCTCATTGCTTCAAGAATGATTCAAGTTGGTGAAAAAACAGGAAAACTTGATGAAGTGCTCCTTTATTTGGGAGATTTTTTTGAAGAGGAAATTGATGCAAACTCAAAGGATTTTTCAACCGTGCTTGAACCTGTTATTTTGGTGGTTGTGGGGTTAATTGTTGCCTATTTAGCATTTGCGATTATTACTCCAATCTATGAATTCACGTCCGTCATTAAATAAAGGGCTTCGCCCTGAGCTTGCCGAAGGGTTCACTTTAATCGAGTTGTTGTTAGTTTTGGCTCTTATGGGGGCAATTGCTGCATTTTCCACACCCTTTTATGCTCGATTTCTCACACAAAACTCTGTGTCTGTGGTGCGTGATGAAATCACTTCTCATCTTCGACGTGCACAGTTTAATGCAATGGTGGGAAAAAATAATGGAGCGTGGGGAGTAACAGTTTCCTCTCAAAAACTTATCCTTTTTCAAGGGAGTTCATTTGTAGCTCGTACAGCTTTGTTTGATGAGTCGTTTGTTATTCATCCTGCCATTTCAATCTCGGGGTTGGGTGAGATTATTTTTGCAAAAACATCCGGCCTCCCTTCAACCACACCAACCATCACCGTTTCAGGGCTCGGTTCATCAAAAACAATCACCGTTACTAGTCAGGGAGTAGTACAACAATGAAACGGAATGCTTTTTCTCTCTTGGAAGTGATTCTTGCATCAGCTGTGTTCGTTATTTTTGTATCGGGTGCTGTTACTACCACCCTTCGTGGACTCCAATTGAATCGTCAGGGAGCGGAATATACGATTGCGACACAGTATGCGGCCGAGGGAATTGAGGCAGTGCGATCGATTAAAAACCAAGCGTTTGCAAACCTTGTTAATACTGCAAGCACTGGAATCGCAAAGTCGGGCGCCGTCTGGACATTTTCAGGAACAAATACGGTTTTTGATAAATATACGCGCACAATAGAAATTGCAGATGTTAATCGCGATGGTTCGGGAAATATTGTTCCCGCACCAACAGGCACCCTTGATCCTCTTTCAAAAAAAGCAACAAGTACAGTCTCCTGGCTCGTTGGAGCTGGTAATACCCAGACAATCTCAACCACAAGCTATTTCACCAACTGGAAAGCCCCCTACGGAAAAGGGGGGCTTTTCGTGTTTGGCAATGGAGGGGTAACGAGCGATGCGCTGCAGTATAAAACTGTTGATTCTCTTGGGACATGGAGCGCTGCAGCATCTACTGCCGATGTGGATGGTGCAACAACAACTAAATATGCGCGCGCTCTCCGTGTTTTTTCAAGTACAACGCGTAATGAACGAGTTTTGCTCTCTCGGCATTACAACGGCACAGGTCAGTGGATATATGCTCAAGTAATGAGTGGGGGGACTTGGGGAAACGTAGTGCAGCTCTCCACATGGAACGCAGTAACATTTTTGGATGTGCAAAATTTTGATGGAGCATATCTGAGCAATGGAGACTTTATGGTGGTGTATTCGGACAACTCAACTACTCCTAAATTTCGAACTTGGAATGGCACCACATGGAGCGCTCAGTTTTCGCTCAACGTGTTAAATGGTGTCCCCATTCATATCGAAATTGAGCAGCGTCCAAATACAAACGAAGTGATGGCGGCTTTCCTTAATTCCGTAAATGACACTCTCACCGAATATTTTAATGGCGGAACTTATATTACAGCTAACTGGACTGCAAGTACATCGCACGCTGTAAACACTGTACTTAATACAAAACGCATTGTTGGATTTAAATGGAGTAACAACACGCCAACCACTGGAGCGCTTGTATATGCCTCTACCACAACAGAAAAAACAGTACGCGCCAAACTTTTTGTTGCAAATGGTGCAGGAGGTGGAGCTTGGGGAGCCGCAGCAGCAGCTGCTGCTCAAACCAATAATATGGGTGCTTTAAAAATTGCAACGCGTCCACTTGCAAATGAGTTTCTTGTGTGTAATAAAGACGCTGCAGCTACCCCCACCATTGTATGTCGCAAACTCACCTTTTCAGGATCAACCGCTACGTGGGCAACACCCACAAACCCTATCGTTGCAACAGCAAGTGACACGGGTATTCAGGCTAGTTTTGGGCTCAGCTTTGGAACTGGTGCGGCAGCAACAGCGCTCATCACATATAGTGATAATACGAATGTCCCAAAATATAAACTATACACCCCAAGCACCAGCACCATTTCTGCCACTGAAACTTCCGTTTCAACGACTCCCTACACCCTCACGTCTCCTGTGCGCACGGTAAAGGAGATAACCGATATGAACGGTGCAACGGTTATGACATTCTTCACCGACAGCGCTTTAGATGTATATTCTTCGGCATGGTCGAGTGCATTTAGCACTCCACTTATACAACATGGCACCAATGGTTCGGTAATTACAGATTATTGGTATGATTTTGCATGGGATTTGTTTTAGCTTGTAGCTTTATAAGAGTGTATAGTTTCAAGTTTCCCTTCGGCAAGCTCAGGGCAAGCAAGTTTCAAGTTTCAAAAAGAATAATATGAATAAAGGCTTTACATTAATCGAAGTTTTGCTCTATATTGCAATTGTCACAGTGCTTATGTCATCTCTTATCTTGTTTGCATGGAATGTTGTTATTCTTGGAGCAAAAAATAATTCACAACAAGAACTCTATGCGCAGGCTCGTATTATTTCCGAACGAATTCAAAAAGAAATTCGAGCCTCAAATGATATTAATACTGGATCTTCTAGTTTTGATCTAAATTTGGCAAGCAATGCCTCCTATCAACTTTCGCTCGTTGCAGAATCTCCCAATAACCCAACACTATTTACTGTTTCATCGGGAATTCTCATGATAAAACAAGGAGGAGCCTCATCTACCCCCCTTCACTCAACGACAATTGCCGTAACAAGTCTTATGTTTCGAAACTACACGTCCGCTGATGGCAAAACAAAACACATCGGATACACGATCCAATTAGCACGCAGTACCGGTAGCAATGCACAGCAGTATAACGGCACCCTCACGATAGAAGGAAGTGCTGAAGTTCGTTCAAACCCCCTATGAAGCAGAGAAATGGATTTCTTGCGATGTCTAGTGTGCTTATTGTTGCAGGAATTGCTCTTGCCATTGCAGTTTCAACATCACTTATCGGAATCGGCGAAGGAAAAACAGGACTATTACATTTTAACGGATCAAGCGCACTCTACCTTGCAGAGGGGTGTATGGAAGATGCGCTCCTAAATATACGAGCAAATGTATCCTATGCAGGGGGTACGATTACCCGACCTGAAGGCTCCTGTACGGTAGTGGTAGTTGGAGCTGGACCGTATACTATCACCGTCAGCACAACAATTAACTCCATCACCAGACAGATTCAAACAGTCGCCACCCGAAATGGAAAAGTGGAGATTAGTAGTTGGAAAGAACTCTAACTTCTTCATCTCTTGACAAGCGAGCATAATTACTTCATACTCAAAGCATGAAAACTCATACTCATTCTCAACCTGGTTTTACCTTAATCGAACTTCTCTTGGTAATTGCTGTTATCTCTGCTATAGCCGTAACTGTGTTTGTGGCACTCAACCCTGCGCAACGCCTTGCAGATAGCCGCGACGCACGACGTCAAACCGATGTGGAAACAATTTTAAGTGCAATTCATACATATATTGTAGATAATAAAGGCTCTCTCCCTTCCGGTCTTACAGCGGGGATGAGTGAAAAACAGCTCGGAACTGCAACATCTGGATGTACTAATGCAGCAGGCGGCTGCGCTGTTGCTGCGACAGGAGACTGTGTTAATCTAACAACACCACTTGCTACTTATCTTAAATCTATTCCCCAAGATCCCAAAGATGGGACAGCTGCACTTACCAAATATTCCGTTGCCGTAGATGCAAATGGAATGGTGACTGTAAAAGCTTGCGGAGGAGAAGGGGCAACAGATATTGCAACATCAAGATAACGCGTTGTAGAAACATACACTATGTTTGGGAAAAAGAAATCTGTTACATTGCTTTTGATGCGCGATACACTGCGCGTTGCTTCTGATGATTCATCGGTTATTCCCTACTTATTTCCAGAGGGAGCGGTGCATGAAATGGAACTCGTTGATCAGGTAGTATTTGAAAAATCACTCCAACAATTTTTTATTCAAACTCATCTCACTCACACTGTATGTCGTATCGTGTTGGATGAGTCATTTCTTTTTTGGAAAAAACAGGATGCTACAACTCAAAATGAGGACTTCTTTCGGAGCATCCCTCTCCCTCTTGATCAGCTAAAAACAAAAGCGCTATCTGCATCCTCTCAGCATATTCTCATTGGATATAACTCTTCCCTTCTCTCTTCAGTTCAGAGAGTTGTTCATGCTACTCACAACTCTACTTCTTCTATCGATATTGGACCACTAGATGACCAAACACCATTATCTGGTGTAATGAATGGGGAGATTATCAGTTTTCCCAAAACAACACCGTCCTTGCTCCCGTATGTTGTTGGAGTAATTGTTGTTACAGCTTTGCTGGGTGTTGTTTTGTATCCACGACCCACTCCCCAGGTGAAACAAGTGCCGGTGCCTTCACCCGTTCCCTCTCCAACGCCTTTTATGTTAGATCCTACTGATGTTCGTATTGCTGTGGTAAATGGTAGTAGTAAGTTTGGTGAAGCAGGTAAGCTGAAAACTATTCTTGAAAAGGAAGGGTATAGCATAACATCAATCGGAACCGCTCAAACAGATGTGAAGGAAACAATTATTTCACCCAAAAAAAGTGTCCCCGCTTCCTACCTCATAGCACTTACTAACGTGTTATCAGACAGATACATCATAAGTACATCTTCGTCGCTGTTGAATGATGATGCTACGTCATCTGCCGATCTTATCATCACCATCGGTACAGCGACCGCACAAGTGCCATAAGATCATTCCCCCATACAGCAACCAGAAGCATTCCACACAAAAGAAATGGACCAAATGGCACCGCACTTTTCATGCCTTTTTTTTGTTGAATAAGAAGAACCACTCCCACAACTGCACCCAACAAAAATGCAATATAGAGAGCAAGAAGTCCCTTACTTATTCCAAGGGCAAACCCGATAAGAGCAGCTAAAAACACATCCCCCAGTCCCATCGCTCGTTCATTACTCACTACAAAAATAAGTCCGATGGGGAGAGACACCATGATGCCGGCAAAACAATCGCCCAGAAGCGAGAAAATACTTGCCCGTTCAACCAGTTTTAAGAGAAGAAGTGAGATAAAAAAAGAAAGTTGCATATAATCTGAGATGAGCTTATAACGAAGGTCCGAAAGCACGATGATCCAAGCACACGATACTATCCCCCAGTAGAGTATTACAGATGCTGAAGGAATCAAAATCCAGGTGATTACGTAGAACATTCCGGTACTTATTTCAATTATTGGGTGCTCTAGTGATAGTGTAGTATGACATCGTCGACATCGACCTCTTAATGCGATGTAGGAGAGTATGGGAAACAGCTCATACCAACTTAGTGTTTTTTTACAATGATCACAATGAGATCTTCCCCCTAATCCTTGTCCTGCAATGAGCCGATCAACAACAACATTGATAAATGATCCCATTGCTGCTCCGGTAATAAAAACAAAAAAGCCCACCAAATATACCATATCAGAATATGCTGCAAATAGATTATTTAATATCATTATTTTGTATGGGAAGTGTTAAACAAAATTCTGTTCCCTGCCCTTCAATTGATTTCACAAGCTCCAATTTTCCACCCATCCCTTCAGCCAAAAGACGAGAAATGTATAACCCCAGTCCGGTTCCTTGTGGATTGTCTCGGGTAACTATGCTTGATCCAGCTTGTTGGAATTTATGAAAGAGGAGATTTTGATTTGCAAGCGGTATTCCAACACCCGTATCAGAAATGTGTATTTGGGTGGCATTTTCTAAGATAACGGAGGAAAGAGTAATTGAGCCCTTTTTCGTGAACTTGAGAGAGTTACTGACGAGATTGAGGATAATCTGTCCCATTTTACCCTTATCCGCCCATACACAGGCTGTTTTATTGATTGCATTAACAAGATGGATTCCCTTTTCTTTTGCGCTCATTTGAAGCTCTGATAGTACCTCCTCAACAACTACCGACGGATAGAATTTTTCTAAGTAATACTCCATTTTTCCCTGTTCAAGCCGGGAAACATTCAAAAAGTCATTTACAATTGCAATAAGGTGAATACTTGCTTCATGCGTATCAAGAACCATTGCCTTTAGATCTGGGTCTTCAAGCTGTTTTGCATAATGATCAAGCATCATCGAGGTATTTCCACGAATTATGGTGAGCGGCGTTCTTAGTTCATGTGAGGCGATAGAAAAAAACTCATCTTTCGAGCGGGTAAGTAGTCGCTCTTCTGTAATATCTGAAATGGTAATAACAACTCCAATTACCTCATTTGTTTCAGATAGTATTCCGGGAAGTACTGGCGCGATAAAAATTTTTAGATACTTTGAACCGGATAGAATTTCTTTGCCATAGAGCGTTTTTTTAAACTGGATTGCTTGCGACACTTCTTTCTCTAGGTCAATTTGTTCACCGAGACTGTTATTAACCTTGGACAGAGTCCACACTCCATCTCCCTTGCCGAGAACTGGGGTGAGTCTATTGTTGTAAAGCACAATCTCATTGTTGGTGTTTATTATCATGAAGGCTTGAGGCAAGCTTCCAATAGCTGCCATAAGTCGAGCTTTCTCTTCGGCAAGTTCATTGGTACGCTCCTCCACCGTTTTTTCCACCCCCTCCTTTGCTGCCTTCAATTCCACTTCTAACGCTTTTTCATCTTCCAATATGTTTAAAATAGCTCGCCGTCCATCTTCAAGCGAGGCATTTTGATCTTTAAGATTTTGAAGTGTTTGATCCAGAATCTTTGATTTTTCTAGAAGATGTTGTTCTGTCTCTTTTATACCAGTAATATCTTCTTCTATCCCGATAAATCCCGTGATATTTCCGTCTGTGTGAAATATTGGTGATATTGTGGCAAGAGCGGTATAAATCTGTCCATTTTTCCGTTTATTTATAATTTCTCCCTTAAATGACTTCTTGTTTTGCTTTATTGTATTCCAAAGCTTCTCATAAAAATCAAGTTTCATTTGATGTCCCCACATTCGAGGTGTATTGCCCCGCATCTCCTGAAATGAGTAACCAGTGGTTTTTTCTGCTGCTTTATTGGCAAACAAAATTATTCCATCTATATCGGTAATAACTGTGTGATTATATGAACATTCAATTGCAGTGCGAAAAACGGAGTCGAGATCGTGTTCTGTTAGTTTTATTGTACTCATTTATTTTTTTCTAATTCTTCAATTCGTTTTTTCAATTCAATCATTTTGAGTTCACGGCCAATCATAACATCGTTCATCTGTTTTAGTGTGTTTGTATAGTTTTCTCTATTCTGTGCTTCTTTTTTTATTTCGGTGATATCATTTCCGACACTGAGAGTGGAAATTACTGACTTTTCACTATCTTTAAGTACTGTATTGTGCCATCCGTATATTAAAATCTTCCCTTCTTTCGTTTTGATTGAATTTTCTATATACGTATTATCTTGAATCTGTGCATTCATAAGATTATTAAATTTTCTTCGAATCATTTCTTTCTCTTCAGGTATGATTATTTTTTCAATCCAATCTTTTCCAATAAGCTCTTCATGTGAGAATCCTAAAATCTCACACCCATGCTTATTGATCATAATGATGTGAGCTGATACATCGAGCATGACGACAATGGAGTCGATAAGTTCGATTAAGCTTTCACGCGCCCCAACTTCTACCTTGAGGAGTTTTTGTGAGTTTTCTATATCTGACAACATGTTATTTATATTTATTCGAAGCGTTTCAAGTTCATTATTAGATATTTTTTCTTTCAATCGATTTGTGTGAGATTTAGTTTTTCCCACTTCCTTCAGCTCTTGTGCAATAGAAAGAATACCCTTTAGTACAACTGTATCCATTAACCAATAATTTACTGCAACTCCTACTCCCCCACAGAGAAGTAAAAGGATCATGAGTGTGAAAATATTTGATTTCCCTTGGAGGATAATATCCCGTTTTGAATCGATTCGAATAATACCAAGAGGGGAATTATACGCATCGCTTAATAGGAGGTATCCAGAAATTTTCTTATCGTTAACAATTTCAATTGTTGTTGGTTTTTGAATTGTTATCTTATTTCGAACAGACGTAAAATCAGAAGACATTGGAGTGTCCCATGATTCAAATCTTACTTCAGATTGAGTGAGTGCTTTAAGTGAAGCAATAAGCGTCTTATCAAACCGTTGTGTAAAAATCATGATGCCTCGGGGAGGACCGGAGCCATCACTTTTTAGTATGCTTTCTGCTGTATAGATAAAAATGCCCTCAGGAATCCGAATTATTCCCGTTTGATGAATTTCATCTTTATAAGACTGAATTAGTGCACTTCCTGTTGCAAAAATACTATAAACATCATTCCCGTTTCCTTTGTCGGTTGGTGAAGATTTTAGGTGAAATTGTTCTACCAATCCCCCAGCGGTGTTGATATAAAGAACATGATGTACCCCAAGTTTATAAAAAGACTCTTGCGTTAGATTTGATTCAATATATTCTGGATTTTTTTTCACAATGAACTCATACGTATCATCCCACATTGCCCAATCACTTATTTTTTCTTCCAACTGCTTTTGCTTATCTTTCAGAGCAAATTGAAGACTTTTTAAAGAGCGTTCTACACGTTGATTTTCGATTATTTGGAAATCGGATAATACGCGTCCATACAGCATAAATCCCATTACAAGAACCATAATGATGCTTGAACCTACTGATACTAATATTGATTGTTTCTTGAGAGTCATTTCTTCTTTTCTAATATTTCGCGAACAATTTTAACGACCTGTTGAGGTTCATACTCACTTTTAACTAAATATTTTTCAGCACCTTTAGAAAGTGCGTTGTTTGCTTCTGTTTTACCAGACAAATTGGTGAGCATGATTACAGGAATGTGTTTGGTGAGAGGATCTGCTTTAATCTTTTCCAGAAGTTCAAGACCATTCAGCTCAGGCATCATAATATCAAGGAGGACGAGGTCTGGTGTCTCTTTATAAATCTGCATCAACCCTTCACCTCCATCTACGGACGTAAAAATATCGTAACCTTCCAACTTAAATGCTTCAGAATACAGCCTTCGCATAAACAGATCATCTTCTACCAACAGTATCTTTGTTTTCTTGTCTGCCATACCTATTTATAATTGAATTAATAATGCTTAACAACACCTTCCAGTTTTGAATTTTTAATTTCTAATATTTAATTAGAAATCAATTTTAAATTATCTAAAAATTTAAACTTATAAATTCAAAATTTATTCATATCTCAGTGCATTAAGTGCTGATATGCTTTTTGCTCGTTGTGCTGGATACAGTCCGGTAACTACTCCCACAATAAAAGAAGTGACAAGAATAAAGATAGTGAAGTTCCAAGGAATATAGGTAAGGTCGATATATCCTTGCCCTTGAGAAATGGCGATTGTTGAGACGAGAAATGAGAGGCCCTTTCCTACCAAATACCCAAGTGTGAGTCCACCTAATCCCCCTGATAGCCCCATAATCATAGCCTCCGCAATAAAAAGATCCTGCACTTCTTCACTTACCATGCCCATTGTCTTCATTCCTCCAATTTCTCTCGTTCGTTCAAGAAGTGATACGGTGAGGGTATTAAACATACCGAGTGCAGCAATGCCGAGTGCAACTAGTCCAAGAACGGCAAGAATGAGACGCAAACTCACAAAGAGTGATTCAATCTGTTTCACTGTGTCATATGTGCTGTTGGTTCTAAATCCAAACGCTTCTATTCTTTTGCGTGATGCAGCAAGTGACTCTGGGTCTTTTAACACCACCTTAAACTGGGATACATGAGGAATTGAAAGCTTTTTAATATCTGCATACGGAATATAAAAATAGGTGCTATTGGGATCGTCCAAAACACCTACTATCGTATATGTTTTTTCCTCAGATTGGACCTTTCCTTCAATTGTAGGAAGCAAACTCTTCCCAATGATAAATGATGCTTTGAGAGTTGATCCAATAGCATTTTTTTCTGCAATACCAAGTAAGTTGAGTAACCCTGTTGACACAACCGCTTGCCCTTCAGGAGCTGAGCTAAATGCTAACCGTTCTGTTGCTTTTTTTTGTGTACTTGCTGCACCGCTTGCCTCAAGTGATACCATCTCAAAACCTGATGAATCGCTTGCAACAATAGCTGCTTCATATGTTTGCGGTTCGGGTGTGGGCTCTATTTCTGCGCTTGAGGTAGCCTCTCCCAATACTTGAGGAGAGCGAACTTTGAGAATTCTCTCAGATTGAGTAAACTTCTGTTGTATACATCCCTCTTTCCAAGATTGGCGTCCATACTCATCCAGTAGTGGGGTGAGAGTACCGTCAGATCTTTTTTGATAAAGTGGCATAAGCCCTTTTACCCATTTTCCAATATAACTTTTTGTTGATTCATCGATTGCGCTTTTGCCATATTCATCAAACGGGGCATACTGACTACCCCATACGAGTTTACCCGTAAATCCACCCTCTATTCGTGTAGTATATCCAAGCGACTTTGAACCCACATCACAGCTTTCAGACACTAGCGGCGCTACTTCAGGTAGAATTTGAACTGTATAGCTATACTCATCCTGAAAAGCGCCTTCGGTGGCTGATTCGAGAGATGTTTGAGCTCCTGCTACCTGCCCTTCGGTATAGGCTCTCGCTCCTCCAATTGTTTCGTTATTGGAAAATAATTTCCCTCGTTTTGGAAGTAGTTTTATCGCGTCCAAGTAACTTCGAGGCACTGCATAAACAAGTACATCGGTTTGTGCACCACCATACGATATTTTCCCAACTATTGAAACAATAGGAATGACTCGCTCAATTTTGGGCAGAGCCGCTATTTTATCAAAGATATTTTTGTTCAGTCGGAGAGAAGTATTTTCACTTGAGGAAACATCAATCATCCGTAGCTCATCTAGTGAGGCTATCCGAGAAATAACGAGTCGCTCAATCCCGTATCCGAGAGAAATAAGAAACACGATAATACCAATTCCAACTGCCATACCAAACATAGTAATGAACGAACGTGTTTTTTTAGCTAAAAGATTTTTGAGTGCTAGTCCGATTAAATAACTGCGCCGCACCTCGGATGGTCGCATCCCATCTATTTTATTACTGAGTAGTTGTTCGTAATGAGGAATTGTTTTTCCCGTTGCAAAGTTGATCTTATACAAAATGCGACCAATAAAGGGCATAAAGAGAAGATGTGAGAAAATTTTACTAATAAGAAAAAGAACAAGAAGGATGAAAAATCCGACAAACAAATAAACCTGACGAAACGCTTCCTTCCAAAATGTTTTGGAAAAGGCTGTATGGATAATTAATGAAAATTTTTCTTTCATAAATGTAATTTCTCCAAGAACTTCGGATCACGAACGTTTGCCGTGTCGTCTCCACTGCCCCCCTTCTTTCCTACCACAATAGATGATTTATTTTTTGGTTCATATGTTTCCACAACCTCACCATCCACCATATGAAATATTTTTGTTCCATAACGGAGATACTCAAGATCGTGAGTAACCATTACGACCGTTTTTCCTGCCTCAACTAGATTCATAAACGTCTGTATAAGTTCCTGACCCGAAACGGTATCGAGATTGCCAGTGGGTTCATCTGCAACAATCATGAGAGGATCAAGAATAAGAGCACGTGCTAAACTAATTTTTTGCTGCTGACCGGAGGAAAGAGTGGTGGGTACATACTGAGCCCACTTGTCCATGCCTACTTTATGGAGCACTTCCCATGCCTTCATCTCGATCTCTTCCTCTGTCATATCAAGTAAATAGAGAGGAAATTTTACATTATCGATGACACTTAGTGATGAAATCCAAAGTGGTTGTTGATATATAATACTCACTTTATGTCGTCTGTAAAGCGACCTTTGATCCTCGGATATTTCATATATATTTTGCCCCTCCATCGAAACAGATCCAGATGAAGGCAACTCTAGTCCTAACAAGCAGTGTAGGAGCGTACTCTTGCCACATCCTGACGGGCCGAATATTACACCAAACTCACCTTTATTTATGGTGATATTTATTCCCTTTAATATTTCAACCACTCCCCCTCCTCCAATAGGAAATGACTTGCGTAAATCTTTTATCTCAAGTAGTTGATTAGATGATTGAGCCATATTATTTTATAAATACTTTCAAGAATCCAAATGTTTTGGAAAGGTTGTCTATAACTAAGTTTAATGCGTCTTTGGTTGATTTTGGGGTGATAATCACGGTGTCTAACGATTGTGCAATATTATCTGCTTTATCTTTTGAAAGGGCACGTAAATGATAGATTTTTGAAGGGCTTAAGCCGGTGATTGTGACAATGTGATTAGAGGTTTTGTTGCTGTCAAGTTGAGTTGTTTGATTGTATGTACTTCCAGTGCCTTGTCCATATTCAATTTGAGTGGTGGATGGTTCATCGGTATCCCATGATACGACTATCTGTGCGCGCGCATCTTCTCCTACACCAATTATTGTGGACTCTACATTGAGATTTTGTATTTCTGGCGCTCGCATATCGTTGGCTGTTTTAATTGTTCTTGTGTCTGGAGTTGCTTCATTTCCAGATGCATCTTTACCTTTAACGGTAATAGTGTAGTCTGTATCATCAAGAAGATTTTTCAAAATAGTTTCATGTGTTTTTCGGAGGGGCAAACTTACTGAGTCTGCTGCAAGTTGTGGTGATTTACTTGGATAGTAAGTAACTATTGCGCTTGCGAGTGTATTTGTGGTCCATATAAGTCGGATTGTTGCTGTTGGCATCCCGACTACCTGTTGGAGTCGAAGTCCGATAATTTTAGGTGTAGGTAATGTTTCAAATGTATAGTCGTCGCTGTAGTAGAAATTACCTTCATCGTCTTCTGCAGCTATGCGAAGATGATACACAGTTCCCTCAAGAAGGGATGCGACTTCCACAGAATAAGTTGTTTCGTCTTTAGATGTTGCAATCGTTTGTATACTCCCATAACTTGTTGTTTTCCCGTACTGTATTGTAGCCTTAATGGCACTTTTTATGGTAAAAGTAACTTGAGCTGAGTTAATATTTACCTTACTAAACTTCACAGTCGATACATTTGGTGCAGGGTTTGTTGCAAATGTTTTTTCTTCACTTTCCCCTAAGTTTCCGTCCTCATCAGTCCAGAGCATTTTATAGTAATATGTGGTGCCGGGATCAAGACCAGTAACATCTATTTCGTGATAACTCACCTGCTCGGATGAACCCACCTCAGTTGCATAAGAACCTGATGTTTTTCCATACTTCACAAATGAGTTACTGGTGCGGTCGGTATTCCATGAAATGGTAGCTGTTTTTGTTTTTACTGTTGCAGACTGACTCCCTACCATATCGGGTGCAGTGAGCCATCGACCAGATGGAGTCATCGTAACAGTTGTAGATGGACTTGAGCATTGATTTGTTGTAGCGCACGCCTGAATACAGAAGTAGTATGCTTTTGATTCCAAATTAGTCTCACCAATTGAAGTAGCTACATATGATGTGCCCGCAGTTGATCCAGCAAGGACAAATGTAGACATATCTGTAGAACATTCTGCATTGGTTTCTGAAGCATACACTTCATAGCGATCAAACGCTGATCCTTTATCGGTTGGTGGATCCCATGTGAGACCGACACGATATTGTTGTGTCGATCGGATAGAGTTATCAAATGCCTCTGGTGCAAGAGGAATTCCTGGGGCACTCACCGACACTGAAAATGAAATAGACGCATAGTTCCCATAGTTTACATTGTAGGCATCATCCACTCCCACTACATAGAAAATATTTGCACCATCATGCGTTCCTTTAATGTTGTTAACTAATCGACCAGATGCTGTTGAAATATTGGAAGCATTGGGTGTTTCATTCACCGAGTAGCGATACTCTTTCATAGAACCTCTATAGGTGAGTGGCTCATCCCAGACAAAGTTGAATTTGTTTGCTCCTGCATTACTTTCATCCACCGATAAATTACGTGGAGCCGACGGAGCTGTGCTGTTGTAGTAGTAGTTTACGGTCGTGTAGTTTGTGTAGTTACCAAGAACATCTGCAGCTCGAATGTAGAAAGTATTTGTCCCTTCTTGATAGGCTGTTATTCCATTCACGCTTAAATCTGTAGTAAATTGGTCTTGTGAAAGAGCTCCAGAAGAGGTACCAGTTTTATAGTAGTATCCCGCAAAACCGGAGAGAGATCCATTTACTTCTTGGTCATCAGTTGCAATCCACAAGAATCGATAACTGTTGGTGGAGCTATACCCGTTGGGGAGTACCGCGACATTTTCGGTTGCGATTGCAGTTGGAGCAGTGTGATCATACTTATAGTGAAAAGCGTTCCACTGAGTAGCACTCAAATTGCCTCCTGCATCTTTTGTTTGAATAATCAAATAATGGTCACCGTCTTCAAGGCTATTTGTGGGAAGGGATGCTGTGTAACTACTTGCCACTTGAAACGACCCTGACTGCGAAGCAAGAGCGAGTGGGTCTGATCCAAAATAAACATAATATCCAGAAATCCCCGATCCATTGAGTTCATCGGTAGCTCCTGACCACTCAAAATGGGGGGATGAAAAGTTGTACCACGTATTTTCAGCAATAACAGCTGCCATAGTAGCTGTTGATGTATGGACGTCAAGAGTTGTAGGAATGGTTGGTGCAGTTGTATCGATGTGGTTATACACAAATGCCTGCATATTAGTGGTTGAAATATTTCCCACAGCGTCGCGTACCTGTATGTTGAGATAATAGTCGCCCGCATCTGAGCCATCTGTCTGCATGGTTGGAGAATAATATGTGTTTGTTTGTAGTGTTCCGGACTGCGAAGCAAGTGCGTTTTGATTTGTACCAAAATAGACATAGTACCCACTCACTCCAGATCCATTTGCATCGTCCGTTGCTCCTGTCCATTCAAAATATGGATGGGCATGGTTGTACCATATTCCGGCAGACAATGTTGCAGTACGAGTATTATCAGCGTATGCTGCAGCGGAGGTTGGATTTGAAGGGGCTGTAACATCTATGTAACGATAGGTGAAGACAGTTGGTTCAGGTGCTGCAATATTACCCATACTGTCTACCGCTTGAATTTTCAGATAATAATATCCATCTTGTGAATGGTCCACGGCAAGGTTTGCTGTATAATTTGCGGCTGACGTGAGAATTCCTGAAACTGATGCTATACTCGCTGAGTCGGTACCAAAATAAACGTAATATCCAGCCACTCCTGTCCCTGTTGCACCATCACTTGCACCAGACCACTCAAAATAAGGAGTATGACTCCCGTTCCAAACTGAGTCTGTGAGTGTGGCTGCTTTTGTGGCAGACGTGTAAGCACTCAGCGAAGTTGGGTTTGATGGTGCGGTGATATCTTGGTAGTATTGTACTGATATGTCGGATATGGTGGGTGTTGAGGCATTTTCTTCACTACTCATGCTCACGCGAGTTTGAATATAGCGCCCCACTGTTGAGTTGATTGCATAGACAAACTGATTACTCGGATTTTGTTTTATATCCGAGACGGCTGTCCAGCTCCCCCATGTAGCAGAATCTGTGGAGGTGCGTGTTTCAAAGCTTATTGATGTTGCCGATGGGGATGCGACTGTTGCTGTGAGTCCGGTAAATGCATATGGTTTTCCTAAGTCAACGATTCGAGAAGTGTATGTGCCTGAGTTTTTGAATGATGAACTACTACTTGGGAGATTGTATTTCCAAAATGTAAACATAGTATTTCCTTGGAGCGCATACATGCTATTTCCAGGCCCTTTCACTAAGGTGCCACCATAACTTACTTGTGACTGGGTGAGAGGGCCATTTTGCCAGGAGTTTGTGGCAATATCATAAATATATAACCCATTGTTGTTGTAACTTGTTGTGACATATATTTTTCCGTTGGTGAGCACCGCTCCTGATCCATTTGAAACCGTTTCGGGAAGTGCAGACATGGTGACCCATGCAGGAGACGATGTGTCGTAACGATACATATCGTTCGTATTATTTCCTCTGATTACATACAAGTATTTCACGCCGTCATATACGAGTGATGACCCCCAATTGTTGCCAATAGATCCGGGGATGAGAGTTGACTCTGTGGTCCAGGTATTTGATGAAAGTGTGTATTTATAGAGTGTGGTTGTAGCTCCTCCACGGAGTACATAGATTGCATCAGACCCATTATAAACTGCGATCTGACCACCACTTGTAATTGTTTCTGCGGCATTTCCTGGGTTATTGGCAAGCGTTGTCCAGTCGTTAGTGAGTGGATCAAAGCTGTATGCTTTTTTAGTGCCGCTTCCACAAATTGCATAGAGTTTATCGTTTGCATAGGTGATTCCACCAGAAAAATTACAGGGAATGTTTGGCACCATTGACCACTTTTTTGTCGAAACCTGATATTTGTTCACGCTGGTCGTGGTATTAAGTGCTCCTGTGGAGTTGCCTTGAATCATATAGATGGTATCTGAACCATCAAACGCCATTGCAGTGCCATAGGTTGTCGTGCTTCCTTGGTGGGTGATTACCTCACCATCCGCTTGATATAACCTATCAAGGGGAAGTGGGGGTGTTTCGGGATAGAATTTATTGAGCTCTAAATCATAACGAACAAGAGCTGAGGTGCCGGAAACACCGTTTCCATAGCCTTGAATTAGATAAGCGTATCGAGATCTATCATAGGCAACTGCCCCCGTATAAGACCAAAACTCAGTGGCATTATCAATTTTTTCCCATTTATCGGCTGCGATGTCGTAGCTCCAGATAAAATGTTTTGCTTCCCCATTCGCTTGAAAGTCATAAGACGTAAAGGTATAGATATGATTGTTCCGATAAATCGCGTTGTTGCTTGAGTAGCCGATAAAATAGGGTGCGAGTGCGGGAGCTGCAATTGTTGTGTTCCATGTATCAGACGCAATAGAGTATTTAGCAAAACCAGTACTGGATCCAGAAACTTGCCACAAACTTCCATTACCATCCGTTACGAGTCCCGAACCCTGACTAAATGCATAGGGAGAAGTTTGAAGTGTACTCCATGCATCATTCCCATCTGAGGTGCTTTCATACGTACTATTGAAACTGAGCATTGTAGTACTCCCTCCTCCGATTCCCATATAATACATCGTTCCTATTCTTGTAATAGTGGCACCTGTGGTAAAGGTGTAAATCGGCTGATCGATAGCTGCAGACCAGGAGTTTGTTGAGATGGTGTATTTATAAAATGTAGTAGATGCAGAGCCACGAATTACATATATTGCATCATTGCCATCCCACTCCATCACCGCTCCATTTGCTGCAAGAGGGATATCACTCAGTTGTGTCCAAATTCCCGTTGTGACATCTTGTTTATAAAATGCTGTCGTTGCATTTCCACGAAGCACATATAAATTGTTATTTGCATATACTGATCCTCCATTTTGCATGCGTGCACCATATGGTAATGTGGTTAATTGACTTCCTGACCACGACCCTTCAGGGAGTGGTTCAAGGGTGAGAGCTGTGTCTGCAGCTGAAACTGGCGCAGTCCCCTCGCTTCCGACTGTGGCTACTATGTCACCTGTCCATTGTGGGTCGGTGGGTTCAAGCGCTCCAGCTGTTGCTCCAAGGGCACCGGTATTTCCATTTGAAGATGAGTCGGTTACATTTTGAGATCCGGTACTTGTATCAAAATGATAGAGGGACAGCGTGTTTGCATCATTCGAAAACAGATCGGTGGGAGGAGTAAATGCAGAAGCATAACGGACATTGTTTGAGATACGCACCTCATCTATTAATCCATAATGAAACGATGCGCTATTTGCTCCAAGATACTGCTGCAGACCTCCCGTTACGCTAACAGCACCAGAGAGACTCGATCGAGTAGCATCTAATCGTCCATTGATATATGCATTAAAAACTCCCGTTGTTGAATCGTAGGTTATTGCAAAATGATTCCATGTTTCAGGCACCAAAAGCGTGCTTCCTAACTGTGCTGTAAATGTGCCAGCAGTGAGCGTTTTGAAATTATAAGTCATCCAGTTTGCATTTGCTGGAATACCAATTCCCACTTGAGGAGTTGCTCCATTTTCAGCATAAAGCCATCGAGCGGCAGAACTATTGTAATACTTAAACCATCCTTCGATTGTTACTTTAGACTGTGTATTTATTACATTTGGAATTCGCACATAGTCTGAGCCATCAAAGCGGAGTGCAGAGCCCCATTTGGCTAATGCTTGTGCATGATCAAAAGATTGTGCAGGAGAAGTTGTTTCACTACTATTTCCATAGTATACGTAATAATTAGTATCAGATCCCGCAGCGGCAATTCCTTTCACAAGAGGAAAAAATGTAGTGGTAGCGTCCACATACTGTCTGTCAATCTCTTTCCAAAATGTGCCGTCCCAAAAGGCGATTCTCAAATCGTTTCTATCACTTCTCATTTTGCCACTCCCCACAAGTGAGGCGGTATCGAGAGTGAGTTTCACTGTTGCACCCGGTGTAGCTACTGCAGTTGAGGCGATTGTGAGCATTCTTCGGTAGGAGTATGCATGATTCCACCAAGCAGATCCAGAAGTGTAGCTTGCGCTTTTTGAGGCATCTGTGCTATCCCACTCATCTTGCGTGTTAGCAACAGTTGCGGTTATGGCGGGAGAGTTTCCCGTATAGGTGTAGCTAAAATATGTGGCCGCAACGGGAGTTGTGTTTGCTTTATTTTTTGGCGCAATCCGCAGGTAATACTCAGTTCCAGAAATCATTGGGGTATTCACCACAAAATCTGTTGTGTACTGAAAGTTTCCCAGTGTCACAGGATCTCCAGTAGATGATGAGCCAAAATAAACATAATAGCCATCAACACCGCTGTCACTATCGGTGACACCAGTCCATGAAAAATAGGGGTTTGTGTAGTTATATGAATTCCCTGAAACAAGTGATGTGGCTGAATTTTTTTGTGATTTTGCAGTGAGTACAAGTCCGCTCACATCTGGCACAGACGTGTCGCTTGTATAGTTAATAGCGATATCTGAGAGTGTGGGGGTTGCTGTTCCGTTGCCTGTGAATACAACTTTTGTTTGCACATAGCGTCGAGGAGTGGAGCCAATGGTAGATCCACTCACCGCCACCCAATCATCCCAACTATTTTGGTTGTTGCTCGTCCGTGTGTAATATTGGATATCTGTCCCGCCCGGTTTAGATTCTGTTACGGTATAGTTTCCAAAAGATGAAACAGCGATAAGATCTTGAACTGGAGAGGTCCAGATACCTGAAGATTTATATGTTGTAGTAGGTGGTGTGTATTTCCAAAAACTCCCCCCATAACCCTGATAAACATAAATCGCATTGTTATAAAATACCTTACCAGCTCCAAATCGCATCATCGCTGGAGCATCAGCCATCCTTGTCCATTCTCCAGTTGAAATAGTGTAGCGATACACTCGTTTTGCCCATCCGTCATTTTCACCTCCAACGAATGCATATACATAAGTACTCCCGTCTGATACAAGACCTCCACCATAATAACTGCCTATTGGCAGTGAGTTGAGCTCTTCCCACGCATTCGCGCTTTCACTATATCTGAAAAACTTGCCGCGCATGCCACCGTTGAGGAGATAGGTATAAATACCCGCTTGTGCAAGACCTGAACCTCGATATACAGGCTCGGGGACGACTGTTTTTGTTGCCCATGTATTTGCCGTTGCATCGTAGCGATAAAAACCTGTACCTCCTGCCCCCTGTGCAGCAAAGATTGCTCCGGTTGCTCCAGACCCTGATGCAACCATAGCCGAACCATCTCCAAGCGTTGCAGCTGGAGAAGTTGAGGTGGCCCATGTGGTACCGTTGTAGTTGTAAATAGTGTTTGCATTCCCAACATTTGCGTAGAGTTTGCTGTTCACATAGGCAAGTGCCGTCCCTGTTGAAAGGGCTGTTGTGGTAACAGTTGTCGCCGTCCACGTATCTGTTGCAAGTACATATTTATAACAAGTCGTTGTTCCCTGTCCACGACACATATAAAAATTTCCAGCACCGTCGGATGCCAGTGAACTTCCTGTTTGATATCCATTTGCAGGAGGACCCTTCATTGTATTACTCCACGTAT
Organism: uncultured Gammaproteobacteria bacterium; assembly: GCA_964459595.1. Taxonomy (GTDB): domain Bacteria; phylum Patescibacteriota; class Microgenomatia; order UBA1406; family GWC2-37-13; genus JAKBEU01. The sequence continues at coordinate 81,749 of CAYWLV010000002.1, forward strand.
TATTGGCTGGGTAATAATAAGCCATTTCCCCCACTCCACCCATCGCAATAATTCTGCCATTATCTGGGTCATCAACCAAACTTCCATACGTGGTGACAAATGGCGCGTCTTTTGCCGCTTGCCATGCACCAGCGTAATACTTGTAGAATGTTTGAGTGCCACCGCTCCTCATCACATAAAATGAGCTCCCAGACATAATAAGATCTGAACCATAGTTCATTGCGCCATCAATAAGCATATTACCTTGCGCTACCCATACTCCTCCATTTATCGTGTCATAGCGATAAAATCTATCGGGTACGAGTGCGTCTGTTGCTAAATAGAGATACTGAGATCCATCATATTCCAATGAACAATAATTAGTACAGGTGGCAACAGCATTAGAAAGCTGTGACCACGAATTGTTGGTGATGTTGTATCTCCAAAAACTGGTTCCTCCGCCTTGAAATGCATACACATAATTTGTTGTGCCCGGCACATACTGCAATGTGGATCCTTGAGTAAGAGCGAGAGGGGTTGAATCAAGATATGTCCAAGTATCTGTGGGAATGTCATACTTTAAAAAATGTTTTCTCCCACTTCTGGTTGCAAAAGCCCAAATTGTGTCGGTGTGATTTGATGTTGCATCAATCACTTCATATGGTTGTGTGGGAGTATATGCCATTTCTTTCCACTCACGGGTCGTGAGGTCATACCGCAGGAACTGTCCAATTTGTCTGTTTCTAAATAGGTATAAAAAGTTGCCAGCTTTAATTAATTTGGTATTTGTGTTTACGTTATGATTAAGATAAGCGGGACCTGATGCATCCCATGTACCTAAATCAGCTTGAAGTTTTAAATTACCAGCACTACTGAGAGCATCAATCTCACCATACTCATACTTTCCTTCCATAAAATCAGCTTGAGACGAATAACTTTGAGTTGCTGCTAATATCGGTTTTGAATTTTGAGGAAGATATGATAAAAATCCTGGGATATAGATGCTCACAACCATTACAAATATAAAAAGCTTTCTTAGTTGCTTACCGCTGAAAATTCGTAATGGTTTGTTTATTTTCTTCATTATTTTATTATTTTTTATTCCTATTTAGTGCTTGGCAAGGGCGGAACCCCATCAAATACTGCACTTGGCGCAACTAAACTTCCCTCAATATAAGATGCAACAGAATTTTCATTCATATCTCCTCCCGGTACCCATTTGGAAAAATCATTTTTAAACTCAGTAAACCCCACGGTGAGTGTATATACGTCCTCTCCTTTTTTTTGTAAAAAAGTTTTTACGTCTGTGGAAAGCTTAGATTTATCCCAGTACCCATATATCAGTACCTTTTTTCCTGATTTTGGTGTACTCCAAAATGCGCGGTACCACTGTTCCAGAGAAATCATACTTTCCAAATACTGTTTATAGTTTGTGTACAGGGGAATATTTATCGCTCCTCGAATGTGGGCGGCTTTATACTCCTCTGCTGATCGATAATCCACAAATATCCACTCTTTATCTTTTTTGTCAATTACACTTTTCACCAGTAACGGATCAACCGATTTCTCTGCTCCGCTTAAAAAAACTTTATTGATGTTTACTCCCGACTGAGAAAATATTGAGCGAAATGCTACTGGGAGCTTCCCTACTTGACGAAATAAAACAGGAAAAGTATATACAGATAGAATAGTGAGGATAAAACTTATGAGCCCGATCATGAGATTTTTTAGATTGTTGTTCTTTTCCTGAGTTACGTATGGTTTGAGTCTCTCAGGAATTGTGGATGTTTTTTTTCTCATGATCGTTTGAATGAGGAGTATTTTGTATGTATTTTTTACTCTACATCTAAAAAAAATCCCCTTACTTAAAACGTATCAGAAAATGAAGCTTAGTTCAAGAGTATATTATAGTGAAATCACTTATTTGATGAGGTTATATCGGAATACACAATGGGAGAAATGATTTAGATTGTTGTACTGAGATTTTTCCACTCTAGCCCGCGTGTCATAATGCAAAGAATATACGGGTTGATTAGTACATACGCGATTCCGCAGTCATGTAGGTGCTTGATTCCTCCCGGTATTTCTCTCTCAAAACGTATGGGCAACTTTCATTGAATTTGGAACACCTGCAACAAATAATCCGATGAAAATACACCGGTTTGCTAGTTTCATAAATTCAAAGCAAAGTCACCTTCTGTATACGGACCGATAAGGGCTGCTGTCAATTTTGAACGAACGAATATTTTTTTTGCCACTGCAATAATATCTTGTTTTGAAACTTGATTGAGTCGAGCAAGCGTTTTTTCTGGATCAACAAGTTCTCCTTCCAAAATATATTTTCCTCCATACATAGTGGCAATATTCATGGAGTCTTCAAGACTTAAAAGATATCTTCCTTTCAACAATTCTTTTGCTTTTTCAATTTCAACGTCTGTGATATCGCCATTTGCTATCTTCATATGCTCTTCTAAAATCACATCAATTGCTTCTTGGATTTTATTCTTATCATTTCTGATTCCTGCCTGTGTGACAAAGCTTCCAATGTCGCTATACAGTTCGCGTCCCGTTGAAATATAGTAACAAAGTCCCCTTCTCTCTCTCACCTGCATAAACAGACGTGAAGACATACCTCCACCAAGCACGGCAGCGAGCACCTGAAGTGCATATTTTCGCTCGTCTGTGAAAGAGAAAGTTTTAAACCCAATACAGATATGAACCTGTTCTGTTTTTTTATTGTGTACATGCAAAATAGGTTTTTTTTGTACGTCTGTATATTTCTTTGCTTTTGTGATAGTTTTACGTTTCCATGAACCAAACTTTTTATCTATTTCGGGGAGATAATTTTTTCCCTGCAAACCACCGGCAATCACAATTACTGCATTGTTTGGATGATAGAGCTCTGCAATATAGTCGGTAAAGGTGGAGCGATTAAATGCTGTGACTGTATCCTTAGTCCCGGCAATATCCATTCCAAGGGGTGTTCCTTTATATATCACTTCTTCAAAAATATCTCCCACTTTGCGGGCTGGCATATCCTCATACATATTTATTTCTTCCACAATTACTCCCTTCTCACGCTCAATCTCATCACTCTCCAGAAGAGGATGAAGAATCATATCTGAAAGAACATCAAGGAGTGTGTTTGTGTGCTCGTTCGTAGCTTTTATCCAGTACCCTGTGTGATCTTTTGAGGTAAATGCGTTAAAAAGCCCTCCAATTCCCTCAATTGCTGATGAGATTTCAAAAGAATTTTTATATTTTGCAGATCCCTTGAATGCCATGTGTTCAAAAAAGTGAGCAATCCCATTATTGTCTTTTCGCTCATATCGGCTTCCTGCTCCTACCATAACGAGGGCTGTGACTGTGGGAAAAGACTCAGTATCGATAAGAAGCACCTTCAGGCCATTTTTGAGAGTATGGGTTGTTGTTTTCATAGTGAATATTATACAGGAATATACCTAAAAAAATAACTCTGGACTCTAAACCATAAACTCTAAAAGCTAAATCCTAAACAAACTTATACAAAATCATAAATTCTAAAAGATAAACTCAGAGTTTTGATTTATTTGAGGTTTGGAGTTTGTCTAGAGTTTAGTGTTTAGGGTTTAGAGTTTGAACTTAGCTCGCGCTTGTATACTGTTTAAGTGCGTATTTCCACCAGAAACGAGAGATGAGCAAAAGTCCCCCACCGAGAAGTGTAATAAAAATAGTATCTATTAACATCCCTCTCCCTAACAGTGTCTTAATAGGTATAGAACAAATAAGTGAGATGGGGAAAAAAATATATAGTCCACCAACTCCACTTTTTTGAATCAATTCTGCCGGGTATCGAGCAAATCCATTAAATGTATAGAGGAGTTCCACTAAATTCCCCAGATTTGGATACCAGATGAGAAACGTAATACAAAACATCCACATCGAGTACAGAAGGGTTATCCCCATCGTAAGTAATGAAATATATGAAACGATTTGAAAGAGTCCTATATTATAGTTGTGAACATGCGCCCACCATACTAATAAGAGAGTTCCCAGTGAAACTCGTATAAATGTCCCAAAACTAATCTTCATCATGCTTATCTGAAATTGAGAGTCAAGCGGTTTTAACAATATCGAGTCTAATTCCCCTCTATCGATAATGCGCGATAATGCATCAAAATTTCTTGCAAATAGTCCATAAAAAATTCCCGTCACAATAACATAACTAATTGTTATTCCCACTAATTCTTCGCTTTTCCATCCAAATATCGTCCGTGCTTTATTTGTAAGAAGGAGAATCCATATTATATTAAATGATCCCCATGAAAATGAGGATATGAAACTATTGATAAAATTTGCACGATAAGCAAGAATCATTGCAAAATTAATGCGAATAATTGCTTTGTAGATGCGAAAATAACGTTTCATAGTTATTGACCAACTGCAGAAAATTTTTTCATTCCTTGTTTCCACAAATAGCTTTGTAACAAGTATAAGCTACAGAACCACACTCCTTGAATGAGAATTAAACGCATGAGAGAAAAAAAAGAAAGTGCGCCTTGAAGTGCAATGACGGGATAATATCCAAAATAAGAGAATGGGAGAATTTTGCATATTGTTTGAAGAAAGCGAGGGTACCAGGGAATTGGCATAATTCCTCCGGAAAAAATAATGATAGCTATGGTCATAAGTTCAAAAAAACCCATTGTGTCCTTAAACCAAAACGCAGAAAACGCCATTGCCATTTTAAATGAATAGGAAATAAGATATCCTAATACGAAAATAATAATAATGAGAGGAATATAGAGTGGATTAAGAGTTGATGTGACAAGTCCGGGTATAAAGACAATAAATCCACCAAGTATGAGGAGAGCGTATACGCCGTGAAGTACTCTATAGGGAATTTCTGAGATGAGTTGAATGGTAAAGTATGATATTGGTTTAGTAAGATAGTTCACCAATCCTCCTTGTTTGATATCGACTTCTGCGACCTCATATTCAGTATGTGAAACAGTAATCAACCCAACTATTGTCATAAGTACATAATACGATGAGACAGATGATGATGAGTTGCCAGAACCGGCCCAAAACAAAATAAGAGTAATATTATTTGTTATTGGGATTAATATCCATATAAGCGACCTAAGTCTATATTCAATCGTCCGTTCGAAATAAAGCCCCAACATGCGAAGCCATTTCATATAACACAACCAAATTTTTAATTTATAATTTCTAATTTTTAAATAATTTTTAATATCTTAATTTTTTAATTAAAACATTATAAATTTAGATTTGATTAAAAATTAAAAATTTTAATTAATAATTGTATGTTTATACGTGTTGGGAAGCAAATACCGTCCCAATAATTTCTTCTATTTGAGGCTCCTCAATAGTGAGGTCTGCTACAGGATACTTGCTTAAAATATGAGCAGCAACCGTTGGTGCTTTGTCACGGGACACCTCGATTCCAACCGTTGTACCATTCCAAGTCACAATTTTCCCAAGTTTTGCAAGTTCTTCTTTTGGGATACTATTTTCAAATACCACAGAAACTCGTTTATGTTGTGTATGTTTTGTCACAATGTCTGCCAAGCTCCCATCATAGAGAAGCTTTCCATGGTTTATGATAATTACTCGCTTGCACAACTCCTTAACATCGTCCATATAATGACTTGTGAGCAGAATTGTCGCGTTAAACTTTTTATTATATTCTTTTACAAACGTACGTATTTTTTGTTGCATCACTAAATCCAGTCCTATTGTAGGTTCATCGAGGAACAATATTTTTGGAGAGTGGAGGAGCTGTGCAACGAGCTCGCATTTCATCCGTTGTCCAAGTGAGAGCTTGCGCACCTGTACCTGGAGAATGTCAGATAAATCGAGAAGTTCAACGAGTTCATCAAGTATTTTTTTAAAGTTTCCGTCCGTAATATCGTACATTTCTTTATATAAGAGATATGACTCAATGGGCGGAAGATCCCACCAGAGTTGGCTCTTTTGCCCCATGAGGAGCGAAATGGATCTTAAATAATCATAGTTTCGATCAAAGGGGGTAAATCCAAGAACGCGCACTTCTCCGTGCGTTGGATAGATGAGTCCTGAAAGACATTTAAGCGTTGTCGTCTTCCCGGCTCCATTGGGGCCAATAAACCCAATAAGTTCGCCTTGTTCAATGGAGAAGGAAATATCGTCAACTGCCTTTGATATTTCGTATTTTCTATTAAAAAAAGATCGAACAGAACCCATAAACCCAGGCTCTTTTTTGTAGATGTGAAAGTGTTTGGATAAGTGAGATACGGTGATTGCGCTCATAGTTTATTGTACTACTTTTTATATGTATATTTATTATTATATTGAAAATTATCGACTGGATCTCCCCATAAAGGGGACTCCGAAGCCCGCCTCCGCTGGGATGATAAACGAGGGGAACAGATGGCACGAGTAAAGGGCACCCGACGGCACGCAGAAAAGTTCCAGCCAGTAGGCTTTGGAAGCTTTTCGAGTACCGGTGGGGGAAATTACGAGTGACAGAATCTGAAGGTAATCTTAGACTATATTATTCCATACATATCCCCCACTAAGTAAAGCGACCCAGTAATAATCACATCCCCTTTATTTTCCTCAATTACCCGCTTTAGTTCTTTTCTTTCCTTCACGACTTGAGCAGAATGAAAATTAAATTTCTTGAGTGTTATTTTTAAATCCTCCACACTTGTTGAAAGGAATCCAAAATCTGGATTATCGCTATAAATAGTGGTGACAATTATCTTCTCTGCAAGGGGAATAATATAGTTTACCATCTTTGCATACTCTTTCCCGTGTTTAAACCCTATAACGAACGTGAATTTTTTATGAGGATATATTTTTTTTACCGCTTGTAAAAATGCCTTCATTTTTTGTGGGTTATGTGCTCCGTCCAAAATTATATTTCGATTGTTTTTTTGAATTACGTCAAAACGACCTTTAAATCGTAATGATTTGAACAGAGAATGTGGAACAACGAAATCAAACCCATCTCGTTTCGCCAAATGTGTTACTGCCGCTATAGCAAGTGACGCATTTTCAACTTGGTACTCCCCTTTAAGCCCGACCCTTAACTTCATTTTTTTAGCAAAGCTAATATGTCCTTTTTTTGATCTGACTACATCCTCAATTGTTTTTTGAATTGATGAAGACTGGTGAATTGTGATAAGGCTTCCTCCGTCCGTACAAATCATTGCTTTTTGATACGCAATCTGAGCTCGCGTATTTCCGAGTACTTTCACATGGTCAAGTCCAATTCTCGTGATGACTGATAGTTTATCGGCTCGTTCAACTACATTGGTCCCATCATATTTTCCACCCAATCCCGTTTCAATCACAGCGTAATCAACTTTTTCTTTATGAAATACATAATATGCAAAGCTTGTCATAACTTCAAAGTATGTGATGAAACCTAAGTGAGAACTTTTCATTTTCTCAAGTAACGGGACAATTTCGTTAAAATAACGCACATACTTTTTTTCATCTATCACCATATTATTTATTTCCGTCCGTTCACGTATATCTAATAAATGGGGAGATAAATGAAGTCCAACTTTAAAACCATGAGCAATGAGGAGACTACTTATCATAAATGATGTAGACCCCTTGCCCGAAGTGCCAGCCACATGTATTATTTTGAGTTTGTTTTGTGGGCTCCCTAAGAGGCGAAGAAATTCTTTCGTACGGAGTAACCCTACTTCACCTGGAAAACGAGTTGGAGTGTGAGCGGGAATATAGTTGAGGAGAAAAGTCTCAATGTCTTTGATGGCTAAAAACATGTGAGCCCACTGGGACTCGAACCCAGAACCAACAGCTTAAAAGGCTGCTGCTCTACCATTGAGCTATGGACCCTCGTCACTATTCTACCAACCTAGCCACTCTAATTCAACTAGTCACTCATCATTGTCCACTCTTTTGCTGTTGTGCTTCGCGAATCTGTCTCATTCTCCGGTCGTTTACTTTTCGCATTGTTGACTGAAGTACTCTTTTTCGAATACGAAGCGAAATAGGAGTGATTTCCAACAGTTCATCATCATTGATAAAGTCTAAGCTCTGTTCAAGAGTAAGTCGAGTAGGAGGAATCACGCCAACAGATACTCCTTCTCCCGCTGAACGATTGTTAGTAAGCTGTTTTTCTTTTGAAACATTCACTTCAATATCATCCATTTTATTGGCCATTCCCACCACCATTCCTTCATACACTGTATCTCCATGGCCTACAAAGAGTGTTCCTCGAGCTTGTACTTTTCCGATCGCGTAATTTGCAGCTTCCCCACCCTTCACAGATACGAGAGATCCATTTCGAGTGTCATCCATACGAAGACCTTTTGGAAAGTAACCGAGGAAAAATGAATGAAGGATTGCGGTTCCTCTTGTTTTAGTGAGGAGAGAGTTTCGAATACCAAGCAGATTTTGGCTTGCAATACGATAAATGATTCTATTTTGATTTCCGGCTTCTTTTTTCATGTCAAGCATGCTTGCTTTTCGTTTTCCCATTTCTTCGGTAATTACACCAAAATACTGTTCTTCAACTTCGATTGTTACCTCTTCAAATGGCTCACATACTTGTCCATCGATTGTTTTGTAGATGACCTGCGGCTTACTCACTTCCATTTCATATCCGCCTCGCCTCATTTCTTCAAGAAGGACTGCTAAATGAAGCTCTCCACGTCCAGAAACGATAAATCCAACTCCTTCTGTATCATCTTGCACGCGCAATCCAAGGTTTGTCTCAATTTCTTTGTACAGACGTTCACGAAGTTGACGAGATGTGCTAAACTTCCCTTCTTTTCCTCCAAATGGGCTTGTGTTTGGTCCAACACTAATCTTGATAGTCGGCTCTTCAACAGTAATATGAGGCATGCTTTGTGGAAAAGTAGGATCACATACGGTTTGGCCAATCGTGAGTTCAGGAATTCCAGCAATTGTTGCAATATCTCCAGCAAAAGCTTGTTCAACCTCTACACGGTCTAGACCTGATGTGGTGTATAGTTTTGCAATTCGATTTGTGGAAAGTACTTTATCATTTTCTCCCACTACTGCAATATTTTGATCTTTTTTTATGGTTCCTTGGGTGATTTTTCCAATACATAACTTTCCTACATAATTATCGTAATCTAAAGTGGTGATTTGCATCTGAAGAGGTTTGTCCTCGTTCATAGCTACATTCGGGAATTCTTTTAAGATGGTATCAAATAGCGGGGACAAATCTCCTTTTTCTTCTGGATTGTATTTTTCAGGAAGGGTATAAAATGCTTTCCCGTCTCGCCCTACGGCAAACAATGTGGTGAATTCAAGGGATGAATCATCTTGTGCAAGATCTAAAAATAGCGACTCCACTTCAGCAATAATTTCGGTTGGTCGTGCATCTCGCTTGTCAATTTTGTTGATAACCAAGACGATTTTCAATCCTGCTTCAAGTGCCTTTTTGAGCACAAATTTTGTTTGTGGAAGTGGTCCTTCTGCTGCATCCACCAATAAAATAGCACCTGAGGCCATAGTGATTGTACGCTCTACTTCTCCTCCAAAGTCTGCGTGTCCAGGAGTATCAATGATATTAATTTTTGTGTCTTTATAAAAAACGGAGGTATTTTTTGCAAGAATGGTGATTCCACGTTCACGCTCAAGATCGTTTGAGTCCATAATGAGGGTCTCAGACATCTCTTTTTGGTTGTCTCGGAATGTCTTTGTTTGCTTCAAAAGTGCATCAACAAGGGTTGTTTTTCCGTGATCAACGTGGGCGATGATAACGATATTACGAATCTCCATAGGGCTTATATTTGGTGGAATCTGTCAACTTGAGATAATGAAGTCGAACCAACTCCAAATTATGAACATACTATTATACACCTTTTATTGTGTATTTTGGAAGAAGAATGATCGGGGACTTGGATTCGAACCAAGATACTCAGATTCAGAGTCTGAGGTCCTACCATTAGACGATCCCCGAAATTTCACTTTCTATTTTAGCATAAATAAGTGAATCAGATTGCCACAACCACTAACGTGGCTTCGCAATGACAATCAAATTGCATTCTTTGCTCCACGTTCTCCGTTCCAGGTTATGAACTTTCAGCTAATAACGAAGTTGCATATCCTCCCCTTCACATAGATAAGTTTGTACTGTTTCCCCGTAAGAAACTTTGCCATACTCTCATCTTTCAGAACGAGAGTTTCAATGATTTTCTCATCAAGTTGATCCTGAGTAAGATTGAGAACTCCTCTGAATTTCCCTGCAATTTGAATAGGAAGCTTCACGGTCGTGCGCTCTAAATCAACTTTTGTTTGAGTAGGCCAACGAGAAAGATGAATAGAGTTTTTCTCTCCAAATACGTCTCTCCAGATTTTTTCTGCAATAAACGGAGCAAATGGAGCGATAATTTGAATAAACTTTTTTGACTCTTCAGTGCTGAGACTGTTGGCTAATGACTGTTGACTGTTGACTGACTGTTCATATGCATTAAGAAACTCCATCAACGCTGCAATTGCTGTATTAAACTTTGTTTCTGCAATATCATCGCCCACTTTCTGAATTGTTTTATTCAACTTTTCCACGAGTTCTGGATTTGATTCTGTCTTCTGTCTTCTGTCTTCTGTCTTCTGATAGAGTGCCCATACTCTTTTTAAGAAACGATGACCTCCTTGAAGTGCGGCAGTGCTCCACGCAATCTCCATATTAAAGGGAGCCATAAACATTTCATACAGACGGAGAGTATCTGCACCATATGCGGCCACAACATCGTCTGGATTAATGGTATTTCCCCAACTTTTACTCATTTTGCGATGATCCTCAGCAAGAACCATACCTACATTGCGGAGACGTAAAAATGGTTCGGGATAATCAAGAAGCCCTAAGTCTCGCAGCGCCTTTACCCAAAATCGTGCATATAATAAGTGAAGGACAGCATGTTCTGCTCCCCCCAAATACCAATCAACAGGTGGAACATGCGACATTGTCGCATCCCACTCTTCCTTTAAATTTTGATATTTGTGATTTGTAATTGATTTGTCATTTGATATTTGTAATTTGTCATTTCCGTTTTGCTTAGCAAAACGAATAAAGTACCAACAACTCCCCGCCCAGTTGGGCATTGTGTCGGTTTCTCGTCTAGCTGCTCCACCACATACAGGACATTTCACGTCTGCAAAACCTTCTATTGCAGAAAGTGGAGATTCTCCGGTATCCGTTGGCTCATAGCTTTTGGTGTAGGGCAATTCAAGTGGAAGCGCTGCTTCATCAAGAGGAATCCAACCCACATTTGCCCTCACCACATCTTTAGGAATTGTGAATTTTGGATTATAACTGCTGATTGCTGACTGCTGACTACTAACTTGGTTTTTTGCACATGTATCGCAAAAAACCATCGGTATCGGCTCACCCCAATATCTCTGACGTGAAAAAATCCAGTCACGAAGATGATATGTTGTTTCTTTACGTCCAATTTTTTCTGAAACAATCCAATTTTTGATATCCTCTATCAGTTTTTCATCTATAGATCTTCCAGTAAATGGACCAGAGTTTAGTAATATTCCGCTATTATCATGGGCATTTACCGGTATTTTTTCATCTGTTCGCTTCACAACTTCTTCCAAGTGAATGTTGTACTTTGTTGCAAACTCATAGTCTCGCACATCGTGCGCAGAACAACGAATGATGCCAGTCCCAAAATCCATCATCGCAAAGTTAGCGAGCCAAATTGGCATTTTTCTTCCTTTATTAAAGGGGTCTTCTGCATATCTTCCTGTAAATACTCCTTTTTTCTCAAACTTATCCTCTGTACGCTGCTGTGTGGTAATCTTCTTTGATTCATTAATAAAGTCATTTACATCCATTTCATATTGTGTACCTGATACGAGCTGTTTAATAATAGGATGCTCTGGAGCTAAAACAATAAATGTGTCTGCAAAAAGCCACGCTGGATATGCAGAAAATGTCTCAATTTCAATGTTGAGGTCAACTACATTGTGCTTAATTATGATTCCTTCTTTTTTTCCAATCCAGTTTCTTTGCATTTCAAGAATGCCTTTTGGCCAATCCAGAAGTTTTAAATCATCAAGAAGTTGCTCTGCATACGCGGTAATTCTAAAAATCCACTGAGGGAGGATCTTTTTTTCAATTGCATTGCCGCATCGCTCATGGGTTCCATTTCCTAATACTTCCTCTTCTGCGAGGCCCGTTTTACATTTGGGGCACCAATGAATTGGCGTATTCTTTTTGTACAAAAGGCCCATTTTAAAGAATTGAATAAAAAGCCATTGAGTCCACTTGTAATATATGGGATCTGTTGTAGCAAACTCCTTATCCCAATCATATGATAGACCCAGCATCTGCATCTGTCGTTTAAAGTTTGCTATATTTCCTGGGACCATATCGAGAGGATTTTTTTTAGCCTTAATTGCCGCATTTTCAGCCGGAAGTCCAAAAGCATCCCACCCCATAGGATGAAGTACATCTCTCCCTTTCATGCGGAAGTAGCGAGCAAGCACATCTGTGCCTGTATAAATGCGAACGTGTCCCACATGAAGACCTGCACCAGATGGATAGGGAAACATTGAGAGACAGTATACTTTATGGTCATTGGAGGTCGGTCGTTGATCGGTGGTGCGATACACTTGTTCTTTATTCCACAATTCCATTATTTTTGTCTCAAACTCGTTGGGTTTGTATTTTGTGTTGTCCATATATATGTTCGAACGGGGAACATGGAACGCGGATCTGTTCTCTGTTCTTCATTCTCCGTTCAATTTATTGGTAAATTGAATTATCAAATTATACACCTTCTCCTTTATATTTTCAGTTACGAACACATCAACTGCTCCTCTGTTTCGAAGTCCATAAAATACATGACTGTGTAAAGGTGCAAGAAGAATTGCGACGAGTGTTAATAGATCTTCTTCTCCATGGATGAATAATTGTTTTGTGGCTTTTTTATGCCCCATATGAAGAAGGTCAATGAGTGTTTGAACTGCTTCTTTTTGGATTGTCCCTTTTTTGTTCGGAGCCTCAGAATAACCCTCCTCCTTAAGCACTTGCAAAAAATCAGAGTTTAGGGCTTTTCTACATGTCATACCATCTATTATTGAGAGGTGGGGTTGAATACCCATTGTTTTTAGGTTGTATGTCACCATGTCACCAACTGAGATGAGGCTATTTTCAATAAGTCCCTCCCCATCTTGGGTAAGCTGATTGCGCAGCTCATGAAAACTTGTTTCAAATGCCTCTCTTACATGGCCTAATGGGTCTCTTAACTCCTGTTTCAATGATTCTGGCATTATATGAATATCTCTGCTAAGGAGGAACTTTTCAAACAAAACGCCACACCGATTAATCCTCCCCTCTCTAATTCGTTCAGACGAAATTTTAGCTCCTGACTCATCAACAACAAAAGGAACAATCTGAATATGAAGTGGCTTCATACCAATCTGAACTCTTCTCTTGTTAATTTGAATTGCTCCTTTTTCTGTATCTTTTGTCACAAAAATAGCGTCAATAGTGGGGTCTGTTAGTGTAGGACCACATATATCGGTGAGTTTTACTGTTTTGATGTGTGGGTTGTATTTTGAAACATTTTCTACCCTTTTTTCATATGATTCAAGAGATTTTGCATATGATTTATGCCTTATCATAGCCCCATCTGTTATTCCAACAGAAACTACTTTCCCGGTAGCTAGGCATTCAGAAAGAAGACGTTCATGCCCGAGATGAAAATGATCAAATGTGCCACCGCAGACAATATGATTAAACATCATAAGAGATATGATACCAATAAAAACTCTAAATCCTAAACACTAAATCCTAAATATATTAAAACTAAATGACTAAATTCTAAATTTTAAATCATTTTTGTTAAATTCATCATTAAAAATTAATTTAGAGTTTACGGTTTAATGTCTGTTTTTTGTTATACTCAATATATGTTTGATCGAATCCATCCTCGCGTGCGTATAGGTATAGTACTTATGATCGCCTTTGTAGTGAGTGGTGTTTTATTTCGCTATTCAACAATCTCATCAGACTCGGTTGCGCCCACCCTCCAGTTTCATCGATTGTCGGATGACTTTTCACAATTACTTTCAAACCAATCAGAGCAGCTTCTTGCAGATATCTCCTCAATTCAACTTTCGACATATACTATTCAAAATTCATTACCAAAAACACCTCAAACCACCGTCCCCACAAGCGCTTGGGCACGAATTTCCCCTTCTCCGTTCCCCACAGATGTACCGGTAATCATTCCAACAACCCAACTTCAGGGTAAACCAACCTCAACACCAGCACAGGCTTTCCCCACAGATGCACCTCTCCCCACTTATGTTCAAAGACTCCCCACCACTCGTCTGCCAACAAAGCCACCTCAGCCTTCTGTCACACCAAAACCTACAAAAACGCCTAAACCAACTCGCATACCAAAGCCAACTGCTGTGGTCTATCCACCTATTACTTCTGATCTGCGCCCAGGCTCATCCATTGGAGAGGTGTTTACCGAAGCAGGGCTCCGTGCGTGTGTTCCCTCCGCTTTGCTCATGGCTATCAAAACAATTGAAACGGGAGAACGATTTAAGGCAGACTCAGCCGCATCCATTAAGATATACAATACTTATGGGTGGTGGAAATCAGGTACTGGAAACCCTTGTTATGGATATGGATATCACACGCAAACCGGCATAGTTCCACCTGATAGTGTCAATGCTGGCACTCGTTGTAGTAGTGCTGTGGGAAGTCCAACCGATATTGGGATTATGGGGCTCATGCAGGTTTCACAAGAAGAAGAAACGGTAACGCGCAAATACACTGTAAAATTTCTTCCAAACAATATTGATAGACGTGTATTATTTGATAATGTACTTATATTTGCGATTGCAACAAAAAATCGCGTGGGAAATGCACCGATGCCCAGCTGTACCGATTGGCCAGAGGAGACGGTGAAAATTGCCGCAGAAAAACATCATGGAGTGTGTGTTTATGATTACGGAACGGGAAATGCAGGTAACTACTGCACGAAGGTTTGGGACCTGTACAAATCATTTAGATAACAAACCCCTTTCGACTTTAAGGCTATCTTACCTCGTTATAGAATAACTCTTCACTGTTTCCAATAATTTTTTCGCTTCTTCATTTTCTTCAAAATGCTTGCGTACTGGTTGGAGAAGTTGGTCTAAATACTTCACGACAGAAGCTTTTAAGTCCATTGGGTGGAGGAGCTTTTTTTCAAATGCATCTGAAAGCTCAGCATACGTTTTAAATGACAGATTTCCTCCCCATTTTTCTGGTCGTACTACATCAAACGAATTTATTTTGAGCCTATCGAATGATTCAAAAATAATATAGTTACAGTACTCCAATATTGGATTTTCCTTGATATCTCCCTCAAGACAGTATGCTTTATTTATTTTTCTTGTAATATCTTCTAGGGTGTCTGTCATAAATACTGCAGTGTCCGGTTTGGACTTGGACATTTTAAGTTCGATAGTTCGCTGTAGTGCGTCTTTGGGTTCGCCCTGAGTTTGGAGGGCAGGTTTTCCCAATCCGCGTAACATATGATGAGACACCACTACAGGTTTCCAGTAGCCAAGAAGTGGCCCCACCTCGCGTGCCAACATATTTACTTTCCTCTGATCCATTCCAAGCTGAGTAATATTTGCCTTTAGCATAAAAATATCCGCAACTTGCATGCAGGAATATATGATGTGTGCTCCGGTGAGCTTTTCCAGAGACTCTTCTCTCCCCATCATCTCTGCCGTCCGTACAAATCGCTTCAAGGCATTTGATTTACCCACTTGAAGAACAAGTTTCCAGTAGTCTGGATTTTTTGCCATGTCTGACGCCCACATAAACTCAACATGTGAAAGGTCCATGCCACTTGCGCGCCATACCTCGATAAAATAGCGACCAACTGTTTTTATTTTTTCCAAGTCGCCTCCCATTTTATTGTTTGCCATTGCGTGCCAATCTGCCACCCACATACGAAACTTCACGCCCGCTCGTATCATCTTGTTTACATTGATAGCACGCACCAATCCTTGTGCAATATGAATCTGTCCAGAAGGTTCAAACCCATCATAGGCGATTAATTCTTGTCCGCTTTCAAGCAGTTTCTGTAATTCTTCTCCTCCAATTATTTCCTCTCCAACTTGCGAAATAAGATTTAATTTGTCTTGTGTGTTCATATGTGTATTATAACATCATCCTTCCATCCACTATATGAAGCCCTGTGTCAGATGCTAACACTGGATTGAGATCGATCTCCTTAATCTCAGGATAGGTATTCATCACGACTCCCACCCTATCTACAATCTCAAATAGTTTTTCTTCATCAACGGGAGCGCTCCCTCGAAAACCAGCTATTATTTGCTGTATCTGAGAGCTTTTTATTTTTTTTAGCATATATTCAAATGAGAAAGGATAAATAAAACTCACGACCGACTTAATAAGCTCGGCGTAGATTCCTCCTAACCCCAGCATGATAACGATGCCAAATTGAGTATCTCTCTTTGCACCAATAATAAGCTCATGTCCCTTCATCATTTTTTGCAAATAAACACTCATCTCACCAGTGACCTCTGATAAGTCGCCATACTGCTTCATGAGTTCCGATTCATTTTGGATATTTACACGCACACCTTTTACCTCTGTTTTATGAGTTATGGTTTCTGAGGCAATTTTCAAAACAAGTGGATACCCGATTGTGTTTCCGCACGCTCGTACTTCTTCTGATGCATCAGCTCTGATAAGCGAAACGGGTGTGATTCCTCCACTTATCAGAACCGCATTTGTTTCATAGGGATTTAATACTTTTTTTTTCGGGATAGATATCCGAAGGGCCGGCTCGATTTCTTTTGTTGTTTGAATTGAGAAGTGTTGAATGTGATCTTGATAGTGGATAATCTTTGCAAGAGATGAGGGGAGGAAATCGTAGCTAAAAAAACTTGCCATTTTGGCTTTTTCGAACAATGTATGACTCTGTCCCACCGACTTTTCGCCCATAAATATGGGGAATATGGGTTTTGAAAAAGCTTCCTGAGCCTCGATAAGCGCTTTTGCAGTTTCCTCCACCTCTGTGTTTGCCTGAGGGGTAAGCATTACCACAACTCCCCCAATGTGCTTTTGTTGAATTGTGGCAGCAATTGCTTGTCTATATTGAAATGCACTGGCGTCACCCAGTAAGTCAATTGGATTATGAATCGTGACCTTATCTCCTCCCATATTTTTTTTAATAGTTTCCTTCACGTCTTCTGGTACAGTTACCAACTCCAATTTGTTCTTTATTAGTTCGTCCGTGAGTAATACACCGATGCCCCCTGCGTTTGAAAGAATGAGAATATCTTTTGAACTAGGAGTGCGACCAAAACTAATAATTTTCAACATAGACATAAATTCAAAGAACTGCCCGGCGCGAATTCCCCCATACTGTTCAAACACTGTTGCATACACCATATCATCTCCCACCATACTCCCCGTATGGCTCCCTGCTGCTTTTGAACCTTCTGTTGTGGTGCCGGATTTAAGAATAATTACGGGTTTAATTTTTGTGGTCTCTTCCAAAATTCGCTTAAACTCACTCCCCCGCTTCACATCTTCCAAATACATACCAATCACTTTTGTATCTGGATCATCACGTAAAAACTCGAGAAGGTCACACTCATCAATTGTTGCCTTATTTCCTAAACTTATAAAATAGGAAAAGCCAAAATTTTCATGACCCACCAGATAGTCCACCATGAGGCTCCCGAGCGCCCCGCTTTGCGATATAAAACCAACATTTCCGCGCGGGGCTGCATTTTTGAGAAAGGTAACATTTGCATTAGAAATAGTACTGACGTAACCAATACAATTGGGTCCCAGAATCGTCATTTCATACGCTTTTGCCTTCATGATGAGATTCTGTTCTTTTTGGGCGCCGTCCACTCCAGTCTCTTTAAATCCCGCTGCATACAACACTATATTGTGTACATGCATTGCGTGTAGATCGTCCATCAGATGCATAGCAGCGTCAGCGGGCACCGCAAGCACCACTAAATCAATTGGTTTACCAATGTCTTTTATATCTTTATAAACAGGTCTTTCAAATAGCTTATCAAATTTCGGATTGACAAAATAGATTTCTCCCTTGTATCCTTGGCGAATAAGATTTTCTGCTACTAAATAGCCAACTTTTTTTGGGTTTTCAGAAACTCCAATTATTGCGATAGAAGTGGGATTAAAGAACGTTTTTAGGTCCATATAATCAGTATACACAGTTCAGAAAAAAGACGGAGAGTTATTTCACAAGACCTCCCAGATAATATATGAGTCTGTCTATATTTTTATTGTTTTTAAGCTTATCATTTTGCCTTATCGTTTCAAGAAGCTTTGCGATACGGGCATCTTTTCTAGGTCCACGAAGTGCAAGCGCATACAGTTCCACCTTGGTGAGGGGTTGATACGGTCGTTCCGTTAGCGCTTTTATATCAAGACTCATCATTTTCTCAATAAACGTATTTTGTGACTTTTCTTCTTCTTTTGTGATATCTGTGATAAGCCTGGAATAGTAGGATTTTTCAGAAGCAGCTTCAAGTTGTTCAATTATTTCATGCGGTTTTCGAATATCTGAGTCTTCTATCTTCATTGTTGCAGTACCAAGAGGCACGGAGTAGTCTTTCCCCATTTTTCTTTCTGTGATTTTGCCAAGCTGCTGCTTACATGTATCGCTTAACTCCTTCCCTTTTTCAACTCCGATATAGATTGCTCCAGCAAAGCGTGAAATCATCACATTTTTCCTCTCCTCTGTAGGAATTGCACTATTAATTTGTTTCCATAATCTTTTTATAGTTTTATCTGTATCAGCAAATGTCATAGCAGAGTTCATCTCCTTGAGAAACTTAAAGTCAATGACGTGCATTTCGCCAATTTCCCTTTTTCCAAGATGTTCAATAAAGTGTGGTCGTGAATATATCATATCGCCAAGAAGTCGGTCGAAGATGGAATTTTCTATTATCTGAAGAAGAACACGTTGTCTTGTGATAATAGGTGGTGGCAACCGAATTTTCCCTACAACTCCCACACTTTGAGAGCTGTAATATGGTTTTTTTGATTTTGCAAATCTTTCTTGATCATCATATGTTTTTGCTAAGTTAAAATATCCAGCAAACTCAGGATGATTTTTTGAAAGATAATCAACTTTATCATTTACTGTTTTAATCAGTTTTGGATAGGTGATAGTAGAGCTCCCCGGAGGAAAATCTTTTTTATATAAGTTAGTCTTAAATAAACCCTGAACATTCGTATATTTTTCTCTTTCCCGTGCAAAATCTACATTATTTAAAATAAGTCCACGCTGCATGTATTCTCTATACATGAAGTCGTCTGCAGGCACTTCAATCCATTCCACTCTCTCATCTCTGCCCTGTGTATCATGTTCAGCATTCTTTTTTATTTGAATGGGCTTAGCTTCAATTTTTCCGTCCGCATCTTTATAGTACCCTTGCTTCTCTGCGAGATTTCTAAATACAGTATTCATCACCTCGTCTTGAAGCTGTTGAGTCCACCCTCCACCCCCGAATGCAATCACCATCTCGTCTCCCCCGTATCTTCCCACCTCATATGTTAAATCGGGCGTTGTCATATTTCGACTGACGACTTCTTTGAGCGCTTCTCGCATGGCACGGGCAGTATTGTTGATGATGACATCTGCAGGTCGCACGCCGTTTGAATTTCCTACATCAAAATCTGCGTTTCGGAACTCTTTCAGATCAATACGAGCTATAGTAAGGGGATAATTTTTCTCCGAAAGCACTTTAGAAATAAAAGAAGATCTGGTATGAATTGGAGTTGCTTCCTCAGAAATTAGTGTGCCATTTACTGTGCACTCCACCTTTTCCAGTGTTCGCTTGTCAAAAATATGAGTTAGAAGAGGTAAAAATAAATTGGTTGCACTTGCATCAGCTCCCGGTTGCTGAAGAGACGCAAGCTCACCTCCATAGATGCGACTCAGAGCATTTTGAATCATTTGTGATGAATCTTTTTCGAGTAAATCGTTAGACTTCTCTGTGAGTATATGTAAATCAGCTTGCGTAATATGTCGAGCTCTTTGAGGAATTTGACTACCTCCAATTGAAATTGCCATTTCAGCAGTGCTAATCATAGGATTTTCGAACCAATATAAGGGACCAATCAATTATATGATACACTAAACAATATGAACTCAAACCTCATCTCTCTCTGTCAACGAGTGAAATTTAATATTATCACTTCCACAACTGCCGCAGGTTCCGGTCACCCAAGTTCCTCACTATCTGCAGTTGAACTTCTCACAACTCTTTTTTTTGGTGGCACCTTTAAACAAGATATTTTTCATTTTGAAAATCCACTCAACGATAAGTTTGTTCTTTCAAAGGGTCATGCAGCACCTCTTCTGTATTCGCTCTACGAAGCTGCAGGGGTTTTGACTCATGAAGAATTGCTCACGTTGCGAAAATTTGGTTCCCGTTTAGAGGGTCATCCCACTCCGTCCGTGCCATTTGTGGATGTAACAACGGGCAGTTTGGGACAAGGACTTTCTGTGGGTCTTGGAATGGCACTCGGCTTAAAGTTAAAAGCTCAAAATTCAAAGCTACAAGCTCCAAATGTGTTTGTTTTGCTCGGTGATTCTGAGATTGCTGAAGGTCAAAACTATGAGGCGCTTCAGCTTGCTAGTCATTACAAACTAAATAATCTAATTGGGATACTCGATGTAAATAGACTCGGCCAAAGGGGTGAAACTCAATTGGGATGGGATACAGAAGCATATAAAAAACGAGTTGAATCATTTGGATGGAACACAATTTTTATTGAAAATGGAAACGACATTGCTCAAGTACAAGCGGGTTTCTCCAAACTACTAACTACTAACTACCAACTACTTCCTACCATGATCATTGCCAAAACAAAAAAAGGAGCGGGCGTATCATTCATGGAAAACGCCGATAATTGGCATGGAAAAGCAATTCCAAAAGATAAACTTGAACAGGCTTTGAAAGAGGTGGGAACAATCGATTTAACTAAATTTGGAGTAATTGAGAAGCCAGGTGGCGCGGCTCCAGGGGCATCCCCGACACGCGCGGACTCTCGATTTGCGAGGGAGCACTGGCGGGGAACTGAGCCGAGACAGAATCTGGCTTCGCCAACATCAACTAGAGAAGCCTATGGCTATGCACTTGCTGACCTTGCAAAACAAAACCCACAGATTATAGTGTTAGATGCAGAAACTTCAAACTCTACCTATGCTGAGTTTGTAAAAAGAGAAACACCAGGGCAATTTATTGAATGTTTTATCGCAGAACAAAATATGATAAGTATGGCACTTGGGCTTTCAAAAGTGGGATTTGTCCCCTTTGCTTCAAGCTTTGCCGCATTCTTATCCCGTGCATTTGACCAAATCAGGATGAGTCAGTACTCAGTTAAAACTAGTTTAAATCAGACCTACGGTTCATTTGGTCAGTATAAAAAAGATAAACTAATTGTAACTGAATTCAACCAATTTCAACCGATTTCAACTATTAACATCGTTGGTTCTCACGCAGGATGCTCCATCGGGGTTGACGGTGCTTCGCAAATGGCACTTGAGGATATCTCAATGATGAGAAGTATCCGAAAGAGTACTGTTTTATATCCGTCAGATGGAATTTCCGCATATAAATTAACTCAAACAATGGCCTCACACCCAGGAATTAATTATTTAAGAACTACAAGAGAGAAAACACCAACAATCTATTCTCAAGATGAAGAATTCCCGATTGGAGGATTGAAATTTCACCTCTGTCATCCCGATGAAAATCGGGATCCAGTCGAATATCACAATTCAAAAAATGGAAATAAAAGTCTGGATCCGCGTCTTCACGGGGATGACACAAAATACACTTCAGTAATCATCTCCGCCGGCATCACTCTTCACGAATCTTTGAAGGCACAAAAAATATTGGAGCAGAAACAAATTCACACAATCGTAGTTGATTTATATTCCATCAAGCCCCTTGATTCAAAAACCCTCTCACAACTGGCGCAAAAAACAAACCATATTATTGTTGTGGAAGACCATTACGAGACTGGCGGAATCGGTGAAGCAGTATTATGTGCACTGAGAAGACAGAATACAGAAGATAGAAGTAAGAATAATTCTGAATTCTTACTTCTTTCTTCTAACATCTCATTTACTCATCTCTGTGTCCGCAAAGAGCCTCGCTCAGGCACACCTGAAGAACTCTTGAGATACGAAGAAATCGACGCCCAAGCAATTGTAAAAAGTGTAGAAGATAGAAGATAGAATACAGAATAAAATGTGTGTTATTCTTACTTCTGTCTTCTATATTCGTATCACCTTCTTCACTCCCCGTATCCCTACGAGCACAAAGGCGGAGAGGAATAGAAACATGCCAAACTCAGCGTACGAAGCTGAAGAGATATTGAATACTTTCGAGATTTCAGGAACACGAACGATTAAGAGTTGAGTAAAGAATGGAAAGAGAAATGCCGCTGCAAATACCGGATGTTTGAGCGTCATAAAATGGGTGTGTAAAGGCTGATGACTCAACCACAAATCTACATATATAAATGACTGTATGAGTGTAAGAACGGAAAATACTGCTGCGCGCGCAATACCTTCTGAAGTACGTAAAAAATACCAATAGGCAAAAAGCGTAATAATACTGGTGATTATCCCTACAAACATAATATAGTGCTGTTCTTTTTTGTGAAGCAACTCAAGCTCGCGCTGTGGCTCATGATTCATCAGATGTCCGGCTTTAGGCGAAAATGCAAGTGAAAGTGCCGGTACTCCGTCGGTAACCAAATTAATGTAAAGCAGCTGAATCGGAAAGAGAATATGATTGAATCCAAGGAGCATCCCGCCAATGAGAGTTATCGCTTCTGAAATGTTACATGACAAGAGATACTGAATCGCATTCTTTAGATTTTTTATAATATTTCTCCCCTCCTCAACGGCGGTGACAATTGAAGCGAAATTATCGTCGGTAATCACCATATCTGCGGTTTCTCTCGCTACATCTGTGCCCACGAGGCCCATCGCAATTCCCACGTTCGCCTGTTTAAGTGCAATAGCGTCATTTACTCCATCCCCCGTCACTGCAACAATTTCCCCGAGTTTTTGATATAACATTACAATTCTATGTTTGTGAAACGGCGACGTGCGTGCGAAAATACTTGTTTTAGGAAGGACTTTCAAAAGCTCTTCATCTGAAAACTCTTCAAGCTGCTTTCCGGTAATTATATCGTCTCCTACTTTCATAATACCTGATGCAACACCAATTGCCTCAGCAGTGCGCTCGTTATCTCCGGTAATCATCACCACTCGGATTCCTGCCGCCTGAGCACGTTTCACTGCATCCTGTACTTCAGGGCGTGGAGCATCGTGGATAGCGACCATACCAAGAAAAACGTTATCAGTTGAAATCAATCCCACCAAATTGGAGGGTCGGTTGGAATCTGTTTGTTCAGACTGATTACTGATTTTAACTGATTGCAACTGTTTGTAACTGAATGCCAGAACGCGGAGGCCTTTGCGTGCCCACTGATCCATTTGGTCCTCTATCTTTTTTCGTTCTTCAGGTGTAAGGGGGTGTATCTGCATCCCTTTTTGGATTGAATTACATATTTCAAGAATAGACTCAGGAGCACCTTTTGAGTAAATAATAGACCCTGGACTTTCGACTTTCAAATTTCGACTTTCAACTAAAACACTCATGCGTTTTGTCACACTATCGAAAGGCAGTTCATCGATAATAGGATTATTTTTTCGTTCCTCCTCACTCGTAATACCAAACTCCTTTGCCATATAGAGAAGTGCACCTTCTGTAGGGTCTCCTAATACGTCGTATGAATCACGATCGTGTTTATATACGAGCGATGCAGTTGAGCAGAGTACCCCATTGTGAACCATATGCATATAAGGATGGTTTTCCATACGAGGAAGTTCACTACTATATGTCTTATCATCAACATATACTTCCTTTACTTTCATCTTATTGGTGGTAAGTGTCCCGGTTTTATCAGTTGCGATAAGCGTTATGCTTCCCAGCGCTTCGATTGCAGATAATTTTCTCACGATAGACTTTTTTTTACTCATTTCATTCACACCAATTGCAAGAGTAATAGTCATCACAGCAGGAAGTCCTTCTGGCACCACGGCGACAGCAAGAGAAATAGCTAGGAGAAACGTGGGAAAGTATGCATCACCTCGCAGAACTGAGATTACAAATACTACAACAGCTGAAACAATACCGATAATGCCAATTGTTTTTGTGAGTTGTTTGAGTTTTATTTGAAGAGGTGTTTCGGTATCAACAATTGACGAAAGACTTTGTGCAATATTTCCAAACTTTGTGTGCATTCCTGTTTTTTCAACCCGCATAATGCCTCGTCCCTTTGACACAATTGTCCCTGAATATACCTCATCATTCACCGTCTTGATAATGGGCATACTTTCTCCCGTGAGAATCGATTCATTAAACTCTGTATTACGACTTTCAGTTAAGATTCCGTCTGCTGAAATCTTTACTCCCTCTTCGATGATACAGATATCACCTGGTACGATATAGTTGCTGGGGATCTCCTGTTCTATGCCATCTCGAACAACGCGAACCTTTGCTACAGAAAACTTCTTCAACGCAGCGATAGACTCCTCCGCCTTTGCTTCTTGATAGAGTCCAAAAAGTGCATTTAAAACGACAATGGCAATGATAAGAGCACCATCAACTCCTTCTCCGATAATAAATGAAAGTCCAGCCGCACCGATGAGTAATAAAGTGAGGAAGTTGTTAAACTGTTCAATAAATTTTACAATAAAGGTCTTTTTCTTACCTTCTGAAAGAACATTTTGTCCATATTGTGATAGAAGTTTGGTTGCTTGCTCTGTTGTTAATCCGGTCATGACTTATATTATATTGTTTAGTAGATAGTAGTTGGTAGATAGTAACTAGGGTTTTTGGATTTCCCTAACTACTCGCTACTGTCTACTAACTACTTAATTTATACTCAGTGCTTTCAGTTTGTGCATTACTTTCATCTGCCCCAGTTGTGCATACGCAATTTCCATTGTCTCAATGATATTTGAAATAGTATGATTAGCTTCATCAAAAGTAACTCCTCGGATATTGTGTGGAAAGTAATGAAAAATTTCGTTTCTCCCGAGTTTCCATGTTTTCCAAATTGTTTCTGCAAGTTCTCGTGAACCGTTTATCCGAACTTTTTCAAAAAGCGACTTGTCTCCGAGTTTCATCACCAAGTGGGGGGAGAGTAGCTTTCCGAGGCGTAGGTGGTCTGAGATATAGTCAAGATGCGAAATAAATCCCACATCCTTAAAGAGTTGCTTCAAAAACCCCTCATATGATTTTGCAAAGGGAAAGATTAAAAATGAATAGTCCTTAAATCGATATGCATGATCTTGAATGACTTCATTCATTAAGTACTGACCCTCATTGATGAGATCCTTTTGGGTTTGAGATAAATATTCCCACAATAGCCCTCGTTGAGATATGGCTGATTGTTGATACTGTGCGTGCATGTATTAAATATACCATATACATATACTTCTAAATCCCATATCCTAAACACTAAATCCTAAATAATTGTATCCAAAATTTCAAAAATTTAAACAGATGAGTTTATAATTTAGGATTTAGTATTTGAGACTTGTTTAGATTTTAGGATTGAGAGTTTAGGGTTTCATACTTGGTAGCATCTTATACTACTTATAGTATATACTATTGATTTTTTAGGTTTATATAGTATACTATTACTAGTTGCAGCTAATGCTACTTGTATGTCATCCCGTGTTGCGTCATGGGATCTATATAATGTCCATTAGGCTGGATCCCGATTTTCACCGGGATGACAAGTAAAAGTATATGAACACAACATTACATACCCTCGGCTTAACTGAAAACGAATCTGCCATCTACCTGGCATTTCTTAAGGATGGAGCTAAAACAGCAGCAGAAATTGCTCGTATGCTCCACATGGATAAATCATCCTGCTATCGAGCTGTTGAAGCACTTATTTCCAAAGGACTCCTCATCACCACTCCTAAAAAGAGAAACACAACACATACGGCCGTATCTCCAGAGGTTCTCAAGGAAATCTATCACCAAAAAATGATAGAACTGAAAAACCAAGAATCACACCTCGACTCATTTGTACAGAGTCTTATCAAAGAAAATGAGTCTCAGCGAAGCACGTTTATTAAAGTAAACACAGGAATTGAGGCTATCCGAAACGGCATGGACCAAAACCTCGAGGCTGCTTTTCAATCAAATAAAATGATTAAGGAGTTTTATCGCCTCTCCTTCCCTTACTTTCAAGATAAAGATCATGCCAAGTGGGTAAATGAGTTTGCCAAACGAAGAATAAAGGCAGGAGTGTCTATTCGCCAAATTGTTGATTTTGCTGGGCTAGATGTATTTGCGCCCATTATGAAGTCTGATAAAAGGCTTCTCAAGGAAATCCACCTCATGCCAAAAGAAATGAGAGGGATGTATGGACTGCGAATTTCAGGCGATGTAATTCACATCATAAGCTTTGACAAAAACGAAAATTATATCGATATCACAATAAAAGATACGTACGTAGCATTACTTATCAATTCCCTCTTCGACTTTATGTGGGAGAGAAGTGAAAAATATCTATGAACTGGATACTTGCTAGTATGATAATGTTTATAGCCTCGGTAGTGTTATATGTGCTTGTTCGTAAAGCCGCACTTCTCCATATTCCCACGGAAATAGTTAATTTAGCTTTCTTAGGTCTACCAATTTTCCTCTATATTTTTCTTGCAATTCAAAATCGTGCTTCTCTCTCAATTTCATCACAAAATCTCCTCTTTATTCTTGGACTTACTCTCATTGGCAGCTATATTCCAAATGTCACATCTCTCAAAAGTATAAAATATGCACCAAATCCAGGATATAGTCTAATAATCTCCAAAAGTTACGTGGTATTCACAACGGTAGTTGCTCTTATTTGGTTTCATTCTGTTCTTACATTTCAGGCAACAATTGCTATTGGGCTTATTGTTCTTTTTTCCTTTCTTATTGCAAATGGAAAAAATAAACCATCTGCTCACACTAAGCCAATTTGGCTTCCCTTGTCGCTTGTTTCCTTCTTTGGTTGGGGGCTTCTTTCTATAGGCACTAAATATGCTTTTTCACAAGGAGTAACAATCTACCAACGCCTTATTTATCTATCCATATTCGTCACCACTTTTATGCTTGTTGAAGCACGGGCGAAGAAAATAAAGTTTTCTCATGTACAATCTACCGATTATATCCTTCTATTAGCGATAGGCGCCTCATCAGCTATGTTTAATTATTTTGCCACACTAGCTATTGATTTGGCTCCCAATATTGGCTATGTCAATGCTATAAATGCAAGCTCCATTTCTGCGGTAACAGTGGCTTCTGCTCTTATTTTTAAAGATGATTTATCCCTCTCAAAAATGATTGGAATATTAGGAGTAACAGGAGGATTGTTACTGCTTATTTTTAAATAGTTAGCCTCTGTCAGCCGAAGCGGCTGCCAGAGGGGTGATTTAATTTGTTACAATTACCCTCTATGTCACTCGAAGAATATTTGGCCGAACATCCCAAAAAACATCTTATCTTTGATCTAGATAGAACAATTCTGCGGCTAGATATTAACTGGAATAATGTGCATCATTTGTTATTTGAACAGATTTCAAAGATCGATTCCTCCATTATATTAAAGCCATCATTAAACGCTCGTGAATTTTTCACCGCTATAAATCAGGCAGTTGAAAAACATGGAAATGCCGCCAAACAAACCCTCATATCATTTATGCGCAAGTTTGAAAAAATAAACTATTCAGGATATACCCCCAATCCAGAAATTATTCAGTTTATACGCTCTCATCACAATAATTATCAGCTTTTCATCTGGACATCAAATGTGAAAGATACTATTCAGAAGTGTTTAATAACTGAACACCTTTCTCCCCTTTTCCAAGAAATAGTTACTATAAACGATGTGTTGTATTCAAAACCATATCCAGACGGATTTTATAAGATATACTCGCCCTCACACCCCAAAACTGAGTACTTGATGATTGGAGATAGTGAAAATGATGAGGAAGCTGCAAAAGCCGCGGGAATTGATTTCTTCAAAGTTGATTATTTTGACCGTCACTAAGCCCTATTACACACCTCAAAGTTGTGTTTGGCGTTGACAAGTGTGAGAGAGCGGTCTACAATTGCAAGTACCTATGAAGAGACTCTTTGAACTCATCAATAGAAACTTAGAAGGTACGGCGATTCGGGGATTTGGAAAAAATATTAATACCAAACCGTCTCTTATCACCATCTCCCGTGAGCAAGGAAGTGGTGGTAGACCGATTGCCTATCTTCTCGCAAAAAAGCTTAAAAATCCGTGGCGAGTGTATCATAAGGATATTGTTGATGAAATTGCGCAAGAAACCTCCCTCGACTTGGAACTTATCGAACAGCTTGATGAGCATCAATCATCTGCAATAAAAGAGCTCCTAAATACGGTGTTTGGCAAACAATTTCTCACGATGAACGCATATTACAAACATCTCCTTCACATTCTTGCTTCAATTGGTACGCGAGGAAATGCAATAATTATCGGACGTGGAGCAAACTTTCTTTTTCCACAGGCGCTTAAAGTGCGGATTGTCTCGTCTATGGAGGATCGTATTCAGGCAATGATAAAATATGAACACATCAGCAGTAAAGAAGCAAAAAAGCAAATTGAAAAATCGGATCAAGACCGCAATACCTTTACTCAGGAATTATTTCATCACGATCCGCGAAAAGCACACCACTACGATATCGTAATCCGCACGGGAAAAAATATCACAGTAGAAGATGCAGCAGATATGATACTGGCGCTTGCAAAAAAGAAATTCAAATAATCTCAGTGATTAAACTTCTTTTTCGACTTCAATCTCAATAGATGGCCCCATGGATGAAGTAATAAACATTGCTTTAATCTGGGCCTTTCCTACTGCGTTAATGAATGCTTGTGCATTCTCGCTGAGATTCTTTGAATCATAACTGAGTTTGCCAATCTGCTGATGAATAAGAGGAAACTTTGGCTCTGTCTTCCATCGAAGAG
Organism: uncultured Gammaproteobacteria bacterium; assembly: GCA_964459595.1. GTDB lineage: Bacteria > Patescibacteriota > Microgenomatia > UBA1406 > GWC2-37-13 > JAKBEU01. Next base: position 110,847 of record CAYWLV010000002.1, read on the forward strand.
TTCCTTTTAAAAATTTCTGTGCGACTTCATCGGGATTGGTGGATACAGTTCCCGCTTTTGGATTTGGCATGAGACCCTTAGGACCTAATACTTTAGCAAATCGTGCCAATTTAGGCATGAAAGAAGGATGAGTGATGAGTACATCAAACTCAATTTTTCCGGCGCCCAATTGCTCAAGTACAGTGTCGTTTGCGATTGCAACACGTACTGTTTTTCCGGTTGAATGTGGTAGTTCCACCTCGCCACGAAGACCTGTTTTCTCCACATTCATATGAAGGTCAACAGATTCGTCAAATGCTACATATTTTGCCTTTTTCAAGAGTTCGATTGCCTCTGCAAGTTTCATTTTTTTTACCTCGCCCATTTTCTTTTTGGCTGCAAGATATTTCTTTCCACGAACTTTTTTAGAAACGTTTGCTTTAGCTGTTTTTGCTTCATTCTTTTTTGCAACTGCTGCCTTTTCTTCTTTTGCTTCTGCTTTTTGCACGGCTTCAGACTTTTGTTCTTGAGGTGCTTTCTGCTGCTTGTCGATATCTGAAAGTCCTAAAATTTGTGTTCTAATTTTTCCCATGTGATTGTGTATTAAAAAATATAATGATTATAACTCTGTGTCAATTCCCATGCTTCTTGCTGTTCCAGCAACAACCTTTTTGGCTGCATCCATATCGTTAGCATTCATGTCTGGGTATTTCTCTTTTGCGATTTGCTCAAGCTGAGCTTGTGAAAGCTTGCCCACTTTCACGGTATTTGGTTTTCCTGAAGCAACAGTTAACCCTAAAGCTCTCTTAATCATTGCAGTGACAGGAGGAAGTTTTGTGATAAATGAAAAGGATCGGTCCTTGTATACAGTAATCACTGCTGGAATAATCTGACCCTTTAATTTTGCCGTTCGTGCATTATATTCTTTAATAAACTCCATGATAGGCACTCCGTGTTGTCCAAGTGCTGGTCCAACTGGTGGCGCAGGTGTAGCTTCACCAGCTGCTAAATTGAGTTTAAGTTGTGTTTTTACTTCTTTTGCCATACGATAAAAAACAAATAATTATAATTTTGCCACCTGTAAGAAGTCGAGTTCTACTGGTGTTTCCCGATCAAAAATTGACACAAGGACGCGAACCTTGCCTCGTTCGTCATCAACCGCCTCAATCGTTCCAAGGAAATCGGCGAATGGTCCTTCTGTAATCTTGACTGCTTCTCCAGTTGTAAACTTTGTTTTGAACTTAGGCTGTTCCTGTTGGACAAAACGCATAATTGCCTGCACTTCTTTGTCTGAGATAGGAGTGGGTTTGAGTCCGGCACCTACAAATCCAGTGACACCTTCGGTGGTGCGGACAACAAGCCAAGAGTCGTCATTGAGAATCATTTTGACAAGAATATAGCCGGGAAATACTTTTTCTACGGCTTTTGCTTTTTTGCCCTTTTTGATGACAATAATGTCTCGCATGGGAATCACGATATCAAAGATGCTTTCTTCTACGCTTAAGCTTTTGATACGCTGTTCAAGTGCTCGTTTTACCTTGTTTTCATATCCTGTTTGGATGTGAATAACATACCATTTGGCATTGTTACCAACGGCAGGAGCAGTTTTCAGAGCTTCTTTTTGTTCTTGTTGGACGGTTGTGTCCATATGCGAAACCAGTAAATATGTAATAAAGTGAGGCTCGATTTATCGCGATTTTGCCAATAATTCAAGACCCTTTGTTAACAGAACGTCAATTATACCGATATATATACCAATAATCAAGGATATCCCAATCACAATCACTGTGAGCCTTATGGTTTCTTCTCGTGTGGGCCACGTTACTTTTTTCAATTCTTCAACGATTCCATTTCCAAATTGGGTTTTAAATACAGGTTTTGCCATACTTGCTTATTGTAGCACAAAATTTTCATTATAATGAAGGAATATGACAAAAGAATTGGTTCATTCGATAATCCTCATTCTCTGTATTGCTCTTGCGTTCATTTTTCCTCTTACTTCGTTGGTAGTGTATGATGTTGAGATTATTGCATCGCTCTTTCTTATTCTTTTTGTCGCACGTCGATTTTCCTTTTTTTCGCGAAAATCTCGTCTTTTTGAAAGTGTTATATTTACCTTTATTATAGTAATTGTCATTACTTCTAGCGGAAACCTTTCCTCCCCTTATTTTTTTCTTATTCATTTTCTCTTGTTTGCTCTCACGCTCCTCCTGGAACCAATAATTCCGATAATCATCACGATTACCCTCATGCTCTTCTTTCTGTTCACCCTTTCTGGATCTGCATCACTCAAAGAACTTCTTCCCATTTTTTCCCTAGCGCTCATGACGCCATTTGCAATGATTATGGGAAATGAGTACGAAGAAACAAAACGGCTGAAAAAGTCTCTCGCCAGCGAGAAGGAAAACACCTTTCTCTTTTTATCACTTATGCTCAAAAATACCCTCAAGGAAATGCAAAAAAATCTCGATACCTTTCAGGGGGATCATGAACTTTCCTCGCTCAAACGCCAAGTGCGTACAATGGATAAGTTGATAGATATGTTTGAGGAGAAAAGTTAAAGTTGATGTAGATGGTAGTTAGTAGTTGGTAGTTAGGTAAAAAAATGAAAATAGTAAAAATAACACTCATTAGCGGATTCCTAACTACTATCTACTTTCTACTATCTACCCATGTAGTGGCTGTGAACATGCAATCTCCCGAATACCGTATTCAGTTTGGAACAGTAGATAGCGGAGGTGGAAAAATGGAAAACAATGTGGATGATACGTACACTCTCACTTCTTCAATAGGTCAAGCAGCTGCAAAGGAGTTTCAGTCAAATGGATACATTGTAAAGGCTGGATTTCAATATATTTACTCTCGTATTCCTTTCAGTTTTTATCTTTCCACTATTCGTGTAGACCTGGGAACACTCCTGCCAAGCACCCCTTCCACATCTCCACTCACAATAAAGGTTTCGTTTGGTGGAGCGGGACAATATATAGTGACAGCCCGAGCCGATAGCCCACTCACTTCCATTCAAGGGGCAAACACCATCTCATTCACCGCATGTAATGGAGGAATTGATACCTGTACAATTACGAACGCAAAACAATGGACTAGTAGTGCAGCCTACGGGTTTGGGTATAACATGACAGGACAGGATATTCCTGCAGACTTTGCTGGAAGCACCTATTTCCGTCCATTTGCAAATAAACTCACCTCAGAAGATGCTGCCACAATAATGCAAAGTAGTACAGTTACCGCAGATATTACTCCCACTCCGCTTGTTCCGTATACACCAGCACCTGTGCTTACGGGTACTCCTCGAACCACGACACATGAAGCGGTGCTTACTATGAGAGCTAATATTTCAGGACTCCAACCAGCAGGCACCTATGCAACAGTTATCCGATTTTTAGCAACACCAAGCTTTTAAGTTAGAAGTTAGAAGACAGAAGTTAGAATTAAGAATAAAATGAATATAAATATTTATAAACAAATTGTGTCTTTCTGTCTTCTGTCTTCTGTCTTCTGTCTTCTTGGTTCTGCTCCCGCGAAAGCACAGCAAGTAAATCTCTCCATTGATCCTCCCATTGTCCAGGTGAAAATAAAGTCGGGTAAGTCGATTATTATCGCCTACACTACACAAAATAATGGAGACCCGAGCAACCTTCAGTTTATTGTTCGTCCCTTTATTCCCCAAGGACAACTTGGATCGCTCTCCGTACTCCCTTCCTTTGAAGGTCCGATTCAGTTTAATCTCGAAAATACAGATCTTGCTCTGGAAAAACCATTTTTCTTCCCTTCTCGCGAAAAAAAACAGGCAGTAGTGCGAATAACTGTTCCTATGGGGATACCGGACGGAGATTATTATTATATTGTTATGGCCGAAACGGTGCCAGCATTCTCTGTTGCTGGACAATCTACCGGAATTGCCTCAGCAGCGATTGGTTCTCCCCTGCTAATTACAGTAACGAATTCGGGGGTCACTCAAGCAAAGGCGGAGGTCGCAGAGTTTTCATTCATCCCCCACTCAACTATTACGTTCGGAAATAAATCCGTCCGTTTGGTTGATAGTGGTAAAGTAGTTCCAATTGTTGTGTCCGTACGAAATATGGGAAAAAATCTTATTCAACCACATGGTGTAATTGTGGATAGTATAGGTACAATCAAAAAAACTTACTCCATAATCCCTCAGAATATTTTAAGTAATTCTCAACGCATATTAAAGGTTGCAGGAAATGACGATGTGAGCAATGTAAAAACGACACTCACACTTTCCCACCTTGCAGTGGGAATGCATCGAGTAGGATTAGAAATTTCCTTTGGAGAAGGATCGCCCATTCAGTATAAAGATCTTTCATTTCTTGCCCTCCCTTTCCGACTTATTACTCTCACTATATTTGCTCTGCTTTGTATGGGGGGCGTCCTCATCGTCCAGTACCTCAAGAAGCGTAAGCATACGCACTCCAAACGGACCACAGCTATCGACTGATGACTAACGACGAGTATCATACCGCTAATGCATTTTTTTTGGCTCTCCAATAATCTATATGTATATTTTTGCGGCTTATAAGCCGTTGCGCGAAAAGATTATAACTTGTAACTTAAAACTTGTAGCTTTTCAGGATATATATATATATATATAGTTTCAAGTTTTAACTAATCCTATGCATGGTTTTATCGATTCATTTTCTCCCATTATAAAACGATACAAAGCTGAGGTTGTCTTATTATCGTGTGCACTTCTAATAGCATTCATATCTCTCATCATTTATATTAAACAGCCACAGAATATCCAAAAAAATACTGCAACTGTTGAAAAAACACAAACTCGTACCAAACTAGCAAAAAATACTATCACTATAGATATTGGTGGCGCTGTGAAAAAGCCATTTGTCTACACATTAGCGCCTGGAAACCGTATCATTGATGCCGTTCAAATGGCAGGTGGGCTGTCTGATGAATGTGATGAAGCATTCGTGAGGAGAAATATCAATTTTGCACGAGTACTCCAAGATCAGGAAAAAATATATATCCCCTCGCTTATCGATATTTCAAATGGAATAGTTTTAGAAAATAAACGATTGATCGATTATACTCAGCCAAATACTACATCAACTATTGAGCCCTCAACACGTATTAATATTAATGCCGCATCTCAAATGGAGCTGGATCAACTCCCCGGTATTGGAAAGGTCACTGCAGATGCAATAATTGCAAATCGTCCCTATTCTACACTCGTAGAGTTGGTAACACGAGAAATCATCAAGCAGTCGGTGTACGACAAAATAGAAAGTTTGATAAGCGTGTATTAAAGACATGAATAATTATCTTTCACTTGCTCTTGCGGGAATTGATGCCTCGTTCCACGAGCCATATGCCTCCCTTATGAAGGGGTTGGTATATGGAGTACCCATTGTGATAGACCCCACGTTAAAGAAGGAAATTGTAGGGAGTGGGCTCGCACATTTAGTGGTGTTGTCTGGAGCGAATGTTACACTTCTCACTCAATTTTCTGAAACGCTATTTTTTTCGCTTCATAAAAAAATAGGTATTCTTCTTCAGGTTATTTTTCTCGGTGGATTTGTACTTCTTGTAGGCCCTCAAGCTCCACTCATGCGAGCCGTTGGAATGTTTGTCTGCACTGCGCTGTGTATTCTTTCAGGAAGACTGTCGTATGGGTTATGGAATTTATTTTTGACAATACTTGCAGTGGCGATTCTGCACCCTCAATGGGTTACTTCGCTTTCATTTCAACTTTCAGTGGGAGCCACTATTGGGGTGATGATATGGACCACAATTGCATCTCAATTGAAAAAGCCTCTTTCTGGAATTGTTGAAACTTTTTTTGAGTCGTGGGTAGTATTTTTAGTGACACTTCCTCTCACTGCAATAGCATTCGGGAAAATTTCACTGATGAGTCCATTTAGTACAGCTCTCGTTTCATGGTTGGTGGTGCCGCTTATGGTTGCAGGATTTATCATCTCACTTCTTCACCTATTTTATCCGCCTCTGGCACTCTTAGCTGCCATTCCCACTCAACTTGGACTTTCTTTTATCATTTCAGTTATCCAGTACACAAGTCATATTCCCTATGGCACCATTCAACTCAAATGAAGAGCGGTAATTTGATTATACTGATAGTACTTTCTGGTGTTTTAACTATTGCACTATCTTGGTATACATCACGCATCCATGCACTCATTTTTTGTGATGTAGGTCAAGGGGCGGCGACACTTCTTCAATATGGGTCATTTCAACTTCTTGTTGATACAGGTGGTGATGCGCGAGTGCTCTCCTGTGTAGGACGTCATATACCCTATTTTGACCGCACAATTGAATATGTGGTAATTTCCCATAATCAAAAAGATCATAAAGGAGGATTGTCTTTCATTCAAAAAAAATATTTAGTTTCTCATTTAATCGATGAAATTGACTCGCCAGTTAAATTACAGTTTGATGAGTTGTTAATAACCATACGTAAGGCTTCAGAGAGCGCCAAGAATATAAACGACGCTGCACATGTAGTGACTATATCCACACCCTCTCAAACAGTGTTTCTCCCTTCTGATATCAATGGGGTAGAGTTAAAGCGACTCATTCCCCAAAATACTACTATTCTTGAAGTTCCTCATCATGGCTCCCGCTACGGCCTTTACCCTGACTCACTTGATTTAGCACAACCCACGTTGGCTGTGATAAGTGTGGGAAAAAAGAACTCCTATGGACACCCCTCAAAGGAAGCTTTAGACATATTGAGAGCCAAGAAAATAAAAATATGGAGAACAGATGAACAGGGAGAGCTCGTAATCAATTTATAATTTTAAACTATAAATTTTTAAATAATTTTTTATTGCTTACATTTATAAACAATGCTTTTTATAAATGATATTTTATTAAAAAATAATAAATTAAGATTTAATTAAAAATTTTAAATTAAAAATTAAAGAAGGCTTATGAAAGTAGGATTCCTTGGATTTCTTTGAAGATATTCATCGCTTCAAAACCGATCCAACCTTCCCCAATAAGCTCTTTTGGAAGTCCGGGATCTTCCCGAAGTAGAGATATATATTCTTTTAGTACATTGGTAAACTTCACAACCTTTTCTCCGTCTCCTGAGAGAATGCTGTGCCATTTTTTGAATAGCTCTCTATATCTCTTATCAAGATTCGACTTACCCCATACTTTTTCGATAAGTGTTCCCTTGTCGCCAAATACATGATCTGCCTCAAATGCTTGACAGTATTGCGCTTCTTGTTTTCCTGATACAAGTTCGTTGAGTGTATCAATCACGGGATGAGGTGTAAGCCAAAAAGATCTGTGCCATGGACCAAGTCCCCAACCTTGCATCTCTCGTCTGAGCTTATCACGAAGTTCTCGTTTTGATTCAGGAATTTCATATGAGATGATTCGAAGTTTTTTATCCCATGATTCTTTTAAAAATCTAAACGAAGGGAATTCTAAACTGAGTGAGTGAAAACCTTTTTTTGTGAGTTTGTAAGACGGCACCTCATCTTTTGATTGTCCCTTTTCTATCTCTCCCGCCTTGACTAGTGAAAGAAGAGTTGCTTTTGTTTTTTGATTAAGTGAAAAATCAAACATCTTTTGAACATTTTCATCCAGAAGTACTTCGATAAACTCAACGTTTGAGAGAAGGAAAAGTGCAAGTAATATTTTCGTTCGTCTTTCTTTGATACCCATATATGACACCAATATAACAGACGGAAAAATACATGTCAAGAGATATATTTTTCCTCATAATCCATTTGACAACGACCATAATATACCCTTTAATTAAACTAATATGAAGTCTCGAAAATTTTCATTAATTGGTCTTTTTGTTCTATTTATATCGCTACTTATACCTCGTGAGGCTCATGCAATCGGGATTTCATCAGCCTCAGCCACCCTCAGTAATCCTCGTCTTTCTTTTCACGGACTTGCAAATGCAACTATTACCGCTGGTGACGTTATTGGGGTGGTAAAAGGATCTGGTGCAGGTGGAGATTGGGATACACGCAATCTCTTTCCTAATGACGATATTGTCATCACTGGAAATGCCGCAATTCCTATTGCATCAGTATCGTCAGATTTAGTGACATTTATGCTCTCCTCTGCTGTGGGGACAACAGCTGCTGCAAATGCTAACATGTATGTTGCACAGGGAGGGACTTTAAAGGTGCAATTATTTACCGATGCTGACATCCCTGCAAATGGAAGTATAAAAATTTCTATTCCCTCCGCTCTTACTTCTCCAACCGACGGAATTCCTCTTGCCGAATCTTCACTTGCAACCAGTGGTTTTGATACAAATGGGATGACAAATGCAAATATCTCCTGCCCGGGAGGATTCTCAGCAGGTACATTTACCGCTGGATCGAGTGGAACTCCCCATGTATTTACGTGTAATAACGGTGCATCCGTTGTATTAGCAGGTGTTCCGCTCACCGTCACCATTGGTGACAATTCAAAACCACTCATTAACCCAGCTCCCATTACAACAGGTCATACACGAGGAGTCTCAGATATATATTCTATTACAGCTGCTACCTATACGCTTGCAAATGGTGGAGGATCTCTTCTTGCAGATGGAGGAATGAAGGTGGCGCCACTTGAAGGAGTTTTGGTTACCGCACGAGTAGATGAAACACTTTCCTTTACGGTGGGTGGTTTAGGAAGTGGCACCTATTGTGGAGTTGCCTCAACCATTACCACTACAGCAACATCAGTGCCTTGGGGTACTATTAACTCTACGTATTCAATTGGTGGCAATAATGCAGCACAACTCCTCACCGTTTCGACCAACGCATCGGGAGGATATAATGTATATGCAGAAGAAAATGATCAAATGGGAAAAGATGGCAATGTGTGTACCGGACTCACAGCGAGCGCCGAGCCGTACACTTTTTCAGCAGGTCAGTGTATTCGAGACTTCAACAAAGGAAGTGCAAGCCATACAACTTCAAGCGACTGGACATCTGCTCCCGGTACAGACTATGGATTTGGATACTCTCTAGAATCAGTTACAGGAAGTGTTCGTTTCAACTATGGCGGAGGCGCTGTCTGGAATGCAAAACATTTTGCAGATCAAGAAGGTGGTAACGATAAATATGCCACCAACGCAGATCTTATGTATAGCACCACTCCAGTTAATAGTGATAGTGCACGTGTGTGTTATCGTATCCATATCCCAGGCACACAGCCAGCGGGATATTATTTCAATAAAATAAAATATACTGCAGTGGCGAAGTTCTAAGTGAGAAGACAGAAGTTAGAATTTAGTAGTAAGAATTAAAATGAAAACAAAAATTTATAAAAAAATCCTACAATTCTGTCTTCTATCTTCTGTCCTCTTACTTCTGTCTTCAGCTCCCGCAGAAGCCCAATCCTCTATCCCACTCACCGTAGGCCCAGCTCGTCAACAAATAACCATAAACCCTGGAGAAACCACCAACTTTGCCATTAAGTATTATAATCAGAGTGATATTCCCCTCAGCGGTGTTTTAAGCATTGCAGACTTTGTGGTTGATAGCGTAGATGGATCTCCTCGCATTATAGAAACTGCTGATCAGGCAAATCCTAAATATTCCGCATCTAAATGGGTCACTTTATCGTTTGAGCAAATCACTATTGCCCCTACCGATCGTGTGATTGTGAGTGGTTCACTTTCTGTGCCAAAAGACAGCGCTCCTGGAGGACGATATGTTGCAATATACTTTGAACCTGCAATTGGTACCCCTTCTTCGGTTGCAGCAGATGGTGGCACCACTGGTGTTGCTCCTCGTATTGCTTCCCTTCTTTATATTCGCGTAAATGGCCCAATAAAAGAACAGGCAATCATTTCGAGTCTCTTTACCAAATCGTTTTATGAATATGGGCCTATTGAGCTTACAGCAAATATAATCAATAATGGAGACTACCATATCCGCCCACGTGGTGTATTTACGCTCAGTAACGCTCTTGGCGGCACTGTTGAACAGTCCAGTATGAAAGAAGCAAATATTTTTCCAGAAGCTATGCGTACATTTCCTATAATTATTGGCGAAAAATGGATGGTAGGTCGCTACAAAGTATCCCTCAACGCAGTATACGGCGAAAAAGCTCGCGTTATGGAGCGATCTGTATTTGTATGGGTATTTCCTTGGAGAGTTGCTCTTATCATCGTTCTCACTCTCCTCATCCTTGCCATAATTGGAAAAACGATTTACAAAGACATAGTCTTGAAGGAGTCGTCTCTTGAAGAAGAGCTTGCTGAAGAACGAAAAGAAATCGAAAAACTGAAAAAGCAACTTGGCAAACGTGAATGATTATAAAATATCTTTTCATGAACTGTGAACGCAGAACGCGGAACCTAAAGGCTGTTTTATGTGTTCTTTTTTTGTGTGCTCTTTGTACATCATTCTTCGTCCCAAAGTGTACATATGCCGCTACTATTGGCCCCGTCGATGGGGACACATTTGTCTCTGCAACGGTAGGTACGCCACCTCAAACACCACCGGGTGAAGAAAAACGGTTTTCTGTGTATGGAAACACCTCACCAAACGCTACTGTCAAAATCCAGTCCCCTATATTTGGCGAAACAAAGGCAGATGAACAGGGTGTATTTGAGTTTAAATATCTCTTCCTTACGCTCTTTAGAGAGGATCTGTGTATTGTAAGCTATGATACTGCAAATCGAAGCACCCCCCCCATCTGTATCCCTCCTCCCACCACACAGGCAGATAAACGTGTGGGGCCTGTTGTCCTTCCTCCCTCAACCTCAATTAGTGCAGGGACTGCATATATTGGTGACACAGTAACACTCACTGGTCAAACTATTCCAAATGCCGATGTAAAACTCTCTCTTTTTACAGATGATAAAGTAAAAATAAAAAAATTTGCTCTTATTCCCGAAGCACTTGCCTATACTATTCCTCAACTTTCGCTCACCTCAAATGCAAAGGGTGAATACTCCATTGTGCTTCCTACGGCAAGTTCTCAATTTTTACGCATGTTTTCTCGTGCACTGTGGGATGGTGGCTCCACTCCTAAAGGACTTACGCTCGTTCTTGACATATTCCCAGCTTGGATGATGCTATTTCGTTTCTTTTCAGCGTTTCTTTCTATCCTCAAAAATCATCTTATTGAACTTATTATCCTTGCACAGCTCTATTTTCTCCTCATGTATGTACTCCATCGCTATTTTAGTCCTCATGCAATTCGCAGTCACAGAGGATCTGAACTTATGAAAATCCATGCAAACTTAGCCATTGTACATCATGAACTCACAGTAAAGTCTACGGCTCTCGCAAAGCGAGAAGTGTTCTTACTTATAAAATGAAAGTGGTGTTTTATGTGGAATAGGAGTTTCTCCAATTTTCACACTAATATAATAGTCTCCAGGCTCAGTAGCACTAAACTCAAAAATTGCCTCACCGAGCGTATTTGTCACTTCCTGCACCTTTGTGATAGTAACTCGAGGATCCACCTGTATAACCGGCTTTTGCCCCAAAACACCCAGTCCATTGCCATTCAATACCATGATAGTGAGTCGAATTTTCTCTGTACCATTTGCCTGAGCTTTACCAGGATTCATGAAGATATATGAGTTATCTGCTGAAAAATCCACAACGGTCATACTTGCTCTACTCCCAAAATACTGTGTCTCATAAAAAAAGAAAAACAGTCCAAAAGCTATTAATACAAGGAAGAACAAAATCGCCGATAAAAGAAACTTCTGCATATCATGAGTATAGCAAATCACTCAATATCAATGAACTCTAAACCCTAAACAATAAACTATAAACACTAAATAATTAAGGCAAGTCATATACGGGATAAAAATCAAAATCTTGTTAGAAATGAGAGTATAGAGTTTAGTATTTGCTTTCTTAGCCTTCATAAGCCCCAATGTTCAACTCAATTGAACAATATCAAAAGCATTTAAACTTATGTAAATTCTAACTTCCCTCAGAAATATCAAAATCTCACTAACTATCCTCAGCGTCGTTTTGCTATAGGCTTGTTGTGTATATTTGATATAGTAAGGTAAGCTATTTTTGTATGCGGTAATTAAATTAAATTTCTTTAAATATGCTCTGTGAGCCTCTTTTCTTCAAATGGTGTATGGTCGATAACTATATCAGAATATACATAAACTGTGCTTGACATCATTATTATTATTGTTATATGCTGAATTATATGTCTAATAGGTATAATTTTTTATATTTTGAGGCTGAATTCAAAAATTACCTCCTTGCGGGAAAAGCGGAACCCTCCACTATCAAGAGTTACTTAAGTGATTTGCACTATTTCTTTTCTTGGCTTTCAAACGTTGAGCATATTACCGAAATTGAGAGTGCCAGCCTGAGTGATGTATTCAGCCACGAAACAATACGGAGATATAACACTTTTCTTGTTTCAGAGACCCAGTCACAGAATACTGCTATACGGCGCATCGCAACGCTCCGTAAGTTCTTTTCACTTTGTATTGATCAACAATGGATTAGGCACAATCCCGCGGTTGATTTAAGCGTAGCTACAAAAGCAGATGAAAAGATGGCTCTTATTCATACGTATCAGAAGTCATTGCATGCTGCACAACTTTCAAATATAGATATAGACCGTCAAATCAAGGTAATTAAGGATTTTGTTTGTCTTTAATAATTATTATAAGTCCTATGAAAATAGTAAAATATTCTACACAAAACATCCTCGCCATGGCCTATCTATGCCTAAGAGAGCTTTTTGACCCTGCCTATACAGGCTCGCCTTATGAGCTTCATACCACACATTTGAGTAAAAATGAGGAACCAAAACGGCTGTTTTTTACGAAACGACTCAGTATACGGATGTAAATCGTTATTTTTTGTGATGAGAAAATGATGAGAAAAAGAGGTATTTCAAAATAGGTTAGCAGATACATGTATTATCTGCTAATTGTAGTATAATTTTTATATAGAGCGTCAAGACAGTCCAAATTACTATGAAGATACTGACAAATAAGTCAATTCGTCGTTTTATCCTCAAGCTCAAGAGTGAGCCACTCTCATCTGAGGAAACACTCTTTCGTATCACCACTGCACTTTCATTCATTACCTGGCTTGAGCACCAAAATGAACTCTCCAACAACGATGCTTTACGCTTTAAAAACGAATTATACACCGCCCGAAGGTCCTTTACTCAACCGAAGGCCCCAAGGGGTGTATTTCCATTGAAATATGTAGGATTTAGCCTCGCAGTGTTGTCGTTATTCTTGATTGGAGGAGGGATTTACCTTCGATTATCTAAGAATGTGAAAACGCCCCTTGCCTTCTCTTCGGCGCCTCTGAGAGCCGGGCGTACAATCAATTTTCAAGGTCGTCTCACCGATACACTAGGAAATCCCATCACTGCACCAATTGATGTCACCTATAAGTTTTACTCTGTGCCAACGGGTGGATCCGTACTCACAGACTCAACACGTGTTTGTACGGCAAGTCCTGATCAAGATGGTATTTTTAACACATTGATTGGAAATGATACAGGAGGTACGGGAGGTACTCTCTGTAATGTGGAACTCCCTAGTTCCTTATTCACAGAAAATGCTAATGTATATTTGGGAGTTACCATAGGGACGGAAATAACTGAAATGAGCCCTCGTCAACAGATTGCGAACGTAGGTTATGCAATCAACTCAGAAACACTTCAGGGCATGCCGCCAGGCTCTTCTGTATCTAGCGTGCCCTTTATCAATTCAGATGGTAATATGCTAATTGCAGCGGCAAATCCAGGTCTTCGCTCACTCTCTAGCTCAAACTTCACCATTTCAAGTGCACTTGCAACCACCATTCAATCTGCAGGGGCTGGTGACATAACCCTTTCAGCAACAGGAGGCGGCGCGCTTCGTTTTAACACCTATAATGGCACGCTTGAAGAGCGTTTGACCGTTCTCAACACCGGAAGAGTGGGTATTGGCACTACAGCTCCCCGAGCGCTGCTGGATGTAAATGGGGATGCGACAGTATCGGGAAGCCTTGTTGCTGGTGGCCAGATAAAAATTGGTGACTTTAACGCTGCTCCTGCAAATATCGGAAATGGTAGTTTATATTACGACAACAGCACCAATAAAGTATATTACTGGAATGGTACCGCATGGACTGATATGGGAGGAGGAGGGACACAATATTTTCAGCGAACCGCAGGAAGCCTAGCACCAACCAACATTACTGATGCGCTGAATTTGGGTGCTGTGGCTACAGCAAGCGCTCTTGTGCATATGCCAGGAACAAATAATCAAGATGCATGGTTTAATTTAGGTACTGGAAATATAGGAATTGGTAATGCTGCACCTACCACAAAACTTGATATTACAGGTGGTTTAAAGGTTAGTTCATATGCAACAATGAGCGCCTCACTTGGATTAGGTACCTCAAGCGCAGCTCCCGGACATGGAAACCTTTCAATGAGCGGAGACTTAACTATTTCAGGAGCGCTTAAACCCGGAGGGAATGCGGGAGCGAATGGCTATTTACTCACCTCTAGTGGTGGAGGCGTAAATACCTGGACCGACCCCACCACCCTTTCAGGCTCCAATTACTTTCAACGTACTGCGGGTAGTTTGGCTCCCATTAATATTACCGACTCACTCAATTTAGGTGCAACAGCCACAACGAGTGCCCTCGTACATTTTGCGGGTACAATAAATGAAAATAGTTTTGTAAATACTGGTAATTTTGGAATTGGATTGAATAATCCGAGCTATCTAACCGATATTTCATCTACTTCTTCATTAAGAGCACTTAATATATCAAATATTCAGACAACTACAAGTGATGTGTATGGGTCATATGCAAACACATCTGTTACTGACGGATCATATAGTTCAAATTCATTTGGGGGCTACTTTCATTCAAGTCAAAATGGGGGGAATGATAATTTCGGTGTATATGGTTTAGCTGATAGCATGGACCCCGGAGGTGATTCAATTGGAGTATATGGACAAGGAGATTCAGGATATGGTATCTATGGATATAGCGCTAGTAATATTGGAGTATATGGTCGAGGGAGTGTTATTGGAGGTAAATTTTTTTCAGAGTCAACAGGTGTTCAGATTGATGCAACGGGAACTACTCCGAGCGGTCTCAAAATAAATTCAGTTGGAACAACTTCATCAGTAGGTATTAATTCATATTCCGAAAAAACTAATGCTACTGCAGCAATCACCAAGGGAATAACTAACACTGTTCTCAATAGCGGGATAACGACAACTGGGACCGACGTTACCTATGGTAATTACATTGATGTGTCACGTACCTCTGCCACAGGGGGAACTTTGAACACGTATGGAGAGTTCATCACCCTTTCTTCTTTAGACAATGCAGGCGCAGGCACTCATACAGCATATGGCCTTTACTTAGGTAATGTGACAGGAGCTGATACAAACTACAGTATATATAGTAATGGGGGTAACTCATACTATGCAGGAAGTATTGGAGTGGGGATAACCCCCACCTATAAGCTTGATGTGGTAGGTGATGTTAATCTTACAGGAGCTATACGTACAAATGGGGGGGCTGGAACAACAGGCTATGTACTCACTTCGGCAGCTGGTGGTCTCAATACATGGACTGACCCTGCGATATTAGGTACAAATTATTGGAATATCGGGAGTGGGAGTATCTATCCAGTGAATACCACCCTAGATGCATTTATTGGGGGCACCGCCTCTTCTTCTGCAAAATTTGCCTTTATCAACGCAAATGCCAACACTCCCACAGCCTCCATCTCCGGCTCAATTGCCAACGTCCGAACCTTTCTCACAGGAGATGGAAATCTTGCTACTACGAATATGCAGGCACTTACTTTGGGTGGGGCTTCTACCGGTCCTATTCAACTCTCGCCAAAAAACACAACAGGGCTTTTTGTGAGTGGAACTGGAAGCGTGGGAGTTGGAAATACAGTTCCAGGCGCACTACTTGATATTGGATCGGCGGGCTCAACGCTGGGGACTCTTCGTCTTGAAGGAAATACGTCAGGATATGTGCAGCTTCAAACAGCTGCTGCTGCTGGAAGCTGGACTCTCACACTCCCGAGTGATGATGGTACCGCAAGCGGATTAGTTTTATCAACGAATGGAAGCGGTGTCACTTCGTGGACTGATGTGAATACACTCGTTATTTCACCAACACAATATTGGCAGCGTACCTTAGGTAGTCTAGCTCCATTAAATATTACAGACGCACTTAATTTGGGTAATACCGCTACTTCGAGTGCATTGGTACATTTTCCGGGTACGAATAATCAAGATGCGTGGTTAAACTTAGGAACCGGAAATGTGGGAATCGGCACTGCGGCGCCTACTGCTGGATACAAGTTGGATGTGAATGGAAAAATTCTCGCAACTGAGATGTATGACAAAGATAACGTATTATTTTATGTGAATCCAGGTGGGGCATCGTCGTTTTCAGGTAATCTCACATTAGGCGCAGATTTAACGGCCGTAAATGCTACACTATCTGGAACGCTTACGCTTGGCAGCAATCAGGCTGTTCGAGCTGCCTACTCTTCTCTCTATTTTGACTATAAAAATACGCCAACCACTTGGGCGCATGGTATGACGCTTGCAGATACGGGACGTGTTGGAATAGGAACTACGAATCCAGATTATGCACTGGATGTTGTGGGCAACATCAAACTTAGTAGTGGACTGATTGCGGGAACAAATGGAGCCGGTGTAAGCGGATATGTTCTCACGTCTAGTGGTGGTGGTGTAAATACTTGGACAGATGTGAATACTTTGGTTTCAATCCCCTCGCAATACTGGCAACTTGCCTCAGGCGTAGTAACGCCCACAAATATCACTAACGCGCTCAATCTGGGAAACACTGCAACAGCCAGTGCACTCGTGCATTTTCCGGGTACGAATAATCAAGATGCGTGGTTTAATCTTGGCACAGGAAACGTAGGAATTGGACGCGTTACTCCCGGCGCAAAACTCGACGTTGCCGGCACTGCAAGTATTTCAGGAGTACTTACTTTGGGTACGGGGGCGGTTAACACTCTACAAACCGCATATGGCCCGCTCACCCTCAACTATAAATCTGGACTAAACGCCTGGACGGCTGGAATAACCTTACAAGACTCAACTGGAAATGTGGGTATTGGTACAACCACTCCATCTTCATTACTGGATATCTCAGACAATGGACATATAAATATGCTCACGCTCCGCCAACTTGATAATGATGCAACAACTTACGGAATACGTATTACTGATGAAAACTCTGCAAACGATGTATTTTATATACGTTCACAAGGGTTGGGTTCAGATCCCGTAAGTATGTATATAAATGGCACCGCTTCGGCATCTGGTACGCTCACTGTTGGAAATGGCACTACAAATACTATTCAATCGGCCTATGGCCCGCTCACCCTCAACTATAAATCTGGACTAAATGCATGGACGGCTGGACTCACAGTAAAAGATGGATCGGGAGCAGTTGGCATAGGCACAACAAACCCCACATCTGGATCTCTACTTGATGTTCGAGGTCGTGTGCTTGCTACAGAATTTTATGATTTTGATAATGCGAGTTATTATGTGAATCCTGCAGGAGCAACGTCTGCTGTTTTGAATGGAAACATTACACTTGGTGGTGATATTACAATGCTTGGCGGAGCACCCACCATTACCACAAATAATGGAGGAACCTACACACAAATTGTATTAAAGGGTTCAAACGATACCACTTCTACTGCCGTCTGTATTGAAGGAACAGGCACTGGTGGAGTATGTGATGGAAAACTCAATGTGGGAACAGTTGACCCTCCCTATACAATTAACGGGAAAAAATACGCCACGTATCTCCCCTCTATGACAGGTGTGAAAGAAGAAACTACTGGCAAATTCCGCCTCACAGAAAAAAATGATGCAGCACATGCATATACAAAAACCATCCAACTCACCAATCAACCCGAAGGTTCAGACTTATGGTTATTTGCTAAAACAACATCAATTCAGCAACATATTCAAGACCTCGCGGTGCTTCTCAGTTCCAATACGAATGGAAAAGTGTGGTACTCCATAGATGAAACGTCATCCACCCTCACTCTTTACTCTTCAACTCCCACTGAGCTTTCCTATCGACTCACTGCTCCCCGCTTCGACTCTGAGAAATGGGCGAATGCACGACCTGAGAGTGATAATTCAACTGGATTTGTACTGAACGATGGAGGGAATATTGCATCAAGCGCTCAACAGGTAACACAGCAAGCCCCAACACTTTCGAAACAGTATGATGGCATTTTCTCGCTCATTGGATCATATATAGAGGAGTTTACTTCAGCTCAAGATGCACTATTTGCAAAACTTACGACAGGAATATTATCTGCACAAAAAATCACCTCTCCCCTCATAGAAACTGAAAGCTTGAAAGCCTCAACCTCTGTTGAAGCACCCCGATTTACAACCGCCTCTCTCGAAGTTGAGTCACACCCCGGACAACTCGCATCCCTTATCATTAAGGGGCTCCATGATAGACCTGTTGTTCAGATAGACTCTCTCGGAAATGCAACCTTTGCGGGAACACTCACTGCTGAATTAGTCCAAAGTCAAAAGTCGAAAGTCGAAAGTCTCGAAGCAGAGAATGCGAGTGTTTCGGGAACTCTTGTGGCAAAAAACATTCAGTCGGAAACACTAAATCAGCTTTCATCCCAGCTTGCCAGTTCTTCCTCTACCCTAACTACCAACTACCAACTTCTATCTACTCATATAAACTCCGTCCAACAAGAGCTCGCATCAATTAAATCTCAACCTCTCCCTAACCCTGCGTATTATCAAAATCTCGATGCAAGCTATGGCAATCTCACCGTGCAAGATACGGCCAATATCTACAAAGCACATATCGCAGACTCGCTTGTGGTGGGAACATTGTTTATCCAACCATCATCTATCCTTGCTCTCGCCTCGGATTTGCATATATCTTCACTCAGCACAGTCCGCTTTTTTAATGATGCTGTCATTATTGCAAAAAATGGTGACATCACAAGTAAGGGTGAAGTTTCAGCAAATTCACTTGCAATAAAAAATACAGACGGACAAACTGTGGCTTCTATCGATGCATCGGGATCTGCGCATTTTACAGAAGTTATTGCGAAAAAATTTACGCTCGAAACGATTGCGACCCAAGGAGCTCTCATTGCAGACTCCGGTGTCCGCAACTCACAAAACGAAGTTCTTCCCGGGATACAAACAGAAACAGAAGTGGCTGGCACGGGTACACTTCCTCAAGATATGAAGGAAATTGTAATTTACAACAAAAATATTACAGACAACTCCCTTATCTACCTCACCCCCACAACCGACAACATACAAGGCCAACTATCCGTCACAAAAAAAATGACATGCTCTCCTGGTCTGAGTTGTTCTCCCTATTTCATCGTTTCATCTTCCTCCCCCATCCACTCAACTACAACATTCAATTGGCTCATTATAAATTGACGGACATATTCCTTAATTGTCCGTCATCCTCGGGCTTGACCCGGGGATCTATATAATTGTCATTTCTTCTCTTGACTCTCCTTTAAAAAACCTCTACAGTGGTATATAAGAGTATGACAACTGTTTTGCCCGAAAAAAAGGAGTCTCGTATTGGTGTAGATGTAATCGTCTTAGGGTTTCTTTTTGCTATTTTTCTTTCACTTCTTTCATTTTATCTGTATCGAAAATATCAATTCACGAAAACAAACCCTTCAAATCCGAGTGCTGTTGTTGTCACTCCCCTTCCACCCTCTCCCACACCTCGAGCAATCCCTCATGGAAAAAAAGGGTTTACCGTGGGACAGGCGGACAAAACTGTGCCGCAGTTTGGCCGTGGTTTTATCGATCCCTATGATCCATCGATTGGAGCAAAACAAACTCTCACCATACGTGTAAAACATTCTACTCCTGTAACAAAAGTTACGGCCGTATTACAAACAGATCATGAAACATCTAAGCCTTATGAGCTTCACCTTCAATCCGGAACACAAACTGATGGAGAGTGGAGTGGAGTATGGAGTGTTAATTCTCCATACTCCTACACATATGTTTTGGTTTTAACAGCTACTTCTGAATTAAAATCAGCGCAAGTTACAATTACACTTCGATGAAATTTCAAACATATCCATCAATATTGATAAGACGAGCAGTAATACAAATAATTTTTATAGTAGTTTTATCAATTCTACTTGATTTTATATGTTTCAAACCTGTATTTGCTACAACAGCAACTTATAATTATACCGGTGCAGCTCAAACATGGGTAGTTCCAGCTGGGTTAACAGGAATAGAGGTGGATGCTTCTGGTGCTCAGGGATACAATACTGGTGTTGTGGGAGGAATGGGCGGGAGAGTGCAATCAACTGTTTCAGTTACTCCAGGTGAAACGTTAAATATATATATAGGTGGTCAGGGAGGTGTTTCAGCCGGCGGATTTAATGGAAATACAACCGGAACTTGTTATCGAGGTGGGGGTGCAACAGACATTAGACAGTCTGGAACTGCTCTTGCAAATAGAATTTTGGTAGCTGGTGGTGGTGGAGGACCAGGCGCAATGGGCACTACTGTTATTTCTAGTGGTAATGGTGGAGCTGGAGGTGGCACTACTGGTGGAGCTGGAACAGCAGCTACTGGATCTGGAGGAGGACTTCCAGGGAGTGGTGGTACCTCATCAGCGGGAGGATCGCCAGGAGGAACGACTGTATATCAAACTGGAACAGGAGGATGTGGTGGAGCGGGGTATTATGGAGGAGGCGGAGGGGGAGGAACTTCAGCTGGCACTGCAGGTTCTCTCGGTACTTCTGGATTAGGAGGTGCAATTGGAGGAGTTGGTGCATATGGAGGAGGCGGAGGGGGAGGAGGATCTTCCTATTCTAACGGAACAAATACAACTCATACTCAAGGATATAAAAGTGGAAATGGACAATTGATTATTAACTATCATACCGCCACACCCAATATACCAAGTCTAGATCTTCCCAATGACGGAGCAACGTATCAATCGGTTACTCCGATTCTTAAAACAACTGCAACAGGATCTGAAGCAACAAGTCTCAAATACAAAATCCAGATATGTACCGATGTTGCTATGACTCAAAATTGTCAAACGATTGATCAAACAAGCTCTCAAACTGGATGGAGCGGACAAAATGCATTAACAAGCACTGCATATTCTTCTGGAACTCAGGCAACATATACAATTCAGTCAGCATTAACATACAACACTACATATTATTGGCGATCGTATGCATATGATCCTATCGGTTCTGGAGGATGGAGTAACCCCCAAGCCTCACCGCGTTCTTTTACCACCAATAATGACTCCCCAAATATTCCAACGCTTGATATTCCCCTAGATGGAGCGACTAATCAATCTGCAATCCTTTCATTAAAAACCACGGCGAGCGATTCTGATTTAGATAATATCAAATACAAAATCCAGATATGTACCGATGTTGCTATGACTCAAAATTGTCAAACGATTGATCAAACAAGCTCTCAAACTGGATGGAGCGGACAAAATGCATTAACAAGCACTGCATATTCTTCTGGAACTCAGGCAACATATACAATTCAGTCAGCATTAACATACAACACTACATATTATTGGCGATCGTATGCATTTAATTCGATTCAAGGTGGACTCTGGAGCTCAACACAAGTGAGTCCAAAGTCATTTACAGTTGGCAATTCTTGTCCAGTCTATACTTTCTCTTATACTGGTGCATCTCAAGATTTTATCGTTCCCTCGAGTAGAAGTTCTATTTCAATCGATTTGTCTGGTGCAGGTTCAGGTTCTTCATTGGGAGGGCGTGTCCAAACGATCGTTTCCAGTATTCCCGGAGAAACATTGTACGTATATGTGGGAGGAGCAGGATCTGTTTATACCTCAGTATCAAATACAGGTGCAGGGTACAATGGCGGGGGCGGATCAAGTGGTGCATATAATGGGACGGGATTTGGTGGTGGAGGAGCTTCGGACATAAGACGTGGAGGAATTGACTTAGCAAGCAGAATAGTAGTTGGGGGAGGAGCAGGAGGTCGTGGTGCAGATAGCGGTGCTCCAGGAACGGGAGGCGGCGGAGGAGCGGGCGGAGGGGCTGCTGGAACTGGAGGTGGAAACGGTGGAGCAGGAAGTGCTACAACGGGTGTAGCTGGTGGAGTAGGAGGAACTGGGACAGGTTTAGGTGGCGCTTTACAAGGTGCTGGCACTGTAGGCACCGCTGGAGCGTTAGGTGTGGGAGGTACTGGTGGTGCAAGAGCAGGGGGTAATGGAGGGGGTGGAAACGGTGGTGGAGGTGGAGGGGGATATAATGGAGGAGGAGGCGGCGGAGGAGCCTTTGGTGGTGGTGGAGGCGGCGGAGGAGGATCATCGTATTCAAACGGATCAATAGTAACATATACCTCTGGTTATAATTCCGGAAATGGTCAAGTTATTATTTATGCTTGTTTGCCGCCCAATGCTCCCACCCTTGATCTTCCACTTAATTCGGCGACGAATCAATCTCTTACTCCCCAATTTAAGATGACATCAACTGATGTTGAATCGAATGATATACAATATAAAATCTTCATATGTACAGATGTGAATCTTACACAAAATTGCCAACTATATGATCAAACTAGCTCTCAAACAGGTTGGAGTAGTCAAAATGCACAGAGCTCTCTTGCTTATTCCACCGGGACACAGGCTGTTTATACCGTTCAAACTCCTCTCACTGCAAATACTTTGTATTATTGGACAGCATATAGTCGGGATTATCAAGTTGCAACTAGCAGTGGAACCTGGAAAATACAACAAACTCCACGATCGTTTAGGACTCGTGCGGGTAGTTGTGGAGAACCAGTAAGTGGCAACTTTACCCTTAGTGCTCCGTGTACGTTTACCGGCACAATTAATGGAGTTGATGCAGGTTCTGGATCTTCCAATAGTGCGATGCTAACCGTTTCAACAGGAGGATCTCTCACGGTGTTAAGTGACCAAACTATTGCTGTTGGATCTTTTCGACTTACAGGAGGGAGTATTACCATTATTGATGGAGGGAGTATCAAAACGGGCACTCCCCTCTTTCTTCCCGACAATGATGGCGATGGGTATCCAACAGCGGTTACATCAACTCAATTTTTTGTACCAGGTGCTGGACGTGTAAGAAGATCACTCTCTCTTGATTATGATGACACACCAATTACCGGGGCGAATGTCTATCCCGGTACAGTATGTGGCGGTACGTGTAGTATTAACTCCTCTTCTGGTACCTGTGATCCCAAACCTGCCGGTGAAAATGGAACGGCTGCATGTGCACGTTGTGATGGGGTATCAAAAACACCGGTAAACATTACAGCAGGAACGCAAGATCTTGAAGGAAATAATCTTTGTAATGCAACTCACTTTGTGTGTGATGGAGCCGGTGCATGCTCAGCTCCAACCACAACAACGTGTGTTCAGCGAACTCTTGCTCCTACAGGTACAACCTGTACGAATAAATGTGCAGCGATTACAAATGGAGTGAGCTGTGTAAATGGATTTACTAATAATACATGTGTCTCAGGTACTTCAGCTTGCACAAACGCATCTACCTATTGTAAGTGTAATATTTACCAATACTAATGAAAAATTCACGTGCGTTTACTCTTGTGGAGGTGCTTATCGTGGTTCTCATTATATCGATAATGGTAATTGTTTCACTTATTTTGCTTGACCCACTTCTTATTGTAGGAAAAGGCTATGATGCACAAAGAAAAGGCGACCTGAATCGTTTCAAAAAACAAATGGAACAATATTATAGTGATAAAGGATGCTATCCTCCCCTGGCTGAGGTTTGTTTTTCAGGAGGCACAAATGGGGTACTCGCCAATAAAACTTCCTGTATTCTTTGTGGATCAGAATCTGGGTCTCCCACACTTTCACCATACTATGATAAACCACTTCCCTGTGATCCGAATTATCCCACTTATTCCTATCTCTATGCAATAAACACAAGTGCTTCGGCAGGCGAAAAAGCATGTCCCCGCTCCTACTCTGTGTTTAGTAAACTCAGTGCTCCTCAAGACCCAGACTCAATGCAACTAGGATGTGGCGAAGGCGGATGTGGTCCGAATGGTTCTGGATACGACTATGGCGTAACAAGTCCCAATATCTCTCTCAAAGCCACCTCTTCATTTTTGTGTTTCACACAAGGAGGAAGTTGCGACAACTGCTCTCAAGCTGGATATGCAACAGAATATGAAAGCTGTTTGGCCAACACCAACTGCCAAGGAGCAATATATGCTACGTATGCAGAGTGCATAGCTGCCCATCCCGGTGCTCACTAATTGTTATCTTCTCTACTTTAAAAAGTCTTGAGGGTTTAGAAGAGTTCCTCCGGATCGAATTTCAAAATGAAGATGAGGTCCGGTAGATCGTCCCGTTGAGCCCATGTTCCCCAATTGTTGTCCCTGATTCACAGCTTGTCCTGCATTCACAGAAATAACTGACATGTGTCCGTACAGCGTTGAGTAGCCATTGCCATGATCCACCACTACATGGCATCCATAACCCCAATTAATACATCCTGCAAAAGTAACAGTGCCAGTATCTGCTGCAATAATTGGGGGAAGAGCATTGCTTGCGATATCAAAAGCCATATGATACCAGGTTGGATACTGCGTGATAATTCCGGTTGTTGGCCAAATAAAATTGGTAGATCCTCTCACACCGGCAATCGCATTTGCATACTGCGGAGCTTGTGCAATATATTTTGGTTGTTCTGGTTCAATAACACCGTCCGGCACAAAAAGCGTTTGTCCGGAACGCAGTGCAAAGGTGTCAATATCTGCAAAGTCGTTGAAAATGAAGTTTACGATATTTTGCGCAGACGTGTTATATTTTTTTGCGATAGAATACACCGTTTCTCCCGATACGACCGTATGAACCACTCCCGTAACCGGTGGAATTTTCAACGTCTGCTCTGGTTTAATTGAGTCTGTTTTTAAGTCGTTTGCCCACTTAATTGTGTCTACTGATATCCCAAACTTCTTACCTATTGAGGCAAGTGTATCGCCCGATTTCACAGCATAATTTTCCACCTTATCTCTTGGCTTTGCGGAAATAACAGTAGAGAGAGCAGTCTCATAGGGATTGTATGACACAACGCTCGACTGATTTGTTTGACTATATTGTTGTGTAAACGAAAAGGGATTATTTTCTGCAATAATAGGCCCTGCAACAATGGCTATTGCAACAAGGATGATAAGGGAACTATTTAAAAACGATGAAGAATATCGTCCTCGTTTTGCAATAAGAAATGATACGACTATGTTTTTTATAGCCTCAAATTGCTGGCTGAGCGACAGTGTTTTCTGTACGATATAGGTCCTCAGAAATGAGAGAAATAACACAACATCTTTCATACTCCCTATTATACTAAAGTCTTCTCCACTTATCTCGCTTCAGGGGAGGCTGTTTTTGGCAACTCCAAGAGTGGCTCCACCTGGGGAGCTGTTGTTGGAGGAAGTGAAAGCGACTCTTTTTGCTGTGTTTTCCCTGTTGGCTTGGTTTCACTTGTCTGGCTTTCTGGTGGAATTTTTTTCATAAACTCCTCAAGGTCGGCTGTCGCTTTTTTAAAGTCTGCAGCGTCTCGTGTCGGATTGAGTAGTGACACACATGTTTTCATTGCAGATGCAGCCTTTTGATACTCCCCTTTTTGAGCCATAGACCAGGCATAGTTATACTGTGCATTGGGCCATTCGGGCTTTAAGGATACGGCTTGTTCAAACAGACGTGAAGCATCGTCATACTGCTTATATCCATACAAAACTCCTCCAAGAGCCACTCTATATGTGGGGTTTTGAGGATCAAGGACTATTGCTCGTTGATAGGCGGAAATTGTCCAGCTATCTGCTCCCTGCACGACTCCAGAAATGCTCCGATACACTGTCGCAAGGAGATCCCAATTGCTTGCTTTAGTGGGATTTAATGAGACGACAGCCTTAGCCTCATCAATCGCTGCCTGGATTGCCTGACTCACCGTTTGTCGATCTGTTTCAGACAGTTGTGGCTCCCCTTTTTCGTTTTTTGTCGCCTTACCTGCAACGGTATTTGCTATCAATAAATGTACCTGAACAAAGTTCGTGCGTATTCGTTCATTGTAGGGATTGTAAGCAACTGCTCCTCTCATTTTTTCATATACGTCCTTCAGATTTGATGTTTTGAGTGACCGTTGGAAAATATATTCAGACATACCCACTCTCCCGAGCATATAAGCAGCGCCCCCAACTGCAATCATCCCTATTAATACAAGAAGAGCGTATGCGGGAACTATCTCACTAAAATCCACTTCAAGCACCCTTCCTTTTTCCGTTGATTCTTCTATTCCAATCCACACAAAAAATAGAAAGAATAATAAAAGTGAGGGAGGGAAAAGTGCAAATACAACCGCAAAATAAAGCCCAACCAACTTTGACATACCATTGCCCTCACTATCAAATGCTTTTTTTAAAAGAAGCGAAAAGATAAGAAGGAGCGAGCCAAGTCCAAAAACTCCAGTTTCTGTCATGGTGTGAAAAAACGCTGTGCGAGAAAGTGAAAAGGACGGCACTTGCCACAAAGGTGAGCTGTTATACGCCATATCTTTCATCTTCACAAATACAGTTTGAAAATTGTCGATCCCAGCACCAAACAGCGCAGTCATGGGTTGTTTTAACACCTCAACTGCTACATACCATGAATGAGCAAAAGAAGGAAGTGCTAATGTTGAGTTGTTTTTTACGAGCGTAAATAATACAACAATTGCTGTGAGTGTTGTAAAAACAAATGAGAAGAAAGAAAGTATGGTTTCAATTTGATTATGACTTTTTTTCAACAATTTACTTAGCGAAATAGTTGCAGCAAGGCCCAAAAATACAAGGCCATCTATTAGAGTGCCGGAGAGAGTGGTATTTTGATATTTTGACAGACCAAATGGGAGATGAGATGTTATAAATGGCAGTGTTGCAGCGAGTACCGTAATGCTAAACAACACACTAAAAACCGATAGAATCATCCCTCCATAGGGAAGTTTTTTTTGCGATCGAGAGATAAAGAAATAAAGTACAAACAAAAAAACGAACGTTAACAATCCAAAATGAGGATTCAAGAGTGCTTGAACTTTGTTGGTTGATCCAAATAGCACAGAAAGAGCTGCTGCCACCACAAAAAGGGTGAGAGGGGTATCAAACTCTTTTTTTTGCCAAACAAACTTTTTAGAAAAAAGAAATTCTCCAACAGATGAAAGGAGCAATGTAAGGGATAAAAACCCCAATAAAAGCCATTTGGGAGTGGTAAACATATCCTGTGTTACTGGTAGGAAAAATACCACGAATAAGAGTGTAATCAGGTATATCGCATACGTGCGTGCTGTTTGAAAAGACATATAATTTCTCTTAAGTAAACTCATAATTGATAAATAAGTCTACAAAGAATTAAAACAGTTCACAAGTCCAAAAATATATTCTAAATTCTAAACTTTAAATCCTAATCAAAATCTAAATAAAACTAAATTGAAAACCAATATGTGTATGTGTTAAATTTGAGATTTTGTATCTATTTATTTAGAGTTTAGGGTTAAGTGTTTATAGTTTAATCAGCTTATAATTCTTCCAATTGCTGTCTCAAATGCTGCTTGTTTGAGGCTTGAATTTCTTTTTTTATACGTCTGCCATATTTCCTCAAATGCAACCTGCATAATTGAAAATAGTTTTTTATTTACTTTTTCCTCTGTCCATGTTTGCTTTTTCATATTCTGCACCCATTCAAGGTAGGAAACGGCCACTCCACCGCTATTTGCAAGTACATCGGGAATGATCAATACTCCCTTTTTTGTGAGATAATCATATGCTTCTTCGCTCACCGGCCCATTTGCCATCTCGATGATAATTCGAGCTTTGATCTTTGCCATGTTGTCTTTATTAATAACATTTTCAAGTGCTGCAGGAACAAGAATATCTACGGGGAGCTCTAATAATTCATCGTTCGTAATTTTTTTGCCTTGTTTAATATCGCAAACACCCCCCACACAGTAACATCCAGCTACCTCACCCTTTTCTTTCTTACACTGCATTATTTTATTTATGTCCAGACTTTCGACTTTCGACTTTTGACTTTTGACTGAGATTCCCCCTTTTGAATCAGAGACTGCAACTACAGTAAATCCTCTTTCCGCCGCAATTTTTGCATAATAAAACCCTACATTTCCAAATCCTTGAACGGCAACAGTTGGTTTTAAACGTTGAATGTTTGTCATGGGCTGTTCTGCGTTAAGTTTTTTCAGGAGCGCTTCAGTAATTGCTACCCCACCTCTTCCAGTTGCCTCAGTTCTCCCCAATGTTCCTCCATATTTCACCAACTTCCCAGTAAATGTTGCGATTGGTTGCTTTGACGCGTCCCCCATCCATTTCATAATCATTCCATTAGTATTTACATCAGGAGCCGGAACATCCACCATTGGACCGATTATGGGAGAAAGTGCACGGCCGAAAGCTTTTGAGATTCGCATAAGCTCTGCTTCTGAATGTTCTTTGGGGTTGAAGATTATTCCTCCTTTTCCTCCTCCATAAGGAAGCCCTGCCACTGCACATTTTATTGTCATAAGTGTTGCAAGAGCCTGTACTTCATCGCGTGAAACGTTTTGATGAAATCGAATTCCCCCTTTATAAGGACCAAGATTATTGTTATGTTGAATGCGAAACGCCTGAAAAAGCCTTTTCTTTCCACTGTCCATCACCACTTCTAGTGTATATTCATGTATAGAATGTGGCTGAACTAATCTATCGATCACGTCTTGGGACAGTTTCATGGCTTTTCCTGTTTTTATAATGGTATTTTGAGCTGTTGCAAGCATGTCGTTCATAAGAAAAATAAAATATTAATAATGAGAAGACAGAAGTGTCTTCTATATTCTGACTTCTATATTTTCAAGATACCTCTCCGCATCAAGTGCAGCCTGAACGCCAGTACCGGCCGCCGTTGATGCTTGCTTGTAAACATGATCTACACAGTCCCCAGATGCAAAAACACCACCTACAGAAGTTTGCGTGCTGTATACAGCATCAAACTTCTGAATTTTTAATTTTAAATTTTTAATTTTTAATTCATTTTCGGCGCTCGGATTTGATTTTAATTTAGTAATTTCAAATTTTAAATTTTCCAACGCAATTGTATTGGAAGTATATATATATCCTTTTTCATCAAGTTCGATCTGCCCTTTCACAAAATCTGAGTCTGGGCGATGTCCGATTGCCACAAAAACACCCCCCACATCTACTATTCTTTCTCCTTCTGGAGTTTGCAGCTTGAGACTTTCAACTTTGAATTGACCCTTTACTTCTTTCACTTGTGCGTTCCATATCACCTCAATCTTTTCGTGCTCGAGCACTCGTTTTTGCATTATTTTTGATGCCTTAAACTCAGCACGTCTGTGTACTATATATACCTTAGTAGCAAATTTTGTAAGCGTGAGCGCTTCTTCAAGAGCGCTATCTCCCCCCCCAATCACGGCAACCACTTTATTTCTGAAGAAAAATCCATCACAAGTGGCGCACGCTGAAACTCCCTTTCCACGTAAACGCGTTTCACTTTCCAAACCCATCCACAAGGCCTTAGCCCCAGTGGCAATGATAATTGCTTTTGTTTGATATTTATTGCCGCTGGCTAATTCAACCGATTTCACCCTTCGGTCTTGCTCAGGGCGAGACAATTCAACTGAACTAACATTCTCATCTAAAATAGTTGCTCCAAATGCTTCTGCTTGTTTACGCATTGTCTGAATCAGTTCAGAGCCAAGAATAGATCTCTGTCCGGGAAAGTTTTCAACCTCACTTGTAAGCATCAACTGTCCTCCTGCAGGAGATCCTGCAATTACCAAGGGAGTAAGACCTGCTCTCGCAACATATATTGCTGCAGAAAGTCCAGATGCTCCGCCGCCGATTATAATCACATTTTGTGTGTTCATATTTTAAGTAATTAATTATTAATTTGTAATTTTTAAATAATTTTTAATGTATTAATTATTAAAATTAGTCATTTTTACCTTTAGATTTAATTAAAAATTAAAAATTTATAATTAAAAATTCTAAAGATTAATAGCTCTCTCAATCATCCTACTTACCTTATCAACATCCTTATGCGGAAGAAACTCACAAATATTTGAAACCACAATCTCCTTAGACAGTCCGTCTATAGCTTTTTTCACTGCCGACACTTGTTGGAGAATATCTCCACAGTCTCTTTTCTCCTCCACCATTTTTTGAATACCCTTTAATTGACCAATAACCCTACTTATTCGTTGTGATAGTTCCATATAGTTTTTTTTATAACGGGTAACCACTACTCCCTACCAGTACCCAGTATAGGCCAATTGAAAAGAAAATGTCAAGGGATAATCAAAATTCTCAATACGCAACCCTAAATCCTAAAAAATTAAACGTCGTATATTGTATTATTTCCCGCACTATTTTTAATTCGCAAGTTATACACATTTTACATACAATTCACTCCCTCCTGTTTTCTGATAATTCAAATTCGAAGCAGTATGCCAGGCAGGTTGACCTTTTTGCGGTTGAGAGTTGCGAGTGAGGCGGAACAAGCGATACAAAAACGGCGCAACTGCCGGCATATGCGAGAATTGGAATTCTAAATTAGTTTCCTACAAATCATTCTCATTAAGTAGAGACCCTAGACTTTGGATATTAAAGGATATATGAGAGGTACAGATGTCACGAGTCTTCGAGGGATGAAACGGCACTTGGCGGGCTTGCCCACCGAAGCTGAAAGCGAAGGTGGGGGAAATTACGAGTGACAGAATCTGGAGATAGACAACCTTCCTAACATCATAATGGTCTTCATGAATATATGAATATCTTTTCGTATGTTTTTTTTCTTCACATATTCACAATCCAACTCCATCCATCGCACAAACGACAATCTATGTGCCCCTTGTACAATCCAATCAGAGGTCATACCCGGTAGCACAGTAAATCGCTTCCCATATTTTGCTGGCACTCTATTTGCCTCCTTCACCGGTAGAGGGCGTGGCCCCACAAATGACATATTTCCTTCAATAATATTCATGAGCTGTGGGAGTTCATCTAGTGCAAGGCGAGAAAGTAGTTTTCCCACACGGGTATAGCGAGGGTCATTCTGGATTTTAAAAACCGGTCCATCCGCCTCATTGAGACTTTCGACTTTCGACTTGAGACTTTCGGACTCTCTTACCATTGT
>CAYWLV010000003.1:0-81658 GCA_964459595.1 uncultured Gammaproteobacteria bacterium
CGAGCTGTTGAAGATGTGTATGACCGGGTATGTGAGTCGTGTAGGAATTAACCACTGTAATAAATGGTTTTTCTCTATCGGAGATATGATTTATAACTCCTGCTGCTTTCATGAGGGATGCAGCAGGAAGCATATGAAACCCTTCTGCTACAATTCGACTCCCTTTTTTTTGAACAGCATCAATTCCTTTATTAATAAAATGTTTTTTCATAAGATTCTAAATGAGATAATTAAAAAGCAAGTCATCTGACTTAAGGAGTTTATAATTTATTTCGTTTTTATCCATCCGCTCAATGAGCGGAATGTAATCTGCTTTATCTTTCAACTCAATTCCCACAAGCGCTGGTCCCTTTTCTTTGTTATTTTTTTTAATATATTCAAATAACACAATATCATCATTCTTTCCCAGCACATGATTCAGAAATGTTTTTAGTTGTCCTGGCTTTTGAGCGAACTCAACCAAAAAATAGTGCTTTTTACCTTGATATACAAGACTCCGTTCCACTATCTCTTGATATCTCATAATATCGTTATTCCCACCACTGATGAGACATACTACTGTTCTTCCTTTTATCTCGTCTTGTACCGAGTCAAGTGCGGCAATGGTGAGTGCCCCTGCAGGCTCAGTTATTATTCCTTCATTTTGATACAAATCAATCATTGCAACACATACTTTTCCTTCAGGGACACATAAGACTTTATCTACATATTTTTTTGTAAGAAATAGCGTTCTTTCGCTTACGGTGCCCACTGCGGTCCCCTCAACAAAGGTATTAATACTTGTCAATGGAGTAACTTTATTGTTTTGTATAGAACGAAACATACCAGGAGCACCTTCAGCTTGAACACCAATGATATTTATTTTTTTATTAAAGTCTTTTGCATACAGTGAAATGCCACCAACAAGTCCACCCCCACCAATTTGTGACAGAATTACATCGACTTGAGGCAAGTCTTCACAAATTTCCTTTCCAATTGTGCCTTGTCCCGCAATTACATATGTATCGTCAAAAGCACTTACATAAATAGCATTATGTGCAACGGCATATTCTTTTGAAGCCTGCGATGCTTCATCATAGTTGGCTCCAACTAACTTTATGTCTACGTAGTGTTTCCCAAAGTTTTTAACCTTATCAATTTTTTGATTAGGGGTCACAACTGGCATAAATATAACTCCTTTTATTTTAAGAAGTGAACAACTCAAGGCAACACCCTGTGCATGATTTCCTGCACTTGCAGTAACGACTCCTCGGGATTTTTCCTCACTCGTAAGAATCGCCATTCTATTGTATGCACCTCTAATTTTAAATGACCGAACTTCCTGTTGGTCCTCGCGTTTTAGATAAATATGCGCATGATACATTTCTGATAGTCTTTTATCATATGTAAGAGGAGTTCTTGTTATTATGCCCTTTAGACGATCTGACGCCTCTTCTATATGTTTTTTTGTAACTGCCATACTAGTGTTAAATAATTTTTTGTAATGCGTCCAAATATGCCTTTACCGATGCAACAACAATATCTGTATCAGTCCCAAATCCATAATAGAGAACTTCTTTATACATAACTTGTATATGTACTTTTCCTAAGTCGTCACTCCCTCCGGTCATTGCTTGTATGAGAAACTCATCGAGTCGTACTTTTATCTTTATGATTGTATTTATAGCATTGAAAGACGCATCGACCGGTCCATTTCCCATAGAAGAGGACACGCTTTCAACTCCATTTATTTTTAGTTTTACCATCGCCATGGGCTTAATAGGATTTCCACAAACAACCTCTAGTAACTCAAGCTTTATTCCACCACTAACAGTTTTGTTTCCAATAAGCGTTTTTAAGTCGTCATCGTTTATCTCTCTCTTTTTATCAGCAAGTACTAAAAACTTTTCATATATTTCATTCAGTTCGCGCTTCTTAACCTCAAAGCCAAGGTTTTTAAGTCTGTGAGTAATTGCTGTTCGCCCACTTCGTGCAGTAAGAACTATTGATGAAGATGGAATTCCAACATCGGTGGGATTTATAATTTCATAAGTCTCCCGTTTCTTTAATAATCCATGCTGATGAATTCCTGAAGAGTGTGCAAAAGCATTTCTCCCCACAATGGCTTTGTTTGCCTGAATTGGCATCCTCATGAGTCGGGACACGAGCTTGCTCGTATTATGAATTTTCTTTGGGTTGATACTGGAGCTTAAGTGAAGTTCCTTATGAGTTTTGATAATCAGTGCAATCTCCTCTAGGGCTGTATTACCTGCTCGCTCGCCTATTCCATTCATTGTCACTTCAACCTGAGAAGCGCCATTTAAGATACCTGACATGCTATTTGCTGTTGCCATACCTAAATCATTGTGACAATGGACTGAAATTATGGCTTTATCTATGTTTTGTACATGGGAATACAGATATTTAATTTTGCTTCCAAACTCCTCAGGGAGACAGTAGCCAGTTGTATCGGGAATGTTAACCACAGTAGCTCCTGCCTGGATAACTGCTTCAACCATTTTTGCGAGAAAAGGGAGATCTGCACGACCCGCATCTTCTGCATAAAACTCCACATCTTCTACATATTTTTTGGCATAGATTACTGCACCAATTGCTTGTTCCAGAATCTTTTCACGGGTTGAACCAAATTTATATTGAATATGGACATCAGACGCTCCAATTCCCGTATGTATTCGTTTACGTTTTGCATACTGAAGCGAGGCAACTGCCGCATCTATATCCTCTTTGCGTGCTCGAGTTAACGCGCAGATTGTTGGAGTACTTACTGCCTTGGATACTTCAATAATTGACTTGAAGTCGCCCGGAGAGGAAATAGGGAAGCCCGCTTCAATAACGTCGACGCCTAACTCTTCAAGAGCTTGTGCAATCTCAATTTTCTCTACTGTGTTGAGTTGACATCCAGGGACTTGTTCACCATCTCTCAGTGTTGTATCAAAAATATAAATTCTTTTTTTCATACGAGTATAAATTTGTATTATTTTGTTTGGGCAGACACAAGGGTCTGCCCCTCCCAATCACTAACTACCAACTCCTATCTACCAACTACTAGCCACTAGCTTTGATTCTCAGGTCTTAATTCCCTTACTTTTCTTCCTGCCTGCCACATTTCTGAGTCATTCATTTTTTTTAGCTCTCGGTCAAGTTTTTTTCTATAGTCTTTCTTACTGTTTCTATTAATAACAATTTCAGCTTCTTTTCCTGATTTCACCTGTTTATATAATTTCTTAAATACGGGTTCTACCGCAGTTCTGAAGAGTCCTTTCCAATCAAGAGCCCCTCGTTGTGCAGTTGTTGAACAGTTCCCAATCATCCAGTCTGCACCTTTGTCTCCTATCATGGGATAGAGACTTTGCGTTGCCTCTTCTACCGTCTCATTAAATGCTTCACTTGGCGAATGTCCCATTTTTCTGAGTAAATTGTACTGAGCCTCCATAAGTCCGGTTATTGCACCTAGTAGCACTCCGCGTTCACCGGTAAGGTCTGAGTTTGCTTCTTTCTCAAATGTAGTTTCAAATAAATAGCCTGCACCAATACCGATTCCCATTGAGAGCACTTTGTTAAGTGCATTTTTGGAACTATTCTGAAAAACGGCATAACTTGCATTAATTCCCTTTCCTGCAAGAAAATGTTTTCTCACAGTTCTTCCTGCACCTTTTGGTGCAACAAGAATAACATCTATGTCCTTTGGCGGAATAATTTTTGTTTGTTTTTTATAGGTAATTCCAAACCCATGTGAAAAATAGAGAGTCTTAGATTTTGTTAAGTACTTTTTTAACGTAGGCCAGAGCGCAATCTGTCCGGCATCGGAAAGGAGATAGGATATAATCGTTCCCCTTTCTGCAGCTTCTTTGATACTAAAAAGTGTTTTACCTGGAATCCATCCGTCCTGAACTGCCTTTTCCCATGAAGGAGATGGGTTTCGTTGCCCAACAATTACAGAAAACCCATTATCACGCAGATTCAGCGCTTGCGCTGGACCCTGTACACCATACCCGATAACGGCAATGACTTCATTTTTCAAAACATCCCTTGCTTTTTTTAGGGGAAATTCAGACCGAGTAATAACTGTTTCTTGCACGCCACCAAAGTTCATTTTTGTCATAGATGTGTATTTATAATTTATGATAATCTGACTTCTGAAACACTTGCACCAGGAGCGATCATAGGAAACACATTCCCTTCGTGTTCCACCTCAATTTCTAAGAGATATGGACCATCTACTCTTAACATATTTTGCAAGGATTTTTTTAGTTGATATCGTTTATCGATTTTTCTCCCTTGTATTCCATATGCTTTTGCAACCGCTATAAAATCAGGACTTTGCATCGCAGTAAATGAATACCTTTTCTCAAAAAATAATTGTTGCCATTGTCGCACCATTCCCAAAAATCTATTATTCAAAATTATCATTTTTAAGGGGATTTTTTCTTGAGCAATAGTTCCTAGTTCCTGTATATTCATTTGAAATCCCCCATCTCCACTTATACTAATTACTTGTTCTTGAGGATTCCCTACATATGCTCCCAACGCTGCAGGGAGACTATACCCCATTGTTCCAAGCCCACCAGAGGTATAAAAGTGATTCCATCTATTAAATTTATAATAGCGCGCTGCCATCATCTGATTTTGACCGACATCAGCAACAATTACTGCCTTTCCCTGTGTCAGGAGGGAGAGTTCTGTGATGACCTCTGCCATAAGTAACTTCTTATTTTTTGGATAAATCTGTTGGTGAATTACAGTGTTATATTCAACTTCTTGTTTCTTTTTGAATTCTTTAAGCCATCGAGTGTACGTTTTTTTTCTGAGAAGTGGATTTAAAGCTAAAAGTGTCTTTTTAGCATCTGAGTGGAGGGGGACAACTCCCTTCACATTTTTATTTATTTCTTTTACATCAATGTCTACATGGATTATTTTTGCATAGGGCGCATATGTAGAGAGAGTGCTCGTAACCCTGTCATCAAACCGCATACCGATTGCAAGGATAACATCTGCTCCGTTGGTTAATACATTGGGAGCGTAGTTTCCATGCATACCTACTATTCCCACATACTGTGGATGGGTTGTAGATACTGCAGATATTCCGTGAAGTGTGCAAGCAACTGGAGAACCAGTAATATGGAGTAACTCCAATAATTCCTTTTCGGCTTCGCTTATTAATACCCCATGTCCCACAATAATAAGCGGCTTTTTTGCTGAATTTATCAATTGAGCTGCAGTACGAAGCATCTTCTTATTCGATTGAGGGGATTCACTCGATACTGTATGTGACAGATTTTTTACCGTATGTTCACACAGTTCAATTTGAGCGCTTTTTGCAATATCTATGAGAACTGGACCTGGTCTACCAGATGAGGCAATTTGAAATGCAGTGTGTATAGCATCTTCAATTTGTTCGCTTTTTGTTACCTGAATATTCCATTTGGTTATCGGTTTTGTAATTCCCACAATATCTGTTTCTTGAAATGCGTCAGTACCTATAAGATGAGCTGCAACTTGACCGGTGATACAGACTAGGGGAATAGAATCCATATGAGCATCAGCAATACCCGTTACTAAATTAGTGGCTCCTGGGCCAGAGGTTGCAAAACATACACCAGGTTTACCGGTAGCTCTTGCATATCCTTCTGCAGCATGCGCTGCTCCCTGTTCGTGTCGGACTAATATATGTCTGAGTTGATTTGAATATCTATAGAGTGCGTCATAGAGAGGCATATTTGCCCCTCCAGGATAGCCAAAGATGGTAGAAACTCCTTCTGAGATAAGACTTTTCAATACTATATCTGCACCTGTAAGTTTCATAATTATATTCTTAATTTGGTGCACCAATTGCTATATTTCTTTTCATTACCCCGCACAGTAGAAAAAAACATATCCTGTATTTTTGCAGTGAGGGGACCTCGATTGCCATTTCCCACTTTTCTATTATCAATTTCTGATATCCATGATACTTGTACTCCAGTACCAGAGAAGAATGCCTCATCACTGATATATAATTCACTTCTATCAATTGTTCTTTCCTCTGTAGGTACATGTAAATCGGACGCAATCTGAAGAATAGTTCGGCGCGTTATTCCTTCTAGTACATCATCTGTCTTTGCACTCGTTATCAATACCCCATCTCGTACAATAAAGAGATTTTCAGCGGATCCTTCTGCCACAGTTCCTTCTTGTGTGAGGAATATAGCCTCGTCATACCCATGCTTTTCTGCCTCTGTTCGAGCAAGAGCAGAATTAATATATCCGCCAGAAATTTTTGCACGTGAGGGGATTGCATTGTCTGAAATTCTTCTCCATGAACTTACTCCCACCTTCAAACCTTTGTCTACGGGGAGGTATTCGCCCAGTGGGACCATATAAAGCGCAAATTGAAATACCTGATCTCCCATCAGATTTGGTGAAAGGTTTGTGCTGCCTGCATATGCAAATGGGCGGAAGTAGGTATCCGTTTTTGGTTTGTTTTTTTCCACCAGTGTTTTAAGAATTGTTACCAATACATCTTGCGCATAGGGAAAACCTACACCTACAACATTAAGAGAGGAGAGAAACCGTTTAAAGTGATCTTCAACTCGGAAAACAGAAAGATAACCCTTCTCCTTATTATAGTAACCTCGAATACCTCCAAAGATTCCTGTCCCATATTGAAGGGCATTAGTCATAATTGATACCTTTGCATCATTTACATCAACAAATGAATTATTAAAAAAAGCATAGGAAATAGACCTAACTGTTTTCATAGTGTCGTTATAACAATTTGTAAATTATTGCTCCGATGAGCAAAAACAGTAATAATTCGGCCATATAACAAAAAAGCCCGCCTTTGGGGCGGGTGCGTTTGTAAAAAGGTTTTTCCTTTATTACGACGGACCCGCCTCTGTAAGGAGGACGAGTTGTGTAATAATAAGGGAAAAATTTCTGTTCATTCTGATATTAGTTTAACAAATAGAAATTAAAATTCAAATGAATATTATTTCTTTGTTTCAATTTTAGCAAATCCTGTAAGATCTTGTAGTGCTTTTGGAATGAGAATAGACCCATCGGCTTGCTGGTTATTTTCAAGTAATGCTATTAGGATTCGAGGAGATGCAACTGCTGTATTGTTAAAAGAATAACAATAGTTTGTTTCTCCATGGTTATTTTTATATCGGATTTTTAGTCTGCGAGTTTGAAAGTCACCCATAATGGAGTTACTCATTGTTTCACCATAACCGTTTCTAGAAGGCATCCATGTTTCGATATCGTATTTTTTAAGTTGTGGCTCACCCATGTCTCCCGTGCACATAAGAAGCACTCTATAGGGAAGCCCCAACTCCTCAAGAATCTCTTCAGCATTTCGTTGGAGTTCTTCATGAATTTTTCGAGCGTCCTCAATATCACTTCCCCCGATCACCACCTGCTCAATTTTCCAAAATTCATGTACGCGATAAAGCCCCTTGGTGTCTTTTCCATATGACCCGGCTTCACTTCGAAAGCAAGGAGAAAATGCTACAAATTTTTTTGGCAAATCTTTTTCATTAAGTATTTCGTTGCTAAAGTAGGATGTAATGGGGATTTCAGCCGTTGCTGAAAGATAAGCGTCATCGTCATCACCGTTGAGTTTATAGAGTTCTTTCTCTCCCCACGGAAGGTGTCCCGATCCAAAAAGAGTAAACTTTTTAATAATTGAAGGCGCAATCATGGGAGTATACCCTTTGAGAGTAAGTTTCTTAAAGACATACAGCAGAAGAGCCATGTGCAAAATTGCCCCCTGATTTTTAAGAAAATAGCCTCGATATCCCGATACTTTTGCGCCGCGCTCAAAATCAATAATATCAAGGTCTACGCCAAGTTGAGAGTGATCTTTTATAGGAAATGAAAAGGTGGGCACTGTCCCCACTTTACGGACTTCTTGGTTACCGGTTTCATCTACGCCAATGGGTACTTCGTCAAGAGGAACGCTCACTACAAAGGATAGGAGAGTGTGAAGTTTTTCTTCAATCGCTGTAAGTTCAGTTTCAATTGTCTTTAATTCATCTTTAATTTCTTTGCCTCGTTTTTTTGTTTCTTCGGTAAATGGTTGCCGAGCAATTTTATTTCGCTCTTCTCGCAACACCTGCACCTGTTGAATTTTTTTCCTTCTTTCTTCATCAGTTGAAAGTATTTCATCAACATTTGCCTCTCTTTTTTTTTGTTTCAAGGCGTCAAGTACTTTTTGTTTATTTTCGCGGATATAATCGATGGATAACATAGTAAAGATATTATACAGTACTCTTATTTGTTCCTCAAAATCGTCAAGAAATAGAGTTGAGACGTGGGAGTTCCTCTATACAACTCAGTTTTGTATTTACTCAGAAGACCGCCGATAAGAGGGGTACCCTTCGCATTAATCGATACCGGACTATACCCAACACCATCAAACTGAAAATACGGATAACGAAGTGCGCTTGAATCAATAATCACCTTTTTTGTTCCGAGATTGCTATTAATAAAGTTTCGAATTTCGGTAAGCGTTGTGGTGCCCTTTATGGAGAAATGGAGTATGTTATTTTGTTCATATAAAAAACGATTAAAGTCTGATGTAATTACTGCGATATTTTTCTCATTTTGGATAAGGTGGTACGATCTATAAACGAGTGGGGTACTGCTCTGATATCGTACAATAAAGACAAATTGAGATATAAGAACGAGAAGTACGAGAATTTGATATTTACGCTGCTTAATGATGAGCGCGAGAAGCAGTGAAGCCGGAAAGATTATGCCACATGCCAATCGTCCATACAGCCCTGCATGCCAATATTGCATAAGCAAAATGTAGGGAATACAAGAAAGAAGAATAACTGTTACCATCTTACTTTTCTTATGAAGCAATTCAATTCCAATTACAACAACAAAGATAATAGCTCCAAAAGGAGAAAAGATCGAAACTGATTGCAGATAAATATTGCGAAGCGCTCGAGCTATTAAAAGGATAATACCCTGACTTGCTGAAACAACATCATATGCATGGGAGCTATATTTCCCAATAATGAGAGCAATTGAGTTGAGAAGAATTACATCACCTCCGACTCCAGACAGGAGAGTTCCTATGATAAACAGGGGAAGAAATTGTAAAGAGGTGATAGCAATAGCGACAATATAAAGTGGAACAATAAACAATGTACCGATGAAGACAAGCTCAGCAAGTCCAAGCATGATTCCCGACAAAAATAGAGCGAGCGCTTCTTTTTTCTTGATTCCCCTCAGAAGAAAATACACGCTCGACACCTGTAAAAATAGAAGCTCTGATTCATACGAAATATATGTATTTGTCAGAAAAAAGAGTGGGAAAAATATACATAGTGTTGTTGCAAAGAATGCAGTGTGTTTTGGTACGAATAGTTTGAGCGCAAAGTACCACACAATAAGCGTTCCATATCCGAAAAGAAAAGAGAGAAATACTAATTGAAATCCCGAAGTGGTAAATGGTATGAGCGACTTGATGCCAAGCGCCGTGAGAAGATACAGCGAGTGAATGGGTTGGTGAGATGATGATATCACAGAGGTGACTGTGTTCCACTGCAGTCGCTCAAGTAAGTGAACATATTCAAAAGAATCATAGTATACGGGGAATGAATGCATGAAGGGGAGACGGGTGATACAGTAAAGGAGTGTTACTACAATTATTTCCATTCTATTTTTTGAACAAGTTGTTTTACCGCTTTCAACCTATGATTCACTCTCGCATGCTCCTCTTCTGAAAGCTCATCGTAGTATTTGTTATATGCATCCACTACAAAGAGCGCACGATACGGGAATCCAATCCGGGCTTGATTGCTTGGGGATAGCGCGATATGCCCATGGACAGATTTAGTTACAGAAGTCTCAAAACCTGTTTCTGGATTGATGAAATATAGGCAAACGGTAAAGTGAGCTGTTCTTTTTTCAAGAGGAACATCTTTTAGTTTCTCGAGTGTGTACTCAATCATTTCAATATCCTTCGCTTCTCTTCCAAGCCAGCGTTTTGAGTGAACCCCTGGTGCGCCGCCGAGTGCATCAATTTCTATTCCTCCATCATCTGCAACCGTAGGAAGATTTGATAATTGAGAAAAATACCTTGCTTTAAGTTGTGCATTAGCAAGAAATGATGTCTCCGTCTCTTCTGGGTCTGCTGAAATATGGAGATCATCTAGTGTAAGGAGAGATGGGACATGTCCTGACTGAGCAAAACCAGAAGTAAACCCCTCTCCCAACTCCTGTTTCTTTGCAGGATTATGAGTGGCAATGAGAAGTTGCTGTGTTTTCATTACAATGATAAATCAGGTGCAATCTCTTGCATACTTTTCAATACGAGTCCTACAAAATCTTCTATTTTAATTCCCAATTTTTCTTCGCACAATTGGATTTGTTGTCTATTGACACCTGCGGCAAATGATTTTGAAGGAAACTTTTTGAGAACTGATTCCACCGTAACATCTGCAATTTTTTTTGTAGGAAGAACGAGGGTTCTCGCCACAATAAATCCAGTGAGTTCATCACAGGTATAGAGAGCCCATTCCATAAGAGAATCTGGTTCACCTTCACCATTATGATGGTGATTGTGTGAGAGAATTGCATCATGGAGTTCAACATCTGTATTCCCTAACTCTTTGAGCCATTCAACTGCTGTTTTTGTATGTTGGTCTGGAGCATCTTTTGTGACATCCCAGTCAACATCATGCAAAAGTCCCACCATTCCCCAACGAGCCTCGTTTCCTCCAAAGTGTTTCGCTAAGGCTTTCATTGCCGCCTCCACTGCAAGAGAATGCTTCACCAAATGCGGGCTACTTAACTTTTCTTGCACCAATGTAAATGCCTGGTCGCGAGTAATTGTATATGGATCGCTTGTTTCTTCTTTTTTAGGTACAACAGGAAGAATTGCGGGAGCTACCTCAATTTGTTTTTCAGGTTGTGCAACTAGTGTTTCTGGTTGCTGTTCATCATGAGTTATTTTTTTTAGTGTCGGGAATAGCATCACCTCTCGAATCGCCCATGTGTTCGTGAAAAACATCACGAGTCTCTCAATCCCTATTCCAATGCCCCCCAGAGGAGGCATACCAAACTCCATTGAGGTAATAAAATCCTCATCTACTTGTTGCGCTTCACTTTTATCTTTTCGCGATGCTTTTTGGTCATTTTCAAATCGTTGTCTCTGGATTATTGGGTCGGTAAGCTCGCTCCACCCATCACATATTTCTTTTCCGCCGATATATCCTTCAAATCGCTCCACCCACCCTGGCTTTGATCGGTGATTTTTTGAAAGGGGAGACACATCTTCTGGGTAGTCGATAATCCAAATGGGGCCAATTAATTTTTCTGGAATAGTATGTTCAAATATCGCAAATATAAGTTGCCCCTTTGTTTCGCCGCCAATGAGTTCAATTTTATGTTCTTTGCAGTATGCAAGAAGTTCTTCATGAGAGGCTGTTTCAACTTCAATCCCCAGCTCTTTTTTCATGATATCGTTCATGGTTACCCGTGGCCATTTTCCAGAAAGATCAATTTCCTTCTCATCAATTTTCATCTTTGAAGAACCGTTTACTTTGTCTGCTAAGTGCTTAAATAGCCCTTCGGTAACATCCATTACACGATGGTAATCTGCATATGCTTCATACCATTCAATCATGGTAAACTCTGGGCTGTGTGAACGATCAAATCCTTCATTACGGAAGTCTCGTCCTATTTCATACACCCGTTCATATCCTCCAGAAATAAGTCGCTTTAAATATAATTCAAACGCAATGCGCAGATACATATCTTGGCCAAGCGCATTGTAATGAGTCATAAATGGCTTTGCGTTTGCTCCTCCATATTGAGGGTGAAAAATAGGAGTTTCCACTTCCCAAAATCCAAGTCCATCTAAATACTCTCGCATGTGGCGCAATATTTTTGTTCGGGTGTTGAATCTATCTCTTACTTCAGGGTTAAGAAGTAAATCAAGATATCGTTGTCTAAATCTTTGCTCTGTATCTTTTATCCCAAACCATTCATGAGGAAGTTGCTGAAGAGATTTTGAAAGTAACGTGTATGAAGTGGGGATAATAGAGAGCTCGCCTGCTGTTGTTTTTGTGACGGTTCCTTCAACACCCACATAGTCTCCAATATCAAGAAGGGTAAGCTGTTTATAGCTCTCTGCCCCAAGTGTATCTTTTTTAAAGAAAAGCTGGATCTTACCAGTTTCATCTTTCAAATCAGCAAATGCAATATTTCCATGAGTGCGGAATGAGTAGAGTTTGCCCGCTGTTTTCACTTCTTTTCCTTCCATTTCTCGTGTTTCTGCTATCATCTGCTTTTTTTCAAAAGAAGAGGGATAGGGATTCCAGCCAATTTCACGGATTTTTTCAAGTTTTTTGAGGCGGTCCTCTCTCAAGTTTTGTGCGGTTGACATATGCTCCAATTATAATTCATCTGCTGCCGAAATAAAGTGGGATAGAATTTGGGTAAGTGTATCTATAGAGCTCAGAGACACCCACTCATTAGCTCCGTGTGCACTCCCTCCCGCTGGGCCAATTCCCAGCGTAGTATACCCATGAGAGCCAAATATGTTTTCATCTGCTACAGATGATCTAAAATAGGGGCGAGATCTTTTTTTAGTGACTGCCATAATGCTTTTTGAAAGTAGTTTCAAATAGCGGTTGTTCGAAGGTATTGTGTATGGTTCAAGAAATGGAGTTTCTCTCACATGGCTATTTACAAGTATTGAAACCTTACCTTTATATTTTTTCTCTAATGAAGTTGCTATTTTTTTTAGTACCAGAAGTACCGATGTATGAGTACTTGGAGGCAGAACTGAGCTATCTAATTGAAAAGAAATTTTTTCAGGAATAGAGAGGCCAACTATTTTCGACTCAATCGATCGGACAAAAACAAACTGCTTTTTGTCTCCCTGCTTTTTATACAATTTACTCAGTTGAGTTACAAAATCTGCGTATACTATATTTACATCAAAGGCAGGGCTGTAGTTTGCAAAATGCTGCGAGTGAGTGGACATTTCGCAGTCGTATACAGATCTCCCAATTCTTCCCGTTACAATTCCTTGTACTCCATATTGAAAAGCAGGTTCTGTGGAAATAACACAAACGACATCCTTCATGAATGAAGAAGATATAAGCATATGTCCTCCCTTTGAGATATATTCTTCATCTGCACAGAATACGAGCTTAATTT
The DNA here is from genome assembly GCA_964459595.1 of uncultured Gammaproteobacteria bacterium. Lineage (GTDB taxonomy): Bacteria > Patescibacteriota > Microgenomatia > UBA1406 > GWC2-37-13 > JAKBEU01. The sequence goes on from CAYWLV010000003.1 coordinate 13,162, forward strand.
TGGTATTTTTTAGTTTTGCTTTTTCTGTTGCAAATATATTTGCAAGGAGCCCTGCTTTCATGTCCCATGCACCTAGCCCATATGCCTTATCTCCAATAATTGTGAGTTTTTGTGGATCTGTTGTCCATCCTTCTGCTACTCCGACGGTATCAAGATGAGCATACAGAAGTATACTCTTTTTCCCCGTTCCTTTTTCTGCGAGAACATTAAATCTCTTTGTATCAATATATTGTTTTGTGACAGTAAATCCTTCCTTTTTGAGTTGAGTAAATATTACCTCTCCCATCCTTTCCTCATGGGGATAAGAAGAGGGGATTGAGACAAGTTTTGATAGATGATTAATTATTTCCATATTTTTCTCGCAATTTACTCTTTCCAATATATGTCGGAAAGAAACTATTAAACTTATTTTTTTGTTCATCTCTCTTTTCTCCTGGGTCTAAAATGGGAACGTGCTTTTCTAGAAGTCCTTCTGCGATAGATCTTCCCTGTCTCACGCATGCCATTAATAGGCCCAGCTGTTTTGAATTACTTTCTCCAAAGACCAATACTCCTTGAGGCGTTTCTCCTTCGTCTGCATATGCTTTGGCAATTTCTTGCAATGCTAATGTTGATACAGCACTATAAAGACCCTTGCCTTCGTGATTTTCACCACCTTCATGAGCTACAAGCGTTGCAGCATCCGTAAGCTCAATAAGATCAAGTTGATAGGGAACTCCACCAAATTGGATTTGAACCGCTTCTCTTTCTGCTACACCAGCACTAACTATCGTTCCTTTTTTTTTGGCAACAGTAATCATTCTTGTTTTAGAGTTTAGCATTTCAACAATATCCTTTTTTTTCCAAGCAAATGGATGATACAATTCATACATGTCCTTTACAGTCTTATCATCTTCATTAAAATCAATGCTACTATCAATTTTGGATATTTCATAACCTCCTTCTAAAATAGGTTTATTAATAAGATCTTGAGGGGTTTTTTCTGCCTCTAGAATCGCTTTACTTCTATTTTGATATGATAATTCAGATGAAGTGCTATCAGAGAGACGACTTGGGTGGTTGATGCCAAAATATACAAGCGACATCCCATCAAAGATGTTATTAACACCACCCTCAAGTGGTATAGCTGCCTCAATCATTCCTCCAAGCTCATATTTATGAGAGAGTAAGTATTCATTGTTTACAACTGCTCGCATAGTAATACGAGAATACTCACAATCTGGATCGAAAAATAGAGCTGAAGTAGCTGCGTCCCACTCTTTTTTAAATCCCTCAAATTCTGTTTCAGATTGGATAGCTGTAAAATAAAACCCCTTCAATCGATTATATGCCATTTTCTCTGGCGGCCAAACAAGACCAAGACTGCTTGTTTCACCAGTCTGACCTTTAGCTCTTTGGGGGACATCTCCACCATTTGATCTTAGTTCGCCTTGTGCCATAAGGACAAATTATAGGTGGAGCGCGTTGGAATGCAATTTTCTTGAATATATATACAAAAAGTGAATAATGTGTTAAAATATTAACATTATGATTACAATCGGCGAGCTCGTAACCCAGTATTTAAAAAGCCACCCCTTTCTTGAACAGGCAATGGAGGATAATCTTATCAACTACTCTTCTCTTGCGCGCCAAATTCGCCCCCTGTTTGAAAAGCAGCTGATGAAGCGAGTGGAAGCTTCTGCTGTGGGGATGGCGCTCCGCCGAGCTGCAGGGAAAATAAAAAAAAGAAAAAACTCAACCCCCATAATCCTTCCAGAAGAGATAATTGTTCGCAGTGGAATTGTTGAGTATACCTTTGAAAAGTCAGAGACAATTGCGCAGGCTGTCGCCTCATTTCTCCATGCTACAGCAAAGGAAAAAAAGTATTTTTCTGTGGTGACAGAGGGAGTGTTTGAAGTGGCAGTTATCATGAGTAAAAACTACGAACATGTTGCTAAAGAGTTATTCAAAAATGAAGTGGTTACCGCTTGCCAGAATAACGTTTCTGCTGTAACTCTCCGGCTTCCTACAAACAATGTGGTTGTGCCTGGAGTGTATAATCGCTTTCTCCAAAAGCTCGCGTGGGAGAATATAAATATTGTTGATATAGTATCAACTCTCACCGAGTTTACAATTCTTCTCTCAGAAAGTGAGGTGGATCGGGCGTTTATGCTATTGAAAGAATAGTATAGGGTACAGGTCCACCGGGAGTGGTCACCTGCACTATTTCTCCAATCTTTTTACCGAGAAGAGCCGCACCTATTGGCGATGTTGAAGAGAGTCTGCCGTTCATGGGGTCGCTTTCAAATTCGCCTACAATGGAAATCTCTCGCTTTGCTCCATTCATATCCACCATTATTTTTTTCCCCAGAGACACAGTTGAGTCTGAAGTAGATGTGGTTACTATTTCCGCATTGTTAAGAATATACTCCACTTCAAGAATTTTTCCATCAAGTTCACCGAGTTCCTCTCTCGCTGCTTGATAGCCGCTATTTTCCTTAAGGTCTCCCATAGCCCTTGCTTTTTGAAGTCGATCAACTGTGGCGGGGCGTTTTACTGTTTGTAATTCTTTTAGTTCTTCTTCGTATTTTTTTAACCCTTCTTGGGTAAGTTGTATTTTTTTCATAGGTTTTTATTTCCACACAGAACTATTATATATTTAATTTCTTAAGTTCCGCTTCCAGTTTAGGTACATCGGTAAAGAGAATTCCTTTCATTCCAACCGAATGAGCAGCATCAACATTTGGCTGATCATCATCGATAAATACACATTCCTCGGGTTTTGCCTCAATAATTTCACACATCTTTTTATAAAATGCAGTATTTGGTTTCAAAAGTCGAAGTCTATATGAAGCGACCACTTTTGAGAGATAGGAGAGTATGCCAGATTTTTCTATCTTCATTCTTGTTATTTCTTTACCCCCATTAGTAGCAAGCGCTATTGAATAGTTCTCTGCAAGGCGCTTAATCAGATCTTGCATACCAGGAACTGGAATGTCTTCTGTTTGAATAATTGAATTTACTTCTTCCACACTAATATCTAGTTTTTTTCGTTTAATAAAACGAGAAACGATTTGCTCATGAGACAGCAAACCAAGAGCATACTCATGATGATCTTTAGAAGTAAAAAATCCATCAAAGTCTTCTGGAGAAAAATATCGCGTCCCTACTGTATATCCACTTGGGTTAATAAATGTCCAGCTCACTACAACTCCACTTAAATCAAATAAAATCCACTTTATTGTTTTCATTATTTGTTAATTACATTGATAGGAGTGCCTTTTATGCACGAATCAATATTTCTGAGTAGTTCTTCGCCAAGTCGTACAGATGCCTCAATTGTGTTATAAGCAATATGTGGAGTGGCCACTACATTTGATAGTTTCGCAAAATCAATAATATCTTGACGAGCTTGAGATAATGTTTCATCTTTTGCGAATGTATCAATCCCAGCACCAGCGATTTTATTCGATTTAAGAGCTTCATAAAGAGCTTCTTGATTCACCACTAATCCTCGAGCAACATTTATTAGTATTGCACTTTTCTTCATTAATGCAATTCTATTTTTATTGATTATTCCATTTGTTGACTCATTTAGTGGCAAGCACAGTACTAATACATCTGAAATTGAAATGAGTTTATCCAGATCTTCTGAACTGGTTTTCGAATTTGCATATTCAGTTTTCATTCCAAGGCCATGAGCCATTGAAATGATGTGTTTTGCAACATTTCCGTATCCAACAGTGACAAGTAAGTTTGAGTTTACCTCTGTACCTAAGAATTTATGCGTATTATATTCTCCATTTATTATTGACATTTGAGCTTGAAATATACTACGTTTAACTGCAAACATAAGTCCAATTGCATGTTCTGCAACAGCACGGGAGTTGTATGAGGGGCAGTTAAGCACTCTTATTCCTCTCTTTGTTGCTGCGCGAACATCAATCCAATCAAAACCTTTTGCCGGGGAAATAATATATTTTAGTTTTGGCGCACTATTAATTATTTCTTCAGTTAGATCTATAAAATTAGCCGTAATAATTTCAGCATCTTTGATTCTATCTTTTATCGCTTCTGGTACGTTTACAGTATCTTGATAAAAAGTAAAATCAGAATACAAAGTTTTCAATTTCATTTGGGCATCATCACTGATATGGATGGAGTCTGGAATTACGATTTTCATATGTGCAAATTATATCACTTCTCTAACTCAAGCTTTAGTTTTTCTAAAACATCTTGAGTAAATGGAGCGTCTAGCTCTCCCATTTGCATCCATTCAAAATACTCTAGTTCACAACTTGTTTCGGAAAGAGGTGTCAGGATATATTTGACATGATAATTCTGATCTGCCGCAGAAAGTTCAAAAATTGAATTCTCTACAAATTGAGAAACTGAGTATGAAGACCACACTCCCGTTTTACCGACATTCCGATAAATAGTGCCAATTCGCACAGGAGTCTCATTTGTTTCCTATTTCAAAATGGAATTTACCCAGAGTGGAGTATTTTTTGGGTCAATCGCAAACTGAAACACAGTTGCGGCAGATTTATTTATTTTAATCGTGAGTTTGCACGATTTCATAGGTTATAGTATATCAATATTTACTACATCAATAGAGCATCATAAGATATTCGATATTCATCCGAATAGAACACTCCTTCATCTAAGAGTACAGATTGTAAAGTTGTGGAGAAAATAGTATATTAAAGTATTACAAAATAAGTATTAGTATATTTATTATTCATTTGTTACACTAATTATGATTACAGCAGTGCAGCTTATACAGGATCAGATTAAGGACGCTCATGAGACGTTTATAAATACAGTCTCTACAATAAATTCTGAGGATTTACACAAACTTCCAGGGGGCAAGGCGCTGCCACTTGGCTCACTTGTTGCGCATTTAGCATATTCAGAAGATGTAATAATTCATGGAATGCTGCAAGGAAAGCCCCCTCTCTATACAACAGTATGGAAAGGGAAAACAGGCGTAAATGAGCCGATGCCCGCAATGGATGAAAAATGGAAAGAGGCTCATGAAAAATGGGCTAGGAGTGTAAACATTACATTCCCTGAGCTTCTTGCATATGTCAAGGCACTTTTTGCTGGTACTGAGAAATATGTTTCTACACTGCGTGATGTAGATTTGGAGAAGGAAATTGATTTAGGGAGCTGGGGGAAAAAGCGCGTGGTAGATTTGCTTTCTGGGTTTATTACTGCCCATACCAATAGCCTCACAGGAGAGATAGCCGCGGTAAAGGGAGTTCATGGAGCTCAAGGATATCCCTTTTAACGAACTGAGGTATAGCAGAGGGCGATAAAGAGGATAAATATAAGTCCTCCAAAAATAAAAAGTGTATGCAAAAAAAGTTCGAGAGCTTGCTTCTTCTTCCCATCAAAATAGAGTACAAATGGCTGATAGAGAAAGATATATCCCATTGAAGCGGCAGAAAAGGTAAACAGGGAAATAAAAATAATAGGCGCAAAGAGAGAGTTATGCCCAAGCTTCATTACGGTGCCAGCATAAAGAACGAGCGAAACGAATGCTATATATGTAGCAGCTAAAAGTGCATTCACAACAGGGCTTTTTGACATATTGAGTATTATTAGTTACAACTCCTCCTTTTTTGTGATGACAGTAGGTGCAATCTCTTCCTTCTTCTTTCTTAACACGAGTACAATTACAACCCCCAATAATATTATGATAGTTGAAACGAGTACTATCACGATTACTTGTGACTTGGGAATTAAAAATGATTCCTCATTTTGCATCTTTTTATCATCTTCCTTCGGTGAAGGAGAGATGCTTACTTCTATAGGAGATGGAGCATTTTCAGACTCATTTTGAGCCTCAACAATATTCTTTTCTGGAGTTGGAGAGGTGGAAATATCGGAGGCAACTTGGCTCGATGTAGGGGAAGGGGATACGGTGGGTGAGGCAAGTAACCCTAGATTTAACTTAACCGGGCTTACAATAAGTTTTCCAATAAGAAGCTTCGTAGGAGAAGGTGTTGGTGATGGAGGTGGAGTATATTTTACAATCAATGCAGGTCTCGCACTTACAGTGGAATATTCCCTTGAGTAGAATTTACAAGTGTAGGGTCCTCCTTGTACAGACACTGAAAATCCTAAGTTACTATCAGGCGTATCGAGCCATTTTTGCACTTTATTTTTTACCAGCCAAGCGAGAGTTTTTACTTCTGGTTTTATTATATTGCTATCATTTCCAAAAGAGGGCTTTCCTGCCCATCTCACTGTTTCTTCCTTCCAGCTATCAATTGCTGAGTTGAGGTTTAATTCTGGAAATTGATCTGCACCGGAGCATGCATAGGTTGTAAGTTGAAATGCAGCAGAATATATTATCGAGCCTTTGGGGATTTTTGTGAGATCGAACTTTATCAGAGCTATATTTGCTGTTCCTTGCCCCTCGTAAGATGAAATGAGTGATGTTTTTGACCCATTTATTGCATATGCATCTGCTTGATTAATATAGGAATCCGCTACAGGATACAAGAGTATTTCGTCAGCAAATGCTGCTCCCGAGAAGGCAAATATAAGAAAAACAATTGTTAGTAATCTCACACAATTTTTATGCATATATTTATTTATACCAAAAATGAGAAGGAGATGGTGGTTGTAGGAAATACGGTATAATTTGGTATGACATTAACAGTACAAAGGGGTCTATCTTTAATCTTTTCTCATGAAAGAAGACAAAAAATTGTAAATGATATCGTTGATTTTTTTGCAACGGAGAGAAATGAACAAATTGGGGTTATTGCAGCTGAGGCGCTATTAGATTTTATGATTGAGTCGTTTGGAGCTGCTATTTATAACAAGGGGGTAGATGATACATTTCAGTTTATAAAAGAGCGGCTATCCGCGGCTGAAGTAGACGTGAATGCACTTATAATAAAATAAAGGTGTATGGCTTAGAACGAAGTTGGAACTTATTTAGCTATCAATTTGCCTTACTAACAATAATTCTTTCCATCATCATATCGTCTGGCCTCGTAAGAGCAAAAACGATGATATCTGCTAGATCAGCGGCCTTCATCATCCAAGGTTGGCTATGGGGGTTTTGTCTTCCTGCACTCTCATATAATCCACTATCAAATCCACCCGGATGAAATCCTGTTACTTTTATTTTTGTATCTTTTAAGGAATCTCTCAATGCTTTTGTAAACCCTGTCATTGCCCATTTACTAGCTCCATAAGTTTTCCATAATGTATTGTCACCTGCTGGGATATCTCCAATTCCTGAAGTAGAAATTACATTAAAAATATACCCCTTATTCAATTTTTGGAAATAGGGAAGAACTTCATAAGTAAATTGAATATTGCCAAGAGTATTAGTAAGTAAAGCTTCTTTTCGCCTTTCTGGATTTTCTTTTTCTAGATTTTCATCTGTCCAAATTCCAGCATTATTAATGAGGATGTCAATAGTACCGAATTTATTTGTAATAGAGCTTACCGTTTTTTTTACTTCATCTAAATTTTTGATATCGCAAACAAAATATTCAGCAGTTCCTCTTTTACTTTCAATATTTTCCTTAACCTTATTTAGTTTTTCTTCGGATCTTGCTATGATTGCAATTTTTCCACCTAATTCACTTACTTTATACGCAATTTGCTCGCCAAGACCCGAACTTGCACCTGTTATCACGACAACTTTATCTTTTAACATATGAATAAATATATTAAATAACAATTGAAGTAAGTATATCAAAAATAAAGAAGACGATTCTTTCCGGGCTGTGTGTAGAGCGTGGAACGATGTTGGAACCTATATCAAGCTAAATCCTCAATTGTTCCATCTTCATACACCACAAACCCCATGAGAGGTTTAAACGTTTTTTCTGCCTTTTCTAGAGATTTATTTTTTAATAGTCTTTCAGCGGTAACCATTACTCCGTCATGAGAAATAATTAACGCCTTTCCCTCTTTTGGAAGTTTTTTTAAAGTTTCTTTTATTAGATTACCAAGGCTTTCTCCTTTTACTTTAATCATAACTCGGTATTCAGGATTGTCTAGAATGACGCCAGCAATTCCATAGGGATGGTTTTGTCCAAGTTCATGAAGTTGTCTTTCTTGTTCTGAAGTGAAGGGAGGTGTTCCAGCTCTTTTATCAATAACTGGCTCCATACCCGTAATCAATATTGCAGTTTCAATTGCTCTGGGTTTATCTGATGAAACAATCAAGTCGTATCTTCCAATTTTACTTTTAAATTCTTTTGCTAATTTCTTTCCTTCATATGTAAGTCCACCTGTTGAGTGTTTAGGAGCATGACGTCTTATGTGTACTTGTTTCATATAAAGAAATTATATCATTCTGACCATTCCGTATCCTCTGAGTTTTCATCTATATTTATTTTAAATACTACGAGTTTAAACTCCTCATTTGACTTGTTCCAAAGAAAGTGTTTATCTCCTGGCTCACAAATAATAGCATCCCCTGGTTTTGCTAAATAATCAATATCGTTAATATTTATTACCGTTTCACCCTCTAAAATATAGAACACCTCAGTTTGTTTATGGTGAAAATGTTTTCGTTGTTTTGTATTTGCAGGAATGGTAACGGTTTGGAGAAGATGACCTTTTTCCTAAAAATCTTCAAGCGAGAATATGATTCGTTTCGAATAGTCTTTTTTTACTATTTCCTGACTATCTGTTGAAGTTTTATATTTCATGAAATGATTATATCAGAAGCTTTAAAAACCCTTGTGTTGCTAACGGGATTTGGTTCGACAAGCTCACCATAAACTTCTCATCCCATACTACTTCGCCAATCTCAGTTAAATGAAGTGCTTGCACTGAGCTTGTCGAAGTGTTGCTAACGGGATTCGAACCCGTGTTTACAGAATGAGAATCTGTCGTCCTAGGCCTCTGGACGATAGCAACTTGCGGTCTTATTTTACTTTATCTAAGCTTCATAAACAAGTAGCCGAGAAAGAAGAAAGCTATAACAGCCATAAGTATAAGAAAGCTAATCTTGGGAGGCAGGGGCGAAAAAGTATTTTTCTTGGACATAATTTAAGTATATAGTATTTCTTTTTAAGTTTACAATCCTCTTCGCTCAAGTTTGCCTCGTGGACTACGTCCACGCAGTCGGTGGTTTGCTTCAAAAAGTTTTTGGCTCCGTGAGAAGAGCAAGGAGTCTCAAAAAAAAAGGGATGGCTTGGTAGCCATCCCTTTTATAATCAACACGTTTACTTAGCTGGAGCACAGCCAGCTGCGGAATTTGTGGTCCCGCCTGTACTCGCAGCGTCATCTGTTACGGAAAGTGAAACCGCTACCTCGTTTTTAGAGATATCGTTTGCACAGTAGTCTGCTGGAGTTTTACTTCCTCCACAGACAAGAGTCTTAATACTATTTGGCACACGTCCTCCAAAGTCGAACTCTGACACAACCTGAGTATCGTTGAGAACCAGGGTTGGTGATCCACTCACATTCATTTTGTTTGCCATGTCAAAGTCTTTTTGAGCAAATGCATTTCCTCTTTTTGGATCCTCAGCACACGCTGTCATCATGGCGGTATCTACACCAACTTCGGCTAAACATGCATCTGTTTTGCCTTCTTTCATATAACAGTTAACATATGGCCAATAAAGAGCATTTTGCTCATCACGAATACAAATTTGTCTCAAGTTTTCTTTTGCTTCCTCGTCGCCATGCATCGAAGTGATTTTTCCATCTGTGATTGCGCCAATATATTTTATTTTTAAATTATCTGCCATTGCAGGCGCCTCTTCAAGCACTTTCTTGAAAACACGCTGTGTTTGAAGTCCATATGGGCAGTTTGCCACAACGAAAGCAGTAAGAGTTGCTTTATCTGCCTTTTTTAGATCCTTGAGCGTCAGCTTTTTTTGTGGTTCAGTAGTGGGTGCTTGTTTCCCATTATCATCCATTCTTACCCCAGAGGTGAAAAGAATCTTTCCGTCTTTGGTGATATAGGATGTGTAGTTCTGATTTTGCATTTTGAGTTGAAACTCGTATACACCATTAGTTTCCTTCACATTGGAAACTTCAAATTTTGTATCAGGACTATTGAGAACTTTCTTAACTGCTGCGGGAATTATCTTGTTTTTAAATTCATCAGTTTTTCCTCTGAAGGTTTTAACAAGTAACAGGATTCCCGCAAGGGCTGCGACTACCGCAACCATTGACCAGTTGAGCTGTGGTTGTTTTGGCATTTCTGCCTCACTCTTTTGAGTGGTTGAATGTTTTTTTATCATAGTGCAACTATTTAATACTATTTTATTTGTGTTGTCAAACCATATTTATAGATTGCATAGCTCTGTGTGAGTTTCAGCGAAGATTCAACAAAGCAGTGCACCGTTTGGTGTGGAAAGAGGGAGCTCAATAAGCACTGGAGTATGATCGGCGAGATCGATCATGAGAATAAAGCCATGGGAGGCTTTTCCTGCCATTTGTTTGGGTGTAATATTTGCCATGACGGGTACTTTTTTTCCTACAAGAAATTCTGGTGTGAAATGCTTCGCAATGCCTGAAAGAATGATGACAACTCCATATTCTTCTCCTAAATCAACAGAGAGTTCAAGAAGTTTATTTGACCCTGCCACTGGTATTGCGGCTTTAATTTCGCCTGCCCGCGCATCAAGTTTAAGAAAATCAGAAAATTCAACTAGAGGTTTTTTCATTCCTTATATTGTACCACTTATAACTTCTATTTCATTTTCTTTTTATCCTGTATAGCCAAGATAATCAAATAGTATAGGGGTTAAAAAAATGAACCCCTCCTTATGGTACTATTTTTTCAAGCTGAGTAATTAAGTCTGGAAGGGTTGAATACGTAATAAATTCATGGGAGATAAGATTAAGAGATCGAGCGGGCACATAATCGAATTTGTAAATACAAATAATTCTCTTTCCCATTTGCTCAGCCCACCCCAGCTCAATTCCAAGCCCCGTGCCCGGATAGGAAACTTCGGCAACAATAAGATCAGATTTTTGAATGATATCTTTTGAGTTTACAGGGAAACTACTTTTTTCATATGGAAAAATAAGAGTGTGTTTGGAAAGAATGTTTGATGCGCGTAGAGCGGCATAAAAGGGATTGTAGTCTAGTTGTTTTGAGTGAGGAAAATAAATGTTCATTTCGCGTATATGCGGAATAGATTATTCCCTATCTTTTCACACTTCTGAATTGTAAAGCCGCCGATTTCTGAAGTGTATTTTACATGGGGTCCGCCACAAAACTCTTTGGAATAGTTTCCAATAAAATAGACCTTTACCATATCGGGATATTTTTCGCGGAAAAACGACTTTGCACCGAGCTTTTCGGCTTCCAGTTTTGGAATGAGCTTAAACTCCACAGGAAGTGCCGCTGTGATTTTTTCATTTACGACAGCTGCAATTTTGGCAAGCTCATCCTCTGTGGGCTTTTGAGTATGATAGAAATCAAATCGAAGTCGGTCTCCAGTGATATTTGAACCTTCCTGGCGTATATCGTTTCCTAAGATATCAAAAAGTGCTTGGTGTAGTAAATGAGTGGCTGTATGATAGCGAACTGTTTGAACACTATTGTCTGCAAGACCACCTTTGAATTTGCCTGCTGAAGAAGAGCGAGAAAGCTTTTTGTGCTTATTAAACTCGGTAGTGTATTCCTGCATGTCTATCTGTTGACCCTTTTCTTTGTATATTTCAGTTGTCACCTCAAGAGGAAATCCATATGACTGATACAAGTCGAATGCAATCTTTCCATCGATGGTGGGGATTTTCTCAATGAGTTTCATCCCTTTTTCTAAACTTACATTAAATTTTTTTATTTCATCAGTGATGATAGGAAAAACTAGTTTGCTATCTTCCACAGCATTAAAATACACACCCTCATACATTTCTAACACTGTTTTGGATACAGCGGCAACTTCATCCGGTGAGGGAAGTTTGGAGAGCATTTTTCTTAGTTTGACTGTGAGTCGACGCAGGAGTCGGCGAAGCACATACCCCTGTTCCTTGTTGGAAGGCAACACACCGTCTTTAATTAAAAATACGGAAGCTTTTAAATGGTCGGCAACGATACGCATTGCTGGTTTATTGTTATCGTCTGAATAGGAAAGCTTTGTGATTCGTTCGACCTCTTTAATAATTGGAGAATACAGAGATGTTTGAAAAATATCTGGATTATTTTCCATCGCCATAATAAATCGTTCAAGACCTCCTCCAAAGTCTACATTTTGTTTAGGCAAATTTTGAAATGAACCGTCGGGCATTTTTTTATATTGCATAAACACACTGTTACAGATTTCCAAAAATCTTCCACAGTCACAGTTGGGGTGGCACTCTTTCCCGAATTTTGGATCGTGTTTTACATCGGTGAATTCATAGAAGATTTCGCTATCCGGTCCACCCGGCTCGCCAGCAGGCATATTTTTGGGGACTCCAGCTCTCGACCACCAGTTTTTTGTGGCATCATACAGATAAATATGGTTACCGATATCTGCTTGAATTCCTACTTTTCCAAATTCACTCTTCCAAATTGCAATTGCTTCTTTGTCTTGAGGAAGGCCATTCTCCCCCACAAAAGCTGTGGCGTAGAGTTTATGTGGATCAAGATTGAGTTTGTGTACTAAGAAACCAAAAAGCCAAGAAAGTTGCTCTTTCTTAAAATAGTCTCCAAGTGACCAGTTACCTACCATCTCAAACAAGAGAATATGTCGGTTGTCTCCAATATCATCAATATCCTGACTCCGCAGGCAACGTTGAATGTCATAGAGACGGGTTCCAAGCGGATGCACCTCACCCAACAAATAGGGCACGAGTTGTTGCATACCTGATCCGGTAAACAAAGTGGTTGGATCATCTTTTGGGACAAGAGGAATAGAGGGGACCTCAGCATGTTTGTTTCCGGTATAAAACTCTGCAAAGAGTTTTCGTAATGTAATGTGTGAAATTGCCATAAGGTGAATTATACTATAATCTTGTAACTTGAAGCTTTAAACTTGAAACTTTTATGAATCAAATAAATACAAATAATAAACAGGAAATCCTGCCATATATAAAAAATATTCACCTTCCGGAAAGCTCATCGCATAAAGGGCAAAATGGCAAGGTGCTTCTCATTGGGGGATCCTCCTTGTTTCATAGTGCTGTGATATGGAGCGCAGAGGCAGTGTCCCACATAGTGGACATGGTGCACGTTGCGTCAACTGAGGAAAATAATGAAATTATTAAATCTATCAAAACAAAGTGGCAAGGAGGAATTGTTGTTTCTCAAGCAGATATCAAAGCATACGCAGAGGAAGATGACGTTATCCTTGTGGGGAATGGGATGATGAGAAGTGGAGTCGAAAGTCGAAAGTCGAAAGTCGAAAGCCAACAATTGACAAAAATACTAGAAATTACAGATGAGGGGGTATTTACGAGAGAGATCGTGTATTTCTTAATCTCTCATTTTCCAAATAAACAGTTTGTGTTTGACGCAGGAGCATTGCAAATGATGGATTCAGATTGGCTGAAACTACTTACTAAAAAAGCTATCATCACTCCCCACCAAAAGGAATTTCAAACTCTTTTTGGGGTAGACCTGCATACTATGACACTGGAAGAGAAAAAAAGTGCAGTTCAACAGAAGGCTCACGACTATAACTGCATCATTCTTTTGAAGGCGATTGACGATCTTGTGACAGACGGCTCACGACTTGAAATGATAACGGGAGGCAATGCTGGTCTCACCAAAGGAGGAACAGGAGACATTTTAGCTGGATTGGTGGCTGCATTGAGCGCAACATCAGAACCATTTTCTGCAGCGGTTGTCGCATCATACCTTTTAAAAAAAACAGCAGATGAACTATACCTTTCAAAAGGGAACTGGTATTCAGCTTACGATATATTGGCAACGTTCCCTGCCATATTCCATAGTTTGACATTACTTTCCAATTGAGGTAGTATTGCAGTACAAGACGTATGAAAAAAGAAACAACTATAGCTATTGTAATGGGAATAGGCTTCGGGCTCATATTCTCGTTTCTGGTAATCGCTAACACTCAAAAAAATCAGTCTGTATCTCAAAAAACCACTCCGCAAAAAACACGTCCCGTAACCGTTGAGCAGCAAACTATCACACAACCGATTAGCATCAACGAACCCGCTGACGGCATGATTGTGAATACCCCAACCGTGAAAGTAAAAGGAAAAACAGAGGCGAATAGTTTTATTGTCATTCAAACGCAAACAAAAGATAGTACGTACTCCTCTAAAACAGAGGCTTTTGAATATGAAGTGCCGCTAACACTTGGAGAAAACGTAATCCATATCAGCGCCTATCCGAAGGGAGCAACGGGCAAAGTACAGGAAAAAGAATTACACGTTTACTATCTCAACACAAAATAATGAATACATCAGAAAAAGTAGTTTTAACCTGTATGAGTGCATACTTGTGTGTACTTCCTGTAATGGCAATCGAAGCCACTGGATCTGCAACAACAGCTCTTGATAAAGGTGCAAAGCAGCTTATTGAAAAACTCGCATCCAAAGCAGAAGAAACAAGAAAAAAAGATCAAAAAGCCTATGTGGGCACCATCACAAAAATTGAAAACTCCACCATCATCGTGACCAGTATTCAAGGAGCCGATGAAAAAAAATACACCATTAAAATTGACGATTCACTTACGGCAATCTACAAAATTGTAGGTGCTACAAAAAAAGAGTTGAAAAAGTCGGATTTGAAAACAGGAGATTACTGCATCATCACGGGGCTCATGATAAACGATACGCTGGAGGCAATAGACGTATATATTGATGAACAGTTTATTGTTAAAACCGCTAAAATCACAGAAATTTCAAAGTCGGATTATTATTTAAAAGTTATCACGTACGACAAAGACGAATACACTCTTGATATTCAAAGTTCAACACGACAGGTAATGCTCAATACCAAAACAAAAGAAATTGAGAAGTCGGGTTTTTCCAAAATAAAAGAGGGTGACACCGTTCATTTCGTCGTAAGTAAAACCAATCCAGGAGCAGGAAAAGAAAAAAATAGATATGATGCAGTTCGAATTTTTGTGATTCCACAAGAATTTACTGCACAATAATCCTTTCTTTCATTTCTCTCTTGGAATACGATATACTGTACAACCTATGTTTGAATTCATCACTAAGTATTTTGACTACAACCTAAAACAAGTTACTCGGTATGCGGCACTTGTTGAGCAGATAAACAAACTCGAAGACGAGGTGCGCGCCCTGAAAGACACGGAGTTTCCTTTGAAAACAAAAGAATTGAAAGAACGGGTGGCACATAGCGAAGAACTTGAGCACATACTTCCTTTTGCATTTGCACTCGTACGAGAAGCTGCAAGAAGAAAACTGGGAGAACGTCATTTTGATGTGCAGCTTATGGCAGGAATTGCGCTTCATGAAGGAAAAATAAGCGAGCAACGAACAGGAGAGGGAAAAACGCTTTCAGCTACAACAGCGCTTTATCTTAATGCGCTTGCTGGAAAAGGCGCTCACTTGGTGACGGTAAACGATTATCTCGCCAGACGAGACGCGGGGTGGATGGGAGAGGTATATAGTTTTCTTGGTCTCACCTCTGCAGCGATTATTTCAGATAAATCATACATTTATGATGCAGCCTATACAGACTCTGAAGTGCAGGACTCACGACTTGCTCATTTGCGCATATGCTCTCGAGCAGAGGCATATCGCGCTGATATCACCTACGGAATAAACAGCGAATTTGGATTTGATTATTTGAGGGACAACATGGCCACTCAAGCTTCCGATCTTGTGCAGCGCGGATTTCACTATGCAATCATAGATGAAGCCGACTCCGTACTCATTGATGAGGCGCGCACTCCTCACATCATCTCAGCACCGTACGAGGAGGACACGTTAAAATATTTTACCTATGCAAAAATTGTTAAACAGCTTGGTGAAGCCGACTATAAAATCGATGAAAAAGCACGCAGCGCTCATCTTACAGAACAAGGTATAACACATGTGGAGTCACTGCTTGGCGTACAGAATATCTATGAAAAAGACTTTGACACACTGTTTCACATAGAAGCCTCCTTAAAAGCAGAAACTTTGTTTCAAAATAATAAAGACTATATTGTGAAAGACGGAGAGATTGTGATAGTTGATGAATTTACTGGACGACTCCTTCAGGGGCGTCGCTTTTCAGAAGGAATCCATCAAGCTATTGAGGCAAAGGAAGGAGTGAGAATACAAAGGGAATCAAAAACACTCGCCACTGTTTCACTTCAAAACTATTTCCGCGCATATCACAAAATTGCCGGTATGACAGGAACAGCCGCAACAGAAGCTGAGGAGTTTCACAAAATCTACAAAGCAGACGTTATCACCATCCCAACACATCGCTCCACCGTTCGAAAAGATCATCCAGATATGATCTATAAGACGGAGAAAGCAAAATATAACGCCATCGTTGAGGAAATAGCACAGCAGTATAAAACAGGTCGCCCTGTGTTGGTGGGAACAACATCTATTGATAAAAATGAACACCTCTCACGACTTCTTTTGAGAAAAGGAGTGCCTCACGAACTTCTCAATGCAAAAAATCATGAACGAGAAGCGACTATTATCGCACGAGCTGGAAAGAAACATGCTGTAACGGTGGCCACAAATATGGCCGGTCGAGGAGTAGATATCATTTTGGGAGGAGTAAAGCCGGAAAATGATTCAGATAGAACTGAGTGGCAGAAAGAGCATGATGAGGTGATGGCAGTGGGCGGTCTGTATGTGATTGGTACTGAGAGACATGAGTCGAGACGAATCGATAATCAGTTGAGAGGTCGAGCAGGACGACAGGGTGATCCAGGAGAGACGCGGTTTTTTGTTGCACTCGAGGATGATTTGATGAGAATATTTGGAGGAGAGCAAATTTCAAAACTCATGACATTTTTCAACCTCCCTGAGGATCAGCCATTAAGCCACGCAATGGTTTCAAAAGCAATAGAACAAGCACAGGTGAAGGTGGAAGGATTTAATTTTGATATCAGAAAACACTTAGTTGACTACGATGATGTTCTCAACAAACAAAGAGAAATCATCTATGCGCTGCGCCGAAAAATGCTCTATGCAATTGATGATCCTGACACATTCAAGAACACGATTATGGAGATGTTTGATGACGAAATAGACGCTCTTGTTGGGCAGTATACATTTGAGTCTCATGAGTTCACCGATGAGATGATAAAAGGAACAGTGGATGAGCTGAAAACGCTTATAACGGTGCGCGAAAAAGATATCACAGAACTACTAAAAACAAAGTCTGTCATCGAACTGAAAGAACAGATTATGAAAGATGTGAAGGGGGAGTTTGAAAAAAGAGAAACGCATTTTGGTAGTGAGCTGTGGAAGGAAATAGTGAAGTCTGTATTTCTCTCAACTATCGACAAATACTGGACTGATCATCTCACCGCAATTGAGGATTTACGAGAGGGAATAAATCTGCGAGGATATGCACAACTTGATCCATTAGTTGAATATAAAAATGAAGCATTTTCACTTTTTGAAACCACGATGAACGAGATTCCCTATGAAGCCACCAGAAAACTGTTTAAGATGGAGGTGGAGCAGATGAAGGGTCCACAAAATCAGGAACATAAGCACATTCAACTCTCATCAGCAGGAGCGGTGAGTGCGTTTGGGAAAGAAAGTCAACAGCAAACAACCGACAGTCGACAGCAGTTTGCAAACAATCAAGATTACACCATCAATAGAAATCAAACAAAGAAGCCGGGGAGAAACGAACCCTGTTGGTGTGGAAGTGGGAAGAAGTATAAAAAATGTCATTGGCCGGAGTAGATGAAAGTAGTTAGTAGTTGGTAGTTGGGAGGGAGAACTATATGCTTAGATTTGTTTACTTTGATATGGGTGGGGTGGCAATCAAAGATTTCAGTGATTCTAACAAATGGAGAGAACTCCAAGAGTCGATTGGGGTACCTCCTGAAAAAGAGAAGCAGTTTCTCGAAATCTGGAATCGCCACCATGAGCGAGAATGTATCGATTATGATGTAGATAATACAGTTGTAGAACTTAATGCTGAAATGGGGCTGCAACTTCCTCCAGAAACTTCACTCCTCGCAGAATTTATTAAACGGTTTGAAGCAAATAAATCAATTCACTCGATAATCACCTCACTAAAAAAGAAAGTGCGTGTCGGCCTTCTTACGAATGCATATCCTCGTATGTTGGACGCCATAAAGAAAAAGGGGATTCTTCCTCCTGTGGTATGGGATGTTGAGATAGACTCAAGCATTGTAAGACTTCAGAAGCCTGATCGAGCCATCTTTGATCTTGCAACAAAACGCGCAGCGGTAAAGACTGAGGAGATCCTCTTTATTGATAACAAAAAACAATTAATTGATGCAACTAAAGAAGTTGGGTGGAATACTTTCCTCTATAATTCCGGGAATTATGAAAGATCAAGTAAAGAGTTAGCGGATTATGTAAATACAGCGATTTAAATTATTTAGACTCTGTGTCGCAGCTCGGGATGACTATTCACACAGATTTTGTCATATACGTATCCTCTAGGTTGTATCCAAACTTTCGATAGTAGCTGCGTACGCCAACTCCCGATATGATTGAAAGTTTTTTTATACCCTCTTTTTTTACTTGTTCTTCCGCTAGTTGTAATAACTCTTCTCCCAATCCCTTATGCTGCGTTGCCTTGACATTACTCTCTCCAATCTCCATTGATTTTCCATACACATGAAGCTCTCTAATAATTGCAGAATCACTCAGTACTGGGAGGAGTGGGTGCTGCTTTTTATCATAGAGGTATGATGGGAGCCTGAGGCGGATAAACCCAAGACACTTCTCTTGATCGTCACGTTTTTCTATGAAAAATTCTTTTCCTCCTGCTGAAGAATACGTAATTATGTGAGTTCTAATCTCGCCTTTCGGTTCTCCCAGCTGTATTTCTCGACATCTAATGCAGGGACATGTTAGTGCATTTTTTTCCATCTCTTCCTGAATCAACTGGCGTAGGTTGGGAGGAAAAAGTTGAGCATCCATCATAGTTGTTGTGATATCTCTCGTAAGTCTTCCAATACGCACCCAAGCGGGCACTACATTTTTTTTAAACGCAACAATTGTTTCAATAAGTTCATTCAGTGAGTATGGTTTATACTTCCCCGATTTATACCATTCAGCAAGTTTGGTAAACTTTGTTACTGTTGTGGGGTACAGTTTTAGATGGTCTGGTTGAAAGCGTTCATCCTTAAATGTTTGCTCAAGAAGTACGCTATCTGATTGAGGAGTGGCTCCCGGAAGATTGAGCATAAGATGATATCCTATTTTAAACCCAGCGTCTTTCAGAAGGTGTGTTGCCTGGATAACTGCCGCAGTTGTATGGCCACGCTGTATTGTTGTATAAATTTCATCAGAAAGAGTTTGAACTCCAAGTTCAACATGTGTCACTCCAAGCTTTCGTAAATAGTGAATCTCACTTTTGTTAATATAATCTGGACGAGTTTCAATATTTATCCCGATAATACGCGATGTTGAGGTTTCATTCTGAATTTGCGCATCTTCAAGAGAAGGAGATATCTTGTGTGATTTTTTTCCGGACTTGAGCATTTTGAGAGTGTCGGTATTACATCCTTCAAATATTTTTCTGATGAAAAAGGTTCGATATCTGCGGGGGAGAAACGAAAATGTACCCCCCTTAATAATAACCTCCACTTTATCAATGGAGTGATTTGAAAGGGCAAACATGATAAGCCTACTTTCAATCTGTCTAAACGGATCAAAATTATTTCGAATCGCTCGCATCACGGCGGGCTCATCCGATAAATAGCTTTTTGGCATGGAAGGCTCTGAAGGGCAGTATATGCAGTGAAACGGACAGGCAACGCCTTTGGTAAACAGTGTAAGAGGAACTATTCCAGACACAGATCGCGTATTTGTTTTAATAAGGGTATTGTGGATATGTTCAATAAACTGAGGTTCAAATGTGTGTTCGTGTCGATACAGAATTAGCTGAAACCACCAGAATGAAGGCATCTGTCCCCCAAAAAGAGAGTGATACGGTTCATTTTTTAGTTTTTTTCGAATGAGCTTATGCCAATCTAATCGTTTACTGTCGGGAAATCGTTTCCAATCCTCTTGAAGATGTAGAAGGAGAGAGATAAGTGTCGCTTCAAAACGACGGGGGAAGTTCGCGGGATAGTACATACGATATAATAGAGCTATGAAAATGGATGAATTTATCAAAACGGCTGACTCTATTGTATCAAATCACTGTACTTCCTACCAAAAGAGCTACCCGTCAGTTGGTGTGCTCTTGTCCGGCGGGATTGACTCTTCTGTGATTTCCACCTATGTAATAAAGCAGTTTACACACCCCCATATTTTTTCTATGGGGACAGATCTTACAAAAGACAAAGCATTTGTTGATATTTTTTCACACACATTTCATGTATTACCTCATTGGATTGAGCTCACAGATGAAGCAATCAGAGCAGCACTACCTACCGTTTCTCAACTTCTTCGCAAAGACGGAATTGAAGATAGCACGATGCAACGTTCACTGGGAGTGGGATATTTTCTTATTTTTCAAACAGCTTCGCAATTGGGGATTAAGGGAATAGTAACAGGGCAGGGCCCAGATATATTATTCGCTGGATATCACAAATACAAATCCTTGGAGGGAGAGACACTTTCCAAAGAAATAACAAATGATCTTGCTCTCCTTGAATTGGACAAAAAGCGGGATAGCGCCATGGCAAGATATTTTGGAATTAGTCTCCTCAATCCTTATCTTGAAGAAGACTTTGTTACATTTTCGCAAAAAGTACCTCCAGAGTTAAAACGCTGGGAGGGAGTTGAAAAATATTGTATGCGAGAATGGGGAAAGTCACGAGGGCTTCCAAACGAAATAGTATCTCGACCTAAAAAAGCGTTTCAATATTCTACCGGTTTGCAGAAAAAAGTCCTTTTACTTTCGAAGTCCATTTTGTAAGCGATCGAATTACATTGTTTTTTCTTAACTCCATCTGTATAAGCGGTAACACCTTTTGAGCTGCTTCTTCACCAAGGAGTATGCCATTCTCTCGTTGTTCTTGCTGGATGAAATGATTCCAGTGAACATGACTCACTTTTGGACGGATCACAAAGTCTGCCTGTTGAATTTCAATATCAGCAATTTTCCGTTCCACTAATTGAAGCGAAAGTTCCCCAATCTCAAAGATATTAAGAGCATGAATATTTCTCGTGGTATCGTAGAATTTGTTTAGTTGTACGGCAATAATAATATCCGCACCCATTCGCCGCACCGTCTCAACAGGTACCGAGCTCATAAGACCGCCATCAACGTAATACTCCTTATCAATTTCGACTGGCTTAAACAGCATCGGAATTGCACAGCTTGCTCGAATAGCGGTTGCAAGAGGTCCTGCCTGCAGCTCAGCCATTTTTCCAGAATGAAGGTTTACTGCCGTAGCCCGAAAGGGAATAGCTAGCTTATCAAAATGGGCTGATGAGAGATATTCTTGAAGAAATTCATCCATTTTATTTCCCTGGATAAATCCTCCTTTGAGAGATGGGTCAGCAAAATAGGAAAGCATCTGAAGCCAGTTTTTACTTAAAAAATACTCTTCAAGTGATGATATATTTTTTGAATAGGCATACATACCTCCCACCATTGCTCCTGCACTTGTGCCGGCAATATAGTCTATTGGGATATTGTTTTGTTCTAGCACCTTGATTACACCAATATGTGCAAGGCCTTTTGGACCTCCACCTCCAAGAGCCAATCCGATTTTGGGACGAAACATAATCCTCATTATATATAAATTCAAGCTCAAAATTCAAATTCAATAAAATAAAATATATATTGTTTTTGATTTGAATTTTAATTTGGAATTTGAATTTACACAACACGGTCTACTTGTGTTATATTTAATCCTTATGGATAAAAAGCAAGAGTTCGTTTTAACCCCAGAACCAGTGAGTGATGCACCTACCGGCATGAACATAGTTGAGCTTACGGCACTCATAAATAGATATGAGTCGGATATGAAAAAGATGAGAGATAACTTAAAGATTCAAAGTGGAATGCTTCGCGATGCCGTAGAGGGAGATGCAGCATATCATGACGTTGATGTCCAAAGCAAAGATATTCAAAAGAAAAAAGCAGAAATAAAACAGCGTGTGATGAAAACACCAGCCATGGAAGCAGTTGTGGCAAAAATTGAAGAATATAAAGGAGAGATGAAAGATGCAAAAGAAATGCTTTCAGGATATCTTGAAAAGTATCAACGCGTAGCAGGAACCAACATTATTGAAGGAGAAAATGGAGAAATAAAAGAGATTGTTCCACAGTATCGACTGGTGAAGAGGAATAATGGGTAAGTAGGATTAGAAGTTAGTAGACAGAAGATAGAATACAGAATAAAACATGTACTATTCTTACTTCTTACTTCTATCTTCTGTCTTCTGACATATACCCCATAATCCTCTATTATTGATTCTTGCTTCCTCGGCTGCCTTGCCGAATATTTCTGCGTACCTTATATCCGGAGGGAATGTCGCTTGGAGTGCATAGCCTTCGCTTGCCAAATACTTATTTATAAATATATTCCCAAGATATACATAGCGGAGCAATCTTTTATATCTATCTGTTTCAGAAACATCTTTAACCATGCGAATTTCTTTCCCTTCGACTAGCTCTTTATTTTTTTCCATAGCTTCTTTTCCATAGCACTGTACTCCTTTTGTAGGATGGTGAAGTTCGGGAGTATCCACTCCAATATAACGTACTTTGCGGCCATCGGTGAGTTCAATAGTATCTCCATCAATCACACGCTTAACTGTTGCTAGTTCAGCGGAGGGGCTTGCGGTTGACTGTGTGGGAATAGGGGATGGAGTTAAGACTATTATGGAAGGAAGTCTAAGCTGTGTTTTACTTGTCTTCACAAAATAAATACCAAAGCCCAGTAAAAAAATAACACATAAAATATAAATAAATAGCCAATTTTTATGCATGTATATAGTATAACGAAATTACATTTTCGACTGGAACCCAGCCTCCGCTGGGATGCCACTACTTCACCGTCACGCTTTTTGCAAGATTTCTTGGTTTATCAGGATCTGCACCTCGCCCTACTCCGAGATAATATCCAAGTAACTGCCCGACAACGACATTATAAAATATGGAGTAGAGTGGTGGGCTGTCGGGTGTTTGAATAAAGTATTCAAACGCATCGTTATTCTCAGGGCCCACGCCCAGAATCTTACCACCTCTACTTTTAAGTTCAATTGCCGATGAAACCACTTCCTTAAAAATTGAGTCGTGTGCGGTGAGTGCAATACATGGCGTCCCTGGCTGGATAAGCGAAATCACTCCGTGCTTGAGCTCGCCGGATGCAAATGCTTCTGCATGGAGATAGCTTGTCTCCTTTAATTTGAGAGCAAATTCCAAAGCACAGGGATAGTTTATATGTTTTCCAATGAGATACACATGCTCGGCCTTGAGAAGTTCCTTTGCACACATAAGTATTGTTTCATGCAACTTTGCATTTGTTAGCCATTTCGAGAAAGTCTCAATAAATGGCGCTTCATTGCTTTTGGTAAGGAGTGCATGAAGCGCTATAAAAGTGGCTAGCTGTGCTGTGAATCCTTTGGTTGAAACAACAGCAATTTCTGGACCTGCCTGAACCGGGAGGAGATAGTCGGAAAGTCGTTCAAGAGTTGATCCTTGCGCATTAATTACACCAACAATTTTTGCTCCTTGTTTTTTTGCCTGCTTAATAGCAAGAATTGTGTCGGCTGTCTCACCACTTTGAGAAATCGCAAATACAAGAGTTTTTTCGTGGGCAAGAGGTGCAAAAGGCGCATACTCATATGCTCCAAAGTTTAATGCGTTTATTCCTGCATCTGCAAAAAGATACTGAGCTGCAAGACCACAATATGACGCACTTCCGCAGGCAATCATAATCGGCTGATATCCCTGTTTGAGGAGATCTACGATTGTATTTAGTGTGGGATTTTTACATTCAAGCACTCGAGCAATGGTGGTTGATTGCTCAGAAATTTCTTTAAGTGCAAAATGCGGAAATCCACCCTTTTCTGCTGCCTGTGCTTTCCAATCTATCTGCTGCACATTCAGGGGTTTTGATTTTTCTGAGTCTATTGAATAGAGTGAAACTTCTGAAGAGTGAATGTATGCAGCTTCGTTATCGTCCATAAAGTATACCTTATTTGTTTTATCAAGGAGCGCTGTGGCGTCGGAAGCGATATAGGTTGTTTTCGGAGTGACACCCAACACGAGAGGGGAGCCATTTCGACACACTACAACCTCACCTGTTTTTCCATCAAGAACCACAATTGCGTTTGAGCCAACGAGTTTTTTGAATGCCGATAGAGTAGATTGAAAAAGAGACTGCGTTTTTTTTCCTTCTTCGATGAGATGTGCAATCACCTCTGTATCTGTTTCTGAAACAAAAGTGTGATTTCTTTGTTTGAGCTCAGATTGAAGTTCTTGATAATTTTCAACTATGCCGTTATGGATTACTGCGATTTGTTTTGAACAATCAAGATGAGGATGGGCATTTGCATCGGTGACACCTCCGTGAGTGGCCCAGCGGGTGTGCCCAATAGCTGTTGTTCCGGAGGGGAGTGTGGTAATCGCACCTCCAATTTTTCCAATATGTTTGTCGAGAAGGATTTCTCCTCCACCTGTTGCATGGAGTGCAATTCCCCAAGAGTCATATCCTCGATATTCCAACTTCTTAAGACCCTCAAGTACCGTTTGAGCCGATGACCCAGTTTTGTCGTTTATGATGCCAAAAATGCCACACATAAATAGGAAATATCAAAGTTCAAATATTAAATATCAAAAATTGATAGTTAAAAATATGAACAAAGAAATTGGTAATGGAGCACTTATTAAAGATAGAGTTGTTTCGTACGCCCTTTTCAGGCGGACCTTAAGCCGAACAACCAGTCGTCTGAGGGTTTCCGCAGAATAGTTCGATTGGTCCGACAATTACGTCGGGCCGCCCTCTCCTCGTTTTCCTTCGACAAGCTCAGGACAAGTCCCTTCAGCATGCTTCGGATCACACGCGCAATATTGTTTTATAAATCAATCTTATAAAATGCTCTGACTTAATTATATCAGAAGTAAGAATTGAGAAGACAGAAGACAGAATAATACAAATTTGATTCTTACTTCTAACTGCTGCCTCCTAACTTCTCGTTGCATGTGTAAACTCTTGACACTGAATTCAAAATATCTTACTCTAAATATATTATATATTTATCAATCATATGGCTGCAAAAAAAAAGTCCCCTGCTAAACGGTCTTCAGTTTCTAAATCTTCTAAAAAAGAAGGTCCAAGTATAATTATTCAATTTGCAGTAGTGTTCGTGATGGTTGCAGCCATGGTTCTTGTGGCATTTGCATACAAAAACTACCTCTAACACGATTTGTCTTTTCTGCTAATATGAAGTATGGATGTCCCATTGCGTATTTTACTTGTGGAGGATGAATCTTTTTTCCAAAAATTCTATGTGCTAAAACTAAAAGAACAGTCGTTTGTAGTTGACTTAGCAATCGATGGAGAAGATGGTATTTCTAAAATGATGCAGAATACCTATGACTGTATCTTGCTTGATATCATTATGCCAAAAAAAAATGGTTTCGAAGTATTGCAGTATGCAAAAGATACAGGAGTAATTCTTCATACTCCCATCATTATGTTCTCAACACTCGGGCAGGATGCAGATATACAAAAGGCACTTTCCATGGGAGCATCCGGATACGCAAATAAAGCATTTTTTGATTTTGACACGCTCTTGGAAAAAATCCGTTTAGTTACTCACAAGTCCACACAGTCATGATAATCACAGAAGATGAGCTCAAACAAATTCTGAAAACAACAAGCCTTATCGATGATGCAATGTGGCTTGAGACAAAAGAGTATGCCTCCAACTGTAATATAGAAATTGCAGATGCTATCATCGAAAAAAATATCATTACCGATGAAAATCTTGGTATCCTCATCGCCAACCACATTCAGATTCCATTTATCCTGCTTCAAAAGATCACCATTCCAGATGCTATTCGACATATTATTCCAGAGCGACTTGCCAGAAAATATAAAGCAATTCCCTTTGCAAAAACAGAAAAAGGACTATGTATCGCCATGACCAATCCACGAGACAAACTCCTTCTTGAGATGATAGCTCAAAAAGCGGGCATACCGGTGATACCCTATCTTGCCACTTCTCGCGATATAGATAATGCTTTGAGAATATACCGTCGTGATTTGCAAAAACTATTTCACGATTTTCTCTCCCGCGGCACACTGGAGGAAAAACGAATGGCAGTGGATGAGGCGCCTGTTGCAAAAATGGTCGATTTGCTCATCGTCTACGCATATCAGGATAAAGCTTCAGATATTCATATTGAACCAGAAGAAAAAGATTTGCTCATTCGTTTTCGTATTGATGGAGTGCTTCATGATATTTTAGTTTTGCCTAAAAATATTCACAACCGTATCCTCACTCGTATCAAAGTGCTCTCATCGCTCCGTACCGATGAACATATGACAGCACAAGACGGCAAACTTCATATTCGAATGAACGACGAAGATTTAGACGTTCGTGTCTCAATTTTGCCAATCGTGGACGGCGAAAAGGCAGTGCTTCGACTGTTTTCTACTCGTTCTCGTCAATACACCCTTTCAAATTTGGGAATGAGCGATGAAGATTTAGCAAAGGTTACTGGTGCATTTAGTCGATCGTATGGAATGATTCTATCAACCGGTCCAACAGGAAGTGGAAAATCTACCAGCATCTACTCAATTCTAAAACTGCTTAACACACGAGAAAAAAATATTACAACTATCGAAGATCCAGTGGAGTATCGCATAAAGGGAATAAACCAAATACAAGTAAACACAAAAGCAAACCTCACATTTGCAGCAGGACTTCGCTCAATCCTCAGACAAGATCCAAACATAGTGTTTGTTGGAGAAATTCGAGATATGGAAACCGCAAGTATTGCAGTGAACGCCGCACTCACCGGGCATTTGGTGCTTTCAACTCTTCACACCAACGACGCTGCAACAGCACTCCCTCGACTTATTGATATGAAGATTGAACCGTTTTTGGTGGCATCCACCGTCAACGTAATTGTGGCACAACGCCTGTTGAGAAGAATCTGTGATATGTGTCGTACCACGTTGAGTATGTCTGCAGATCAACTTGCCGAACACATTCCTCTGACTTATATCCAAAAATATTTTGGGACAAATAAAGAGGTAAACATTTATAAAGGCACAGGGTGCAAGATTTGCCACAACACAGGATATGCAGGACGAATTGGTGTGTTTGAAATTATGCAGGTGAGTAAGGCCATTAAAGAACTTATTGTAAATAAAGCAGACTCAGATGTGATCGCAAAAAAAGCTATGGAAGAAGGAATGAAGACCATGCTTGAAGATGGTCTTGAAAAGGTAACTAAAGGACAAACAACAATTGAGGAAGTGTTACGCGTTACGAAGGTGGAAGCCGTATGAAAAAAAATATCACCTTAAAAAATATATCCATTTCAAATAGCGAAAAGATTGAGCTTATCATGAATCTTTCCACCATGATTGCAGCTGGAATCTCAATATTAAGTGCAGTGGAGTCGCTACTGGAGGATGCAAAAGGAAATCAAAAAATTGTTCTTCAAACACTGAACGACCACATTTATCAAGGAAAGCGCGTGTACACAGCCTTTGCAGAGTTTCCACAAATTTTTGACAAGGTGACTGTGAATATCGTGAAAGCGGCAGAGGAGTCGGGTACTCTGGACGTGATCCTTAAAGATATTAAGGACAATATTCGCAAAGAAATGGAGTTTAATGACAAACTCAAGTCTGCTCTCATGTATCCCGTACTCATCATGATTGTGTTCGTGGGAGTTCTTCTCATGATTCTTATTGTGGTGATTCCCAAAATATCGGTTGTATTTTTGCGCCTCAAGGTGGCACTTCCCTTGCCGACACGGATACTTATGATGGCCTCCGATATTGTCATGAATCAAACAGGTCCGTTTATCGCCGTGAGTATCGCGATAATTGCACTTGCTACATTTTTATTCAAAACACAACGGAAGGCGATTCTTCAGCCATTTCTATCACTTCCCATTATTGCTCCTCTTATTCTCAAAATAGATCTCACGCGGTTTTCCTACAGCTTATACCTTTTGCTAAATTCGGGAATTCCAATCACAATTGCACTTCAACTCACCGAAGAGGTGGTGGTGAAAAAGGAAGTTTTTGCTCTCATTCGCAAAACATATGATATGGTGGTTTCGGGGAAGAATATGTCTGAAGGTCTTAAAAAGGGGAAGGGGTTTATTCCTTCTATCATGATAAAAATCATTGAAGCAGGAGAGCGCAGCGGAACGCTGGACAAGTCGCTCCACGACGTTTCTGAGTATCTCGACTATGAAGTTGCAAGTAGTGTTAAAACAGCAACTTCATTGCTCGAACCACTCATGCTCGTCGTAGTGGGTGTGTTGGTTGGCGGAATGATGATGGCAATTATCGCACCCATTTACGGACTCATCGGATCTGTCTCAGCTCGATAATATACAGCATACCTATGAATAACAAAGCTTTTGCTCTCATAGAGCTTCTTACGGTAATGGGAATCATTGCCATTCTCTTTTCTCTCTCTGTGCCTCAACTGTTTCGACTACAAAATAGAAACAACCTGCAAAATGCACAAACAAAACTCCTCTCCCTTATCCGCCAACAACAACTCTTGGCGATGAACTCACCTGCTGCATATGGAGTGTACTTTTTCCAAAGTGGATATACACAGTTTTCGGGTGTATCCTATTCTGAGTCGGACATAAAAAATAATATCACTTCACTTGACTATCCCACTCAGTTTTCGCAAATTGATTTCCCCACATCCTCGATAGTATTTGCATCTGGGAGCGGTGAAATCGTAGGATTTGATGCATCACATCATTCTGTAACGCTCATCGATGTGGTACATAACGAATCGCACAAAATAGAGTTTAATGCATTAGGAGTTCCCACAAGTCAATAATGTATACCAATAAAAAGGGCGGTTCGCTGATAGAACTTATTCTTGTATTTGCGTTGATAACACTTCTTCTACCCGTTTTTGTAAGTGGCTTAACTTCTTCTCGAGAAGGAAAGGCTCAACAAATTCAAAAATTAACAGCAAACTCACTACTCAAGGAAACGCAGGAAGCTATTAAAAGTATTAAGGAGCGAGGGTGGTCGGCGATACCTCCAAACGGCACCTACCATGTAGCCATTTCTTCTCATATGTGGAACTTTGTTTCCGGTGCGGGGACGCAAAATGGCTACACCACAAGCATTGTAGTAAGTAGTATTCTTCGAGATCAGTCAGGAGTTATAGTTGAAACGGGAGGAACTGTAGATAGCTCAACAAAAAAAGTAGTAACCACTATTTCGTGGACTCAACCATTTTCATCGTCGCTCTCAGCAACAAGCTATCTCAGCCGATTTCGTAACAATGCGGTGAAATCGTTTTCTACTGAAAACGAATTTAATACTGGAACAAAAACGAATACTGCAATTACAAATGGGTCTGGCGGTGAGATTGTGTTGGCTGCTGGAATTGGAGGAAAAGCAAAGTGGTGTGTACCATCTTTTTCCACAACATCTATTGATTTACCCGAAGTACCAACAGCAGTATCAGCCACAACTGGGCACATCTATACATCGATGGGAAAAACGGGAGCAACTGCGGCTTCTTTTGCACATGTGTTAGTACTCAATTCAGATCCGTTTACCTACACGCTCCATGGCCGATTAAACGGAAATTACAAAACTTCCGCTGTGTTTGGTGAACCAGACTGGGGATATATTGCACTCACCAATACTTCAGGAAAGCGCATTGCTATCATAAATCTTAATGTATATACCGACCCGGTTAATAAAATTTATAAGGAAGAGGGATCATTTAGTGTGAGTAGCAACTCACAGCCGGCTTCATCTATTTTCGTATTAAACAATCGAGGATATGTGACAATTGGCGGATATCTTTATGTCTTCGATTTAACATCCCGAACGGGTGCCCGAACTCAAGTAGGCTCACGAATTCTCTTTTCTGTATCTGACGGTACAAGCCCTGCCAAAGAAATTTATTTAAGAAAAATTGGTACCAAGACGTATGTATTTATTGCGGTCAATGGAACCTATCGCTATGAAATGGTGATAGTGGACGTAACAAAGGAAAGTGATACTAATCAGTGGAAAGTGGTGGGAAGGGTAGATATCGATTCAGATGGCTGTAGTAATTTACAAAAAACAAAAGGCGTGTATGTGAAACCAGATGGGTTGAGAGCATATATTTCAGACTCAAATGCAAATGATTTCAAAGAATTTTTTGTCATCAACACCGAAACCAAAACGAACCCATTTGTGGTTGGAGGCAATCCAGCACAACCAGCCTGCACAGGCGGTGGTGGTTACGAAGCAGACACGCTAGATCCCATGCAGTCTGCTGTGACACTTCCTCTTGAAAATAGAGCGCTTTTAGTTGGGGTTGGGGGAGAGGAGTATCAAGTACTCGATTTGTCTGATGAAGCACATCCTGTGCGATGTGGTGGACTCAACTACGATCCTGGAATAAACGGCGTGGCATCGGCACAGGAGGCAAATGGTGATGTATTTGCATATCTTATTACGGGAGACAGTTCTCAAGACATAAAAATTATAGAGGGCGGGCCCGATGTAATTGGAGGAAAATATGTTTCAATGGGGACGTATGAGTCTACCCCATTTGATGTGGGACAACCGGTGACCTTTAATAGAATTAGCTCGGATATCTCGCTTCCTGCTCAAACAGTGGTGAAGGTGCAAGTTGCAGTGTCTCCTCTGACAAACGGAAACTGTGCAGGGAGCACCTACGACTATATCGGTCCCGATGGAACAAGCGCCTCATATTATGAACCCATAAACGGCAGTATCAATCAACCATTTCCCTATGGTCAAACGGGGCAGTGTATTCGCTATATGCTCACCCTCTCCACAGCCGACTTAAATCAAACACCAGTTGTCAATTCGATTCTGTTTAACTATTCTCAATGAAACGAAAAGGAATTACCATAATAGAGCTTGTGATGTATATGAGCATTCTCTCGGTGCTTCTTCTTTTTTTTACCGATATGTTTGCAACATTGGTAAATCGTCAACTTGAAACTGAAAGTTTGTCTGTAGTGCAACAAGATGCAAACTATCTCATGGCAAGATTGTCCTATGATTTTTTGGACGCAACAAGCATCACAGTGCCCGCAACTCCTGGAGCCACATCATCTTCTCTTCAGCTGGGTGGCACAACGGTGCCCACCACTATTTCGCTCAATGCAGGTCTAGCCGTACTTTCAAAAGGAGGAAATACATTTATTCTAAACAGTCCACTCACAACAATTTCTAATCTCGTTTTTCAACGCTTGGGTACAGGAGCCGTTTCAGATGTTGTGAGAGTTCAGTTTGATATTTCAAGCACCATCCAAGAGCAATCCGGAACAGATGTTACTCATTTTTCGACAACACTTGGCATTCGTGAAAAATAATATGAATCATCCACGAAAAGGCCAGACACTCATCACCCTCCTCATCTTTATTATTGTGATGATGACGATTGCTGCAACGTCCACCTCAATTATTATTTCGAATGCCCAAAATACATCAAGTACTTCTCAGTCGATGGAGGCATTTTATGCAGCAGAAGCAGGAGTTGAAAATGCACTTCTCCAGCTACTTCGAAACCCCGAATATACAGGCGAGACAATTCAAATTCAAACTGATTCAACGGTCCAAATACAGGTGAGCCATACAAGCGGTTATACTGTTGTTTCCAAAGGGATAAGCGGCAGCTTTACTCGCATCATTCAAGCAAATGTGAATTATACTGATAATGTACTGAGTGTTATTTCATGGAAAGAAATTTATCAATGACAACCATACCAGTTAAAAAACAAAATGGCGTTCTCTTGATGCGGGGAGCAACAGTGGACTTATGTATTCCCTCTTTTTCTGAATCTGTTTTCTCATTGTTTATTCCTCCTGAAATTTATGCGGAGATGGAGATAAAAAATGTGGAAATTGCGACAAAACTATTGAGCGACTTTGTTACAACGAACAAAATTCCGGTTGCCGACTATATTTTGCTGTTGCAAACTCCACTTTTTGAAAAGGAGTTCCCCCTCGCTCCACAAGAAAAGCTAGAAGCCCTAATAAATCTATATCTTGACTACGTTCCATTTGACAGTGTTTTGTCAAAACGAATCAAAACAGATGCTGGCGTTTTGGTGATTGGTGCGAATGGCGACCTTATTCAAGCAATACATAAGATGTTTGAAGCAGTTTCTTCCACGATTCGATTTACAGCCGCGCTTGATGGAATCACCCTTTTTCCTAAGGGCGGAATGTCAGCTCTCACGTTTCAAGCAGCAGACACAGCGCTAAAAAATGAAGCAATTATCAGACAAGAATCATTTTCTCTCACCCCACTTCGGTCGGTTGATTCATTTGAGATGACGCCTGATGAGGAAGAGGTGAAGGAAAAGTCCATTCTCCCTATTGTACTACCCATATTTTTTATTCTTCTCGGAGTTTTGGTATTCGTCTACTTTAAATTCCGCTAGTTTGGATCCATTCACTTGACATTCAGTTTGAATTTCATTACTCTGAGAATAGCACTTATTATTTATTATTTTTTACCTATGATAAAACTCAGAAAAGGTTTTACCCTTATCGAGCTTTTGGTTGTCATCGGAATCTTGGCGATTCTCTTGGCTATTACATTAATTGCCATCAATCCGGCTCGTCAATTTGGACAAGCAAACAATACACGCCGCAGAAGTGACGTTCTACAGATATTAAATGCAATTCATCAATATGTTGCTGAGAATAAAGGACAGCTACCTCCAGCCCTTAAGGCTCTTGCAGCTGATACTGTTACTCCAGTAAGTAGCGCAGGATTAAATATCTGTGCAGACTTGATGCCAAATTACATTCCAGCATTGCCCACAGAGCCATCTCTCGCTACAGCGGCAATCACAGATTGTACAACTTATACCACAGGCTATTCCGTTACAAAGGATGCACAAAACAGAATCACTGTTTCGTCTCCTGTAACAGACAATGGTGAAGTAATCACCGTTACTCGATAACGACCATTCGTTTCAGGAAATACCCCGCCTTTTAAGCGGGGTATTTCTGTTTTTATATGGCCATTGCATTTGACCGTATAGATTTGATACTATTGTGGGTATGACTATTAATATTTCTGCATACAAAACGCTCTATCTAGATACTGCACGAAAACTCATTGGCGAATATGAAACAATCTGTAACTCCCCACTCACAGAACATACACTTCAAGATTTACTGCGTATCTCTCACTCACTGAAAGGTCAAAGCATGGCAATGGGCTATAAGAATATAGCTCTACTTGCTCTTGAGATGGAAACGTATTTCCGCACTCTAAGCGATAATAAAATTCTTTTTAGTGATGAGCTTCGTAAGCTTATTCCTTCCTCACAAATATTAAAAGATGATCTCGACTATATCGAAAAAACAAATGAAGAAATTATTCTCACAAAAGAAATCGATGCTACAAAAAGGTTAATTGTGGGTATCAAACAGAGTCACCTTCGGATTCTCCTCGTAGAAGATGATCCCTTTTTCCAAAAAATTTGTATAGACAAATTGAAAGAAAAGAGTGTATTGGTGGACTTTGCAGATAATGGGGAGGATGCTATTGCTCGACTTGCGATTCGCAAATATGACTGCATACTTCTTGACATCATAATGCCTAAAAAAAATGGGTTTGACGTGCTGCAGTATGCAAAAGAAAGTAATATCACCCCACTCACTCCCATAATAGTTCTCTCCACTCTTGGACAGGAAGAAAATATTAAGCATGCTCTCTCACTGGGAGCTGCCGACTTTATAAATAAAGGAGACTTTGATTTTGACCTATTACTGTCAAAAATCGAGTCTCATGTAAACAGTAATTCACATATATGAAAAAAAAGAATGTACTTCTAGTGGAAGATGATGAGTTTTTGCGAACGCTTTATACTGATCTATTAAAAGATGAATACACGCTCACTGTAGCAGCAGATGGGGAAGAGGCTTATGAGAAAATCCAAAACAAGAATCTTGATCTTGTACTTCTTGATATCATTCTGCCGAAGATGAGCGGGGTGGAGATTGTAGAAAAACTAAAAGGAGAGCATCCTGAAGTATTGAAAAAAAATATTGTATTTCTCACAAATCTTGATAAAAACGAAATGATGCAAAAAGTAACAAAGCTCGGTTATGCCTACCTTATTAAAAGTGATCTCAATCCAGATGAGTTTCTGGAAAAAGTAAAAAAAGCCCTATGAATATTATAATCACCAGTGGGAAAGGCCATGGAAAAACTCTATTATCAGCATTTGATAGTGCGTTATTTGATGCTGGCGTGAGCAACTACAATCTTCTCATTCTCTCATCGATCATTCCTCCTAAAAGCGTAATTAAAAAGCAAAAATATGTTACTCCAGAAAGTGAATTTGGAAATAGATTGTACGTTGTAATGTCTGAAAATAGAAGTAGAGAATCTGGTAGGTTTATTGGAGCTGCAATTGGTTGGTGTCAAGAAGATGATGGCAGAGGTGTGTTTGTAGAACATCATTTTACTGAAAATACAGAAGAAGGAGTACGAGCTCAACTTGAGGACGAAGTTCAAAAGTCTCTTTCTGACTTATGCCATTTAAGAGGCTATACATTCACAAAAGAAAAAATGAATATCAAAATGAGTATATTAAAAGTCACTGATAGTCCCTCTTGTGTTCTCGTAATCGCAGCATATGAGTCGCAATTTTGGGGTAACACTAAAGCATAAAACACAAACCGATAAATAGAAGAAAAGCCGTCCATGACTTCTGAATCAAGGCTTTAAAAGAGATATCTTCATTAAATACTTTTGGAAAAGACATAGAAAGTATCCAACCAAATAATAGACCTATAAACACCTGTGTGTTTAATAGTGTGCTAACCAGTGTGACACTTCCGAGAATATATGCATAATACCCAAGTGATTTTGCAATAATAAATAGTATTTCATTCAACACAACCGCAGACAGTGCATTTTTAAGTATTTTTTTACGTGATAGTAGGAACGCCATTCTAATTTTTGGTATGAAACAGAATATTAATAATCCACCAATACCCATTCCAAAGCTTTCATAAGACAGTATCTGAGTGAAAGAAGATTTGCTTGTCGAGAATTTCAGCAGAATAGCAACTAATGCAAACATAAAATCATACAGTAGTATAAGCCAAAATCCCCTTGGCATCTGCCAACGACCACTTTTTTTTGGTAGCGCTAAAACTGTATTTGCAATAAGAACAATAGTAAAGCCGATATATTGATTGATTGAAATTGTTTCACGAAGAAAAATTGAGGACAAAAATAGAGTAAATAACGGTGAAATCTGAAATAATAAAATCACCATACTTGTTTCTTGAACAGAAAGTGCTTTAAAATATAAAACGATTGAAAATATGGTGATTATTCCAGTAGTTAAAATTATGAAAGCATCATTAAAAGGAAGAAGTGGAAAACCCGAAGCAGCCCACCAAATGAAACCAAAAATACTACTTACAAATGCAGTATATATAGGAAGAGCATTATAGTCTTTTACACGTCGCGAAATAAGATATTTGTCGACAAAATTTGTCGCTGTATAAAGTGCAGTAGATAGTAATGCAAAAATAATCCACATAATTAATATTTTGGTGAAATAATATATTTTTTCAAAAAGTGTGTTGGTTTCATTCCGAGTTTAGATTGTCTCAATCCTGGTTTTCCTAAATCCTGTTCGCAATTTAGATATTTACAACCCATTGATTGTAGTTTTGCAGCAGTAACTGTCCTCATATATTCGTATACTCCGTCGTGAGAAAAATCTGCCTTCATAAAATGACCAATTGCATATTGATTACCAATAACTTCGCTTATGGAGAATGCTATGAGAGCATCGCTTTTAAATACACCAATACAAACGAGTTGAGCGTGAGGAATATCCTTGAATAATCGTTGAATTGCGGCAAACTCATGCTCAACATCATTCCGTTTATAATTTTTCTTTTGAGTCCAAATATGGAATGTGTGATTTAACCGAGCATATATATCTTCATCAGCAAGATCTAGCTCTTTGAAAGTAATGTCCTTATGTAATCTATGTAGTTTATTTATTTCTCTCCGTTTATCGCTATTTATTTTACCTGTTGTACTTGCTAACGCTTCAAGAGAAACAATGTAGTCATGATTGTCAACATCTTCTACAATATTAAACTGAGAATGAAGAGTCGAATCGGAAACAACAACTATTTCTGGAATGAGCTTTATATACGGTTTCTCTTTATAAGTTTTTACGTGTGAAAGTAAGATATGTACAGTTTCAGCTATTTTATTAACACCAATAAATGAATGAAAAGGGTCATTTGTAATATAATCTCTGAAACTGAGAATAAGATTATCATGTAATGTTGCAACTTCCATATCTCCTTCGACGTTATAGCTCCAGATACTAGTAAAGTTATAATCAGAATAGGGAGGAAATTGAGAAATAATCTTTTCTACATCTTTTCTATGTCCGAGCTCTAGTTTCTTGAAATGGGGGAATTGTGGTAGCATTTTAATAGTTAATTGTACTATATCTTATAGTTGACTTGACATTTATTCTTAACTCGAATAGACTCATACTATATGCTTCTTTCAATAACTCAAGATAAGCGATCACGTTTAGCGTTTTTAGTCTTTCTTTTATTTGCAGTTTGGTGGCTGGCGTTAAAGTGGCTAGACCCTTCTCATGTTTTATATCAAGTGTTTAGTGCAACATACGGTGTAATGGCGCTTATGGGCGCAATATGGGGACTTACCATAAGTAAAAGGTGGGGAGGAGTATCGAGTGTTGTTGGAAAGGCTCTTATATTTTTCTCCCTTGGATTGTTTGCTCAAGAATTTGGTCAAATCGTTTACTCCTCATATGCATTTTTCCTAAAAGTTCAAATTCCTTATCCTTCACTTGGCGACCTTGGCTATTTTGGAAGTATCCCACTTTATTTTATGGGTGTGTATTACCTAGCTAAAGCATCAGGAATTAGATTTAGTTTAAAAAATGTAGAAAGTAAAATTCAAGCAATTATCATTCCACTTGGAATACTAGTAGTTGGGTACTCTTTGTTTTTATATAATTATGAATTCGATTGGGCTCAACCTCTAAAAATATTCCTTGATTTTGGTTATCCATTAGGGGAGGCGATGTATATTTCTCTCGCAATAACCACATATCTTCTTTCTCAAAAGATGTTGGGGGGGATTATGCGGCCAAAAGTTTATTTTATTATCTATGCTCTCTTGGTTCAATTTTTGTCAGACTATACTTATTTGTACCAATCGCTTCACTTAACAGCATATCCAGGAAGCTTTAATGACTTTATTTATCTAACAGCATATTTCCTTATGACATTGAGCTTGTTACAGTTTGATTCAACATTTAACGACGTTAATAAGCCATAAACGGCCAAATATGAGCGCAGATTTATTTTCAGAAATTGTTGAAAGGATTATTAAAGAACAGGAAGTTCTTATAGGCCCTATAGCACTAGAACAAGCAAAACGAGTAAAAGGTTTGTCTGTAGACTTAGCACATCACGAAATAAAGTTTAAAGGAAGCCAGACAGAGATAATAGAAAATCTAATAGAGGCGTATAAAGAATTCTTCGGTCAGGTGTCGGTTGAGGTTTGTCGTCATGCAGTGCACAAATTAGTATCTCAACTTCCAGTAGACCAACAACCTGCGCTCCTAAAGTAGCCGTATAAGAATTTTTAATTTTTAATTTTAAATTATTTAAAAATTATAAATTAGACCTTAAAAATTCCTCCTATCCACAAACTTTAAATTCCGCTATACTAAAAAATATGGCAGGTTTTTCTTCCTCGCTCACAAAAGAAATGGAACACGTGACGCAGGAAATGTACAAAAAGAATTTGGAGCTTGCAGAGCGTAATAAAACTCTTTCCTTATTGAGAAAAATTGAGGAAATAGCGCTTTCTTCTGTGGTGGACTTGAATGAGGTGATGCAGGGCGTGGCTAATGCAGTTGTGAATGACACAGAGTTTAAAGCGGTGTTTATCCATCAAATTAATCATAATAAATCTTCACTACACCCTCTCGCAATAGCAGTAACACAATCCAATGATACTAAACTCCAAGCACTTCTTAAACGCCTCACAACCGACTCCATATCCCTCCTGAGAGGTGAGTCAATATTAGCTAAAGTAGTGCAGACACGAAAAGAACTAAAAACAAAGCAACTTTATTTTCTCCCCTGTCCGGGACTTGATTTG
Organism: uncultured Gammaproteobacteria bacterium; assembly: GCA_964459595.1. GTDB lineage: Bacteria > Patescibacteriota > Microgenomatia > UBA1406 > GWC2-37-13 > JAKBEU01. The sequence continues at coordinate 51,550 of CAYWLV010000003.1, forward strand.
ATGCAAGGAAGGGAAATGCAAAAAAAACTGGGAATACACACATTTTTTGTGTACCCGCTCATTGTTCGAGACACGGTGATTGGCACATTTGTGGCTGGACTGGAAAGTGAGAGTATTATTTCGGAAAAAGAAAGTAAGGATCTGCTTGATCGTCTTCCAAACGTTATTTCCATTGCTCTGGATAATGCAATTTTGTATCAAACAATTAAAAAAACAAATGAGCGCCTCAAAGAGTTGGACAAACTCAAAGACGACTTTGTATCGATTGCTTCCCATGAACTGCGAACTCCCATGACCGCAATAAAAAGTTATCTTTGGATGGCTCATAACAAGGCAACCAATCTTGAACCAAAGGTGAAAGAGTATCTCACGATTGCATCTATATCTACTGATCGGTTGATAAAGCTAGTGGCAAATATGCTTACTATTTCTCGCATAGAAGGAAAACGACTTGAACTTGTAAGTAAGGAGTTTATACTTCAAGACCTCATACAAAGCGTATCGGATGAGCTTTCTATAAAGGCAAAAGAACAACATATCATCTATGAAGTGAATGTACCGAAGAAAAAAATTCGAATTCAAGGAGATAGCGATAAACTTCATGAAGTTATACAAAATCTAGTCGGAAATTCACTGAAGTTTACCCCCTCAGGTGGGCTCATTAAAGTGACGGCAAAAGTAATGAAATCAGAAGTTCAAGTTTCTGTAAAAGACACTGGTCCCGGGATGAGTAGGGAAGATCAAAGCAAATTATTTCATAAATTTGGCCTGATGGGAAGTTCGTACTCCAAAACATCAAATGCCTCAGGTACAGGGCTCGGCCTCTATATTACCAAACAAATCGTGATGATGCATAAAGGAAAAATATGGGTAGAGTCTGAACTGGGAAAGGGATCAACTTTTTTCTTTACCTTGCCAATATAAATACCCGCCCCCAATAACCAAAAGCCATCCCGTAAGTGGCATGAAAAAGGGAAGTACCTTCACCAAGACGATATTAATTACTCTGCGCACTGTATTATGTTCTTGTATGGTGATGAGTGCATTGATTGTCTGTTCTTTCAAACCATCAAGAATATGTTTTTGATACTCAAAAGCAAAGAGGAGAACAATAAAACCAAGGAGCATCAGGATATACGAACGCTTCGGTTTATGAATAGCAAGGAATGCACACACGAATATTCCGAACCCATAGAAAAAGACAGGGATGTTATGCGTGATAGTAAAGTAAACGGTATAAAAGATATTTTGTTTGAGATCTGCGGGGAGGAACATAGCTTAAGTTTACCAAGTTATTAAGTTTATAAAGTCCTAACTACCCCCTACGCCCTACACCCTATACCCTAAAATCAAAACATACTCATCTGATCCTTGTTTTTTTCTTCTGTCTTCTTACTTCTTACGTCTGACTTCTTCTTTTTTGGAAATAAACGAGCTATGAGTGAGTACATCTCAAACTCAAGCAGCTGCACGCGGAGCGGCTCAATAAAGCCCTCCCACTTTGTTTTTTCAAGGGGAATCTCAACGGGGGCAGTTGTGCATATTGTTGCAAGTTTCTTGCCGATTTTTATTTCTTCAATATTTTCTCCAATACTTGTTTTTATTTTCCCTTCTGGTAACGAATCTATATGTTCAAGAATGCCATCGACGGTGCCGTATTCATCTAACAGTTTTTTTGCCGTTTTTGGCCCGATGCCATCTGCTCCCTTGTAGTTGTCCGAAGGGTCGCCAGCAAGCGCTTTATAATCTATTATTTTGCTTGGGGGGACTCCCATTTTTTTCTCTACCTCCGCAGGAGTATATACTTTTGTGGTAGAAAAACCGATATCTGGAGTGACGGTAGAAATATGTTCATTCACAAGTTGCATCATGTCTTTGTCCCCAGAAAGTATAAGTACCAAAAATCCCTCCTTTTCAGCCTTTTTAGCAGCTGTTCCTATCACGTCATCCCCTTCATATCCGAGTAACTCTACATGCACTATGCTACCCGCACTGAGCGCTTGTTTTACCATCGGAATCTGCACGATAAAGTCATCTGCAATTTTTGGTCGTTGAGATTGATATTCTGAATGAAGTTTATTTCTAAATGTGGGACCGGGAGTATCAAAACACACGAGAACATGAGTGGGCTGAAAGTCGGCTATCGATTTGTACAAAATGGAAAAAAATCCATATACTACCTGAGTGGGAACGCCTTTTGCTGTTTTAAACGGAGGGAGTGCATGATAGGCACGATGCATGAGGCCGTTACCATCTACAATAAGGAGGGTATTCATATTTGAATTACAAATTACAAATTTAAAAATATCAAATCAAATCAATTTTACAAATCACAAAACGTTTTGAATTATGTTGTTTGTTATTGATTAGAAATTGGTAATTTGTTATTTGTAATTTCCTTTTTTCCCGCAATAGATTCAAATTCATCTTGATCAAGGCTTTCTTTTATCATAAGCTCTGCTGCAACTGCATCGAGTATCGCTCGTTTTTCCTTAACCATTGCAACTGCTTGCGAATATGCCAGTTCAAGAATCTTGTGTATCTCTGCATCAATTTTTGCCATCATTTCTTGAGAAATAGTCGATTGACCATAGTAGTTCTTTTCATCATCTCCATAGTTTACTGGCCCTAATGCACTCATCCCGTAGTCTACTACCATTGCTCGCGCTATTCGTGTTGCTTGTTCTAAATCATTTGACGCACCTGTGGTCATCTCGTCAAAAACAACTTCTTCGGCTGCACGTCCACCCATCATCACCGCAAGGCGTTGTAGGAGATGTTTTTTTGTTTCATGAATTTTATCTTTTTGTGGTGGAATGAGGGTATATCCAAGTGCCATTCCTCGAGAAACAATTGAAATTCGATGTACTGGGTCTGTCTCTTTTTGATAATGGGTAAGAATTGCATGTCCGGCTTCATGGTATGCAGTTAGGTTTTTATCTTCATCTGACTGAATTCTCTTTTTTGTGGGCCCCATCTTTACTTTCATAGCAGCATCCTCTATATCATCAAATGACACCTCAGATTTTGAGTTTCTCGCCGCTGTAATTGCGGCTTCATTCAACATATTCTCTAGATCAGCTCCTGAAAATCCAACTGTTCTTTGAGCCACTTTATCCCATATTACGGAAGGTGAAAATGGTATACCAACGGCATGAATTTTGAGAATTTCCTTTCTGCCCTCAACATCTGGATAGTCAACAACAATGCGTCTGTCAAAACGTCCCGGACGAAGAAGTGCACTATCAAGCAAATCCCCTCTATTTGTTGCTGCCATCACAATAACCTGTTCATTGGGATTGAATCCATCCATCTCAACTAAAATTTGATTCAATGTTTGTTCTCGTTCGTCGTGAGCAGGCATCACACCTTGTGAACGTGATCGTCCAATTGCATCTACTTCGTCAATAAAAATTATTGACGGGGCACTTTTTTTAGCTGTTGCAAACAAATCACGTACTCTCGCTGCTCCAATTCCCACAAGCATTTCCATAAATTCACTCCCTGCAATTGAAAAAAAGGGAACACTTGCTTCTCCTGCAACAGCGCGTGCAAGAAGTGTTTTTCCACATCCCGCAGGGCCAACTAAGAGGACACCCTTGGGTGTACGAGCTCCCAATTTTTTATATTTTTCTGGTTTTTTCAAGAAGTCAACAATCTCTTCTAACTCTTTTTTAGCCTCATCAACGCCGGCAACATCTTTAAATGTTGTTTTGGGGAGGTCTTTGTTAAATTTTTTCGCTTTTGATTGTCCAAATGAAAATACATTTTCCTGTGCGCCTCTTGCTTGTCGGAACAAGAAAATGAAGAATGCTACCATAAGGATTGTGGGGATAAGGTTGCTTAAAAAATTCATCATTCCGGATGATCCTTGCGTGTCTTTTATATCTATTTGAATTTTTGAGGGGTCAACTCTCGCATCTCGCAGCGTTTTCATAAAACTATCATTAGGTTCCTTGAACGTTTGGGCAAAAGTATCGTTTTTATAGTAAACAAGGAGCTTATTGTCGATAATTTCAACTTTTTTTACTTTTTGGTCTTTAATTTCACCAATTACGACGTTTATAGATTTTTCTGGTACAGTTTGTTTTATTTCATTACTAATCGAACGAATCGCGAGATATCCAAATAACAGGATAAATCCGATGATAAAGAGATTTTTTATTGATAATTCCAATTTGAACTGGGTTATTTTTCGCTCTGTTTTTTTATTTGCCATGCGGATATTGTAGCAGAAGAAAGAGGACAGTAGCTAGTAGCAAGTAGCTAGTAGTTAGTAGATAGGTCATAATCTCATATTTTTTTGTATTTCCCTAACTACTATCTACCAACTACTAACTACTTTGGAATGGTAAAATATACTATGGTAAAAGATGATGAATTACAGCGTTGCATCAGCATACTTCAAAAGGGTGGACTCATCGTTGCTCCCTCAGATACTGTATACGGATTAGTCTGTGATGCAACCAATGAAGAGGCGGTAAAAAAATTAATAGCGATAAAAAACCGCCCGTTTGGGAAGCCTATATCTGTGTTTGTAGATGGGTTTGCTATGTTGGAGCAAATTGTTGAAGTGGGGAATAAGCTGTCTACTTTGACAAGTTTGCTGCCAGGACCGTTCACTGTAGTTCTCCCCTCAAAACATGTCACGTCATATCTACTTGAAAGTGAACGGAAAACGCTAGGGGTTCGCTACACGCAGAGTGCATGGATACAGGAATTAGTACAGAGATATGGCAAGCCTCTTACTGCCACATCCGCCAATATTTCAGGTCGACCTCCTCACTACGATTCACAGGCGTTCATTGATGAACTTTCCGTTGAAAAAAGAGCCATAATTGATCATGTTGTGTCATTTGGCAAACTTCCTCACAACAAACCCTCAACTCTTATCGATTTATCAGGGGATGGTATGAAGCTGCTCAGGAAAGGGGAAATTCTTCCCCACAGCGATAGCACGTTCACTTCATTTTCTGCCAGAGAAACACAAAAGACGGCATATTTTATTTTGGACAAATATCTCCATTTGGGAAGCAAAAAGCCAATAGTATTTATTTTGGAAGGAGAGATGGGCGCCGGCAAGACCGTGTTTGCCCAAGGAATGGGGGCACGGTTAGGAGTTCATGCTGTAATCTCGCCCACCTATGTTATATATTACGAATATAAAGTGGCGACAGACGATATTGCGCTTTTTTTGCACGCTGATCTTTACAACATAGAGGAATCGGCCGAGTTTGACAATCTCGGAATTGAACAGTATCTCATTCCCCATACAGTTGTCTGTGTCGAATGGGGAAATCGGATGGGAAAGCTGTTTGAGGTATTAAAGAAAAAAGCGCAGGTAATATCAGTTGAAATTTCGTATGTGAGCGAAACTGAACGACGGATTTCAATAACAAAGCTATGAACATTCTCGCAATCGATACATCGTGTGACGAAACAGCAGTCGCAGTCACCAATAAACGACGAATAGTATCAAATATTATTTATTCGCAAGTACTTCTTCATAAAGAATGGGGAGGAGTTGTGCCCCTCATCGCAAAGCGAGCACATGAAGAGCGGATTGACGGTGTTGTGGATCTTGCACTTAAACGTGCTCGTTTGCCCTGGGACAAGATTGATGCGGTGGCAGTTACTCAAGGACCAGGGTTAGCAATCGCACTGGGAGTTGGTATACAAAAAGCAAAGGACTTAGCCCTTTTATATAAAAAACCTTTAATCGGAATTAATCATTTGGAGGGACATTTATATTCGGTTTTTGCTCAAAATAAAAATGGGAATCCAGAGAGACCTATTCAATTTCCTCTATTGGGGATGATCATATCTGGCGGACATACTGATTTTGTGTTATGGAAAAATCATCTTTCCTACGAACTACTCGGATCCACTCTCGATGATGCAGCTGGAGAGGCTCTTGATAAGGCAGGAAAGCTTCTGGGGCTTGGTTATCCAGCTGGAGCTGCACTTGAGCGGCTATCTGAACAGGTTCACAATACTGACGAATATCATTTTCCTCGACCGATGCTACATAGTGGAAATCTTCAGTTTTCATTTGCTGGTCTCAAAACGAGCTTTTATTACTATCTTAAAACAATTTCTGAAGCAGAAAAAAATGCAAAAATAGCAAAGTTGGCTAGTTCTTTCCAAGAGGCAGTATTTGACACAATAATCCATAAAACGGAAAAAGCGATACAACTAACAGGAGTGCGACGGATTGTCGTTGGGGGAGGAGTTTCGGCAAATAGCTATTTGAGAAAACGAATGAGAAAATTGGTGAAAGCGCATGGCGGTACCGTAGCTTTTCCTTCCTATCGCATTCTCACCGGAGATAATGCGGCGATGATTGGGATTGCAGCCTGGAAAAAAGCTGAATTGGGTTTGTTTATCAATCCAAATCTAATTGAACGAGCTCCTCGGATGATGATATAATCGTTCTTGCAATTTGCTACAAAATGGTTTAAACTATTACAATCAAAGTATATGTTAAAACTTAGCAAAAAATCTGACTACGGCCTTTTGATTATTTCCAAACTTCTTTACACAGATGAATATGTTTCACTGTCAAAGCTTGTCGAACATACAAAACTTCCCTTGAGATTTCTTGCTCGTATAAGCGCAGTCCTTGCAAAAAATGGTGTGCTCATGAGTAGAGAGGGTCGGGTCGGTGGTTATAAACTTGGAAAACGATTTAGCCAACTCTCTGCATACGACTTTCTTTCCATTTTTGAAAGTAGACTCACCATGACGTGTTGCCAGGACCCGAGTCAAAAATGTAAATTTTCTTCAATTTGCAAACACAAAGATCCGATACGAGTGAAACTTCAGCTTGTCATTTTGCGGGAGCTTAAGAAGATTCAGCTCTCTGAGCTATTTTCATAATTACCCTATGCTTTCCCTCACCAATGTCACGGTACGCGTTTCTGAGAAGACCATTCTTACTGATATTACTCACACATTTGAAGACAATAAAATATATGCCATTATGGGTCCAAATGGATCGGGAAAGTCGACTCTTGTTCAAACTATTATCGGGAACCCTCAATACATCCTGAAACGAGGCTCGAATATTAAATTTAATTCAAAAACAATCCATACATTATCCCCTGATAAACGTGCAAGAAGTGGAATCGGAGTAACATTTCAGTCGCCGCTTGCGCTTCAAGGAATTAGCGTGTTTCAGCTTCTTCGCCTCGCTCTCAAGGACATGGATGTTCTATCACTTTATGAAAAAATCGAACAAACTGCAAAAAAATTGAAAATAAAAAAAGAATTAATTGAGCGACCATTAAACGAAGGAGCATCTGGAGGCGAGAGAAAAAAATTGGAAGTTCTTCAGATGGCATTACTCAACCCTTCAATTGTATTTTTTGATGAGATAGATACGGGGGTCGATGTTGATAGTTTGAAAACGATATTTTCGTTTTTGAAAGAGATTCAAAAAAATAAAACATTTGTATTTATCACTCACTACAGCAAAATATTTCACTATCTTAGCCCTGATGAAGTACTCGTAATGAAAGAAGGTCGGATGGTGAAAAAGGGGGGAAAAGAAGTGATAGAAACGATAGATACAAAGGGTTATGAAGTATTTTGAGATGTTCGTGTTTTACATTTTTTTATGACTGTGGATCTCGCTCATAAAAGATACATTATAGAGCTCGGTCAAGTCCTCATTATTTCGAAAATATAAAACACTCCCACAAATTTTTTACACAATGAAAACAAAAAAAATTAATTTTGATTACAAATATGGCTTTTCTGTAAAAGAAAAAAATGTATTTACTGCAAAGAAAGGACTTTCAGAGGATGTTGTTAGAATGATATCAAAAATGAAAGATGAGCCAGAATGGATGCTTGCAAAACGAATTCAGGCTTATCAGTTTTTTTTGAAAGAAAAAATGCCAGAGTGGGGTGCAGATCTCTCCACAATTCTTTTTGACGACATCACCTACTTTATTCGCTCAACAGATAAACAAGTAAATTCGTGGGACGATCTTCCTGATGAGATTAAAAATACCTATGACAGGATTGGAGTACCTGAGGCTGAAAAGAAATTTTTATCAGGGGTGAGCGCACAGTATGAGAGTGAGGTTGTATATGAAAAAGTGCAAGTAGCACTCACCAAACAAGGCGTGTTATTTTGCGATATGGATACCGCTTTAAAAAAATATCCAGAAATTGTGAAAAACTATTTCGGCACTCTCATTCCACACTCCGATAATAAATTTGCTGCACTCAACACCTCTGTATGGTCGGGCGGATCGTTTGTATATATCCCAAAAGGTGTCCACGTTGTCCTTCCACTTCAGGCATATTTTCGTATGAACGCACAAGCATTTGGACAGTTTGAGAGAACGCTTATCATCGCAGAAGAAGGATCATCTGTGCACTATATTGAGGGATGTACTGCCCCCATTTATGCGAGAGACTCTCTGCATAGTGCCGTTGTTGAAATATTTGTGAAGGAAGGAGCGAGAGTTCGCTATACTACAGTTCAAAACTGGAGTAAAAATGTGTACAACCTGGTTACGAAACGAGCTAGTGCCGATAAAAATGCTGTTATGGAGTGGATTGACTGTAATTTAGGAAGTCAGATAACGATGAAATATCCCGCTGTATATTTAATGGGTGAAGGAGCTCGGGGTGAGGTGCTTTCTATCGCATTTGCCGGTGAGAGTCAACATCAAGACGCTGGCGCAAAGATGCTTCATTTTGCACCAAATACTTCTTCCCGCATTGTATCAAAATCAATTTCAAAAGAGGGGGGGAGAACATCATATCGAGGCCTTGTTCAGGTGATGCCGGGGGCTACAAACTCCTCAGTGTATGTATCTTGTGATGCACTTCTTCTTGATGAAGAGTCTCGCTCGGATACGTATCCAACAATGAGAATAAAAAATAATGAAAGTATAGTACAACATGAGGCAACCGTCGAAAAAATAGGTGAAGAAAAGTTACTTTACCTCATGTCTCGGGGATTACCTAAAGTTGATGCGGAAACTGCGTTTGTGAATGGTTTTATTGAACCAGTGGTGAAAGAAATTCCGCTTGAATATTCTGTTGAATTGAATAGGCTTATTCGCCTTGAAATGGAGGGGAGTGTAGGATGAATACAAAATTGATAAAAATCACAGAGGAAAAGACCAATCTGGTCTTCAAGACACCCGGTCGATATGTAGTGTATTTTTCCAACATCTCAGGAAAAATTTCTTGTTCGATCGAAGCAGAGAAAATAGAGCTCTATTTGCTCGGCTGCTATGATCTCAAAGATAACGAAAAATACTCTATCCATACCGAGCAAATTCACCGGGCACCTTGTTCATTTTCTGATATGTATGTTGCCTCTGTTTTAGAAGGTGAGTCTTCTTTGCAATTTACTGGTTTGATTCGTATCGAAAAAACCGCACATAATTCCCATGCATATCAAAAAAATAAAAATCTCATAGTTTCACCCCATTCTTTTGTTGATTCTCGCCCCATTCTTGAGATTTTAGCAAATGACGTGTTTTGCACACATGGTTCTACATCTGGTCCCATATCTATGGAACAACAGTATTATTTACAAACAAAAGGTATAGACAGAGCTCAATCAAAACAACTCATAATTGATGGATTCAAACATCAAATTACCGAGAAAGCATTACAATTAGGAGTAACCCTATGAAGCCAATCATCGATATAAAAAAGGACTTTCCTATTTTTTCTGGGAAGCCTCAACTCATTTATCTTGACTCAGGTGCAACCTCCCTTAAGCCTCAATCTGTAATTGATAAAGAGATTGAATACTATTCTTCCTATTCTGCCAATATTTTTAGAGGAGTATATGATATATCTGAAATGGCAACAGTGGAATTTGAAGAATCCCGCGATATTATAAAAGATTTTATTCATGCAAAAGGGAGAGATGAGATTATTTTTACACGCAATACAACAGAGTCAATCAATGCATTTGTTCATGGAATTGAGGATAGCCTCCAAGAAGGCGATGAAATAGTAACTACGATTACTGAGCATCACTCAAACTTTGTACCCTGGCAACAACTTGCGCTAAATCAGAAGTATTACTTTACCGTAATGTTGGATCTCGATTTTAATGTGGTTAATTGGAAAGACTATATATCATCTCAAACAAAAATACTTGCGATTACCTATGTGTCTAATGTCCTCGGTACGGTTAATCCAATAAAAAAAATTATCAATGAAGTTAAAAAGATTAATCCGCATTGTATTGTGTTAGTTGATGGAGCTCAGGCGATCCCACATATGAAAGTTGATGTGCAAGATTTGGGGTGCGATGCATTTGTATTTTCTTCACACAAAATGCTTGGTCCCACTGGAGTTGGTGTTCTATGGGTAAAAAAAGATCTTTTGAAAACTCTATCCCCATATCAATATGGAGGAGATATGATTCGAAGCGTTTCTATAGAAAAAACAGAGTTTGCAGAGTTACCGCACCGATTTGAGGCAGGGACGCCCCATATAGCCGGAGTAATCGCGCTCAAAGAAGCAGTACACTTTTTACAAAAGGTGGGATTAGATGAAATTCATAATCATGAACGTTCCCTTGCACAATATTTTTACGATCAATTGGAAAAGGGATTTGGAAGTGAGGTTCAGCTAATCGGTCCTTCAAAACGAGAGTCTGGAGTTGTTGCATTTGTCATGAAAGGAATTCATTCGCACGATGTGGCTCAACTGTTGAACGAAGACCATATCGCAGTCCGGGCAGGACATCACTGTGCCATGCCACTTCACGAGCATCTCGGAATTGAAGCCTCCGTACGAGCCAGTTTTTACCTCTATAATACGAAAGAGGATGTTGAGAAACTAATCACCTCGCTTAAAAAAGTAAGAAACGTATTTAAAAAATAGAACACTTCATTATTTTAATATAATGAAGTATTTTAATTCATCGTCCTTAGGATTTCTTCAAGATAAGGATATGTTTGTATCTGTGGATGTTCTTTTATATATTCTTTATGAAAGCCATGTACTGTAAATGTAATTAAGACTAATGCTCCATTTTCATCAAATCCTTTTGTTAAATATGAGAAAGAAGTATCTCCACAGCATCCTTCCCCAATCTTATAAAAATCATTATTCCCAAGCGTTACGGTTTCTGAACCTAAAAAATCTGGAAATTCTTTAAGCGTCTCTCTATAAGTTCTTCCCTGCCAAGTAACATGGTCGAGAGCCCATGAGTGGGGCAACCCATCCCACTTTTGCGATATCACATAACCTGACACATAACGCTCGGCAATAGTTTTTACATCTCCACCAAGATATTCTTTTAGTTTTTTACAATATGCATCAGTCCAGTCTCCTAAACTACATAAATATGCATCAGCAGCAAAAGTATCTTGTTTAAAACTAAGATTATCTCCATTCAATACTGTAAAACTATTTGGAATCATAAATGATTTATTAGTATGGGGAATTTGAACTTTTATAAAAGAAGGATTTAATATATTGTTTTTCTCTCTAAACACAGGGGTAACTTTCTTTAAATCTTTATCGATTTTAAATAATCTATGTATTATTCCACCAACTGCTTGAGCTGGAAATGTAACTTCAAGAATTAAATTATTTTTCTCATTGTGATTGATTCCCTTGTACTCAACATAGGTTGAGAATCGTTGGTCTTTAAAATAGTCAGTTTTATCTCCCTCATATAGTTTCATATTTGCAGTATGTTCAAAATATGGACTATAAAGCAGAATCAGATATGCTTTTTGCGCATCTAAATTATCGGGAAATAAATTTGAAGGTGTTGAAGTTGGAGTTGGCATATAAGTAGGTTGTGTTAGGGTCGGGTTAATAGGCTGTGTTATATTTGTCGTGTTCTTTTTTATAAAGAATTCATTCAAGGGGAAGAGGGTGGCGAGTATTGCTCCCAGGAGAATAATAATTATCGAAGCATAAACAAACGTTGTCGAAAGACAGATATTGGTTTTTTTATACTAATATTTCATTGTATCATAACATCATTCGCAGTGATGATTTCGATTTACCTATTTTGCCGTCAGGCAGGTCGCTCAATCGAAAAAAATGATACAATAACCTCATGAATTCTATCTACCAGGAAAGGATTTTACAGCACTCATCTCACCCACATAATTTTGGCCGATTGCCCAGTGCAACGGCGAAAATTCTTCTCGATAACCCACTCTGTGGAGATAAAATTCAGATGGAAATTGAAGTAGAGGAAGATAAAGTGAAACGTGCAATGTTTACAGGAAGTGGTTGTGCGATTTCCAAAGCAACCGCATCACTTCTCACTGATTCAGTCATGGGACTGTCAGTTTCTGAGTTGAGAAAATGGGACAGGACTAGTATCATAAAGATGCTCGGTATAGAGCTCGGACCTAATAGGCTTAAATGTGCTTTGCTTCCCCTAGAGGCGTTGCAAAAAGCACTAGAAATATATCAGATATAACCATTATAAATATTATATAAATTATATGACAGACACACTATTTGATCCTGTAAATCCTTCCGGACCGGTAACAATCGGAAAATTAAAAGCACATGTAGATCGTGATCTCTGCATTGGAGCCGCTACTTGTATTGCTGTTGCGCCAAAAACATTTGTTCTCGACTCTGAGGCAAAGGCAGTGTTTTTGCAATCTGCGGCTCAAGATAGTTCAGAAACACTTATCGAGTCTGCAAAAGCGTGCCCTGTTGCAGCAATCATCATTACCGATGAGACAGGAAAGAAAATATTTCCAGAATAAAAGTTTGAAGCTTGCAACTTGAAGCTTGAAACTTATAAAAAAAGTTACAAGTAAAAAGCTATAAGCTATAAGATAAAAGATATATATGCAGTTTACATGGAAAATCGGGGGAGAAGCAGGTTTTGGGATCATGACCACTGGCCTATTGTTCTCAAAAATAGCTGCACGTCGAGGATATCATGTGTTCGACTTTGTGGAGTATCCTTCTCTTATCCGAGGAGGACACAATGCATATGAAGTGTGTGTCTCAGATGAACCCGTTGGTTCGCTAAAAAAAGAAATTGATGTGCTTGTGTGTCTAAACAAAGAAACATATGATCTTCATAAACACCGACTAGCTAATAATGCAGAAGTTATTTATGATCCTGATGTATTTACTCCAGAGAGAGATAGTGTCCATATACCAGTGCCACTTAGTACATTCCTTAAAGAGCTTCAAGGTCAGGTAATTATGAAAAACACCATAGCGCTTGGTGCATCTCTCGCACTACTTGGAGCTGATTTGGAGGAACTTCATTCGATGTATGTTACTCAGTTTGGACGCAAGGGAGATGAAGTGATTGCGCTTAATCAACAGTTTGCTCAAAAGGGATTTGATGCTGTAATTTCTTCAAACAAAGATTCAATCCGCTCATTTCTCGTGAAAAAAGAAGGAGAGAAAAAAATGGTTCTCACGGGTAATGAAGCCTTTGCATATGGTGCAGTTGCTGCCGACTGTCGGTATTATTCTGCATATCCAATGACTCCGTCATCAGGAGTGCTCACTGCCGTGGCCGCATGGAGTGCTCAAACAGGGATGGTGGTGCGTCATGCAGAAGATGAAATTGCAGTAATAAACAGCGCGATAGGCGCATCATTTGCAGGAGTGCGAAGTGCAGTTGGCACCTCAGGAGGAGGATTCGCATTAATGGTGGAGGCTGTGTCGCTTTCTGGAATCACGGAGATCCCTCTTGTCGTATTTGTATCTCAACGGCCAGGTCCTGCAACTGGAATGCCCACTTGGACCGAACAAGCAGAGCTTCTCTTTGCAGTTCATGGTGGACATGGTGAGTTCCCGAAAATTGTACTTGCTCCCGGAGATCATTTTGAAATGATAGAGATGACCCGCTATGCATTTGATTTGGCGGATATATATCAACTTCCTGTCATCGTACTTTCAGACATGTTGCTTTCAGAATCGCATGCTTCCGTATCGTATAACGCAGTGAATCAAAGTATTCAATCAACCAACCCCAACCGCGGCAAACTCATAACAAAAGCAGATCCATCTTATAAACGATATGCCATTACTCCTGATGGTATTTCACCCCGCCTAGTTCCGGGAGAGGCGGCAACATATTATCAGTCCAACTCATACGAACATCTTGAAGATGGACATACCACTGAGAGCGATGTTGAGCGTATAAAACAGGTAAAAAAGCGTGCTCAAAAGATTCACACCTATTTGAAAAATCATTTTAAACCGCCGACCGTATTTGGAAACACAGAAGATGCACACACTATTTTTGTCGGATGGGGCTCCACAAAGGGAGTTGCTCTTGATGCATTGGCACAAGCTCAATTAGAGGGGAAAAAAGCCGCTTATATTCATTTTTCTCATCTGTATCCGCTTGATGGGAGCAAAATTATGCCACTACTTACCCTGCCACATAAAAAATATATTTTGGTTGAGAATAACTCTGAAGGACAGTTGGGAAAACTACTCAAAATGGAAATGGGGTTGAGTTTCGAACAATCACTTCTTCGCTATGATGGTCGTCCAATAACTCGTGATCAGTTAATTGAATATATATGAGTACAGTCCAAGATTTTACTGGTTACAAACCGACATGGTGTCCTGGGTGTGGAAATTGGGGAATTGGTATGGCACTAAAAATGGCACTTGTGGAGATGGGACTCACACCGTCGCAACTCATGATTTCCTTTGGCATCGGATGTTCAGGAAACATGAACGATTTTATCAATGCATATGCTATGCATGGCCTTCATGGAAGAGCTATCGCCACTGCAGTGGGGATGAAGCTAGCAAATCACCTACTACCAGTATGCGCGGTTGTAGGGGATGGCGATTGTTATGGTGAGGGAGGAAATCACTTTCTCCATGCATGTAGAGGAAATCATGACATTAAAGTAATTATCCACGATAACAGAGTGTATGGGCTCACCACAGGTCAGGTATCGCCGATGGCAACTCATGGGCAGAAATCAAAATCAACTCCAAATGGAATAATTGAAACACCCATAGACCCACTTGCTCTTGCAATCACGCAGGGAGCTTCATTTGTAGCACAAACTTTTGCTGGAAACACTAAACACATGGTTGAAACAATTCAGAAAGCGTTTACCCACAAAGGATTTGCGGTGGTGAATGTTCTGCAACCCTGCGTAACATTTGATAAGAAAAGCACCTATGCATATTATATGCAGCACACCTACATGCTTCCTGAACAATACGACCCAACAGACAAACTTGCAGCACTTTGTAAGGCTTTTGAAGTTGAAAAGGAACGGTATCCTCTGGGGGTACTCTACCAAACAAGCAGAAATGCATACCATCAAGATGCTATTACCGATGAAAAGGTATCGCTAATTTCACAGAGTCGATTTACAGCACTTAACTCAATTGCTGAGGAATTTGTATAAACTCATTATTGACAATTAGCAAACATTCTGCTATATTGCTAATTGTATACAGGAGGCATTATTAAGTATTTATTACAAGACCCTATATGGTATTCCTCATGGGACCAAAATCAAACACAACATCCTACCCCGTTATAGCAGTTCGCGATGGAATAGTATTTCCAAAAACTGAAAATGTCCTCGTTTTCGGGAGAGCAAAAAGTATTGCCACCATAAACGAAGCACTTAAACGCGATAAAAAGATGGTTCTTATTCAACAAAAAAATGTAAATGACGAAGATCCAAAAATAGAAAACCTACTTCAAATTGGAGTACTAGTATCTATTGAGAAAACTATTATTGGCGAAAAGGGTGAAGTGAACGCAATGGTGAAGGGAATTGAAAAAGTAAAGATTACCGAGTTTACAAAAGAAGTTCCCTATTTTGAAGCGCTCACAGAAAAAGTGGAGGATACAGTTGAACTGGGAGATGAGATAAACGCCATGGTTAAGTATATTTCTCAACAAATGAAGGTCGCGATTAACCACGGAAAGGCTGTCGACTTCGTATTCTTAATGAATATTCTCAATGTATCAACACCGGGGGACTTCTCATATCAAATTGCAGCTGTTTTGGAACTGAAAGAAGATGAAAGACAAAAACTACTCGAGGAATCAAGTCTTAAAAAGCGTCTCTCACTCGAGGTGGAGTATATTAACAGAGAGGTAAAAATTCTTGAAATAGAACAGAATATATCAGCTAAAACTCAAAAGAAGTTTGAACGCGGAATGAAGGAAACCTTTTTGAAAGAAAAGATGAAAACAATTGAGGAAGAGTTGGGCGGAGCGGAAGACGGAAAGGAAAGTAAGGAATATGAAGCTAAACTAAAAAAAGCAGGTATGCCACCAGAAGTTGAGAAAAAGGCCCGTAAAGAAATGAAACGACTGGCTGGGATGTCTCAGTTTAACCCTGAAACTTCCTACGTAAAAAACTATCTTGATTGGCTCTTTGAACTGCCATGGAGAAATGATGCCGATAGCACTATCAATGTAAAAAAAGCACAGGCCATATTAGATGAAGATCATTATGGACTCAAAAAAATAAAAGAGCGTATTTTAGAGTATTTGGCCGTACTTGAATTGCGTAGATCAAAAGAAGCTGCAAGCCAAATTCCAAAAGACGGTAAGAAAAAAAGCTTTCAACCTACAATCATTTGTTTTGCCGGACCTCCTGGAGTGGGAAAAACATCACTCGGTCGTTCGATCGCACGAGCACTTGGAAGAAAATTTGTAAAGGTATCACTCGGTGGTGTTCGGGATGAAGCTGAAATTCGCGGACATAGAAGAACCTATGTGGGCGCTATGCCAGGACGAATTATTCAGGGCATCAAACAAGCTGGCACTAAAAACCCGCTCTTTATGCTTGATGAAATTGACAAAATCGGAAGAGACTATCGAGGTGACGCTTCAGCAGCTCTTCTTGAGGCGCTTGATCCTGAACAGAATCACGCATTTTCAGATCACTATCTCGAAGTTCCCTACGATTTATCAGATGTATTTTTTATCACAACAGCCAACATGCTCGACACGATTCCAGACGCTCTTCGTGATCGATTGGAAATAATTCATTTCCCTGGATACACTGTTGAAGAAAAATTTCATATCGCGAAAAACTATTTAGTAAAAAAACAACAGGAAGCACACGCGATACTTCCAAAAGAAGGATCGATTAATGATTCTGCGCTAAAACTCATGATTAGTCGCTATACGAGAGAAGCGGGTGTTCGAGAGCTCGAACGACAGGTGGCAACAGTATTTAGAAAAAGAGCCAGAGAGATGGTTGAAAAAAAGAAAGTCGTTGCAAGCGTAAATGTGGCAAAACTTCCGTCCTATTTAGGTCCGTATAAATACTCTAACTCAGTTCTTGAGACTAAAAACACCATCGGCATGTCAACAGGACTTGCATGGACCCAAGCAGGAGGAGATGTGCTTTTTATAGAGGTTGCAATTATGCCAGGAAAAGGAGCTCTCACTCTCACCGGTCAATTGGGAGATGTGATGAAGGAGTCTTGCCAGGCAGCGCTTTCTTATATTCGCTCTCGCTGGGAGAAATTTGGCTTGAAGAAAGATTTTTATCATGAAATAGACATCCATGTTCACGTACCTGAAGGAGCAGTGCCAAAGGATGGGCCGTCTGCTGGACTTGCCATAACGACAGCAATGGTATCAGCACTCACAAAAAATCCATTTAGACGGGACGTTGCAATGACGGGGGAGGTAACCCTTCGCGGTCGAGCCCTTGAAATTGGAGGAGTTAAAGAAAAAGTAATTGCCGCACAAACGGCCGGAGTAAAAACTATCATTCTGCCCAAGGAGAATAAAAAAGATCTGGAAGATATTCCAGAAAATGTAAAAAGCAAACTTCAGTTTGTGTTCGTTGAGCAGGCAGATGAAGTGTTTCCTGTGGCGCTTGTTAATAAAATCTAAAAAGAATTACAATAATCGTTCTCGAATTTTATATACGAAGTTGTAGATTTTGTATAAAAGAGGATTTATTACCAGATCATAGCTTGCAGATAAATGGGTGAACTCCGTTCCATATCCTTCCTTAAATCGTGTAAACCCTGCCCATGGATGGGATTCTGAATACCCAGGTGGAAGAGAGCCCCATAAATCAAACGTTTTTGCTCCCAATTTTTTTCCTAATTTTATCGCCTCCCACATCAAGAGGTTTGGTGCCATCGCATTTTTATTAAGAATGGAAGATCCTCCATAAAGATAATAAAACTTCTCTTTAAAGAAGAGAAGCTCATATGCTGCAAGCGGCACATCATTGAGATAGGCAATAAGTATATGCGCCTGAGTGCCTTTCAAAGCGTTCCATAATGCTTGATGATATGCAGGAGAATGGCCATGATATTTTTGTCTCTTACATGTTTCAAAATAGAGCTTTTCAAACTGAGTATATCCTTCATCTGTTGATACTTCTTTCACCACGACTCCCTTTTTCTCTGCGACACGAATGTTATATCTGGTTTTTGGCTTCATGTGTTTGAGGAGATCTTCTTCAGAAAGGGTAAGATTTAGGGTTTGCGTCCATTCGGGGAAAAGAGGATGGGATGATAATACCAATTTAAAATTTTTAATTTTTAATTTTAAAAATTCTTCATAGCCGATATAAGGTTCGATTTTTAGGAAGATGAGATTATTCTTTAGGCCGAAATCATATAATTTTTTTATAATACTTTCCGTTGGCTGGACGCTCCGAGGGAGGTATCCAACTGAATAGGGAGTATGAGGAATAGGGTGTATAGTAAATTGGAATACTTGGTTTGAATCTATTATTTTTTCAACACGAACACCCATCGCCTCTCTGGCTTGAGCCCATTCTTCTGTCTGCATGGGATGCTGAGCATAGGTATTCATAGTGATACTGCAATTGTATCAAAAAGAGAGCTCATTGAATTCCCCATTATACGTGGGTTGTCGGACATGATAAACGGATGCGACATTGCTCCGTAAAATCCACCGTGGGTACCCCTATGATTTTCAAAACTATAAACGCCTCCATCAGGTGTAGTGTTACCAAAAATGACAATATCACCGTTGTTGGGGAAGGTACTGTATTCTATTAAAGAATCAATAATTCTTCTGATTTCTTGCGGATTAAAATTTGGGAACGGGTTTCCTTTAATATGATGTTGTTTATCTTCTCCAAACTCTACAGTTCCATTTTTCCCATGAAGTATTGCAGAACTCTTTGTTCTGCGTAGCAGCAACCAGCCAAATTCGGAGACAGAAAGGAGGTTTGGGATACAGTGTGGGAACTTTGCCGCAATATCTGCCTCATAAAGCGGAGCATCCAGGTGAGGAGAAAAATAGATCTGAAGGGAGGAGCCTGCAGGTACACAGTACACAATTTTATTTTGTGGAGAACTTACGGATGTACCGTACGTTTTTTGTACTGAATAAGATTTGTCCTGTAGAGCATTTTCTATACATGAGGTACTTTTCTCAAAGGGAAAATCTATCGGGTGTGAGGCGGTTTGCCCATGATCTGAAAGGATAATGAGAGAATATGACCGCTTTGCATTGCGTGCAGATGAAAGAATCCGCCCCACATATCTATCAATAAGTCGGAGGGTCGATAACGTGTTGGGATGAGTAGGTCCATAGGTGTGTGCAAACTCATCATAAAGTAAAAAATCTACAAATATTTTTTTCGTGTTTCTCATAACTTCAATTTCAGTGAGGAAACAGGAAAACTGCCCAAGTGTGAGTTTTGAAAATGTCTCTTTTGTGGAATGGGCTGTGGACTGAGAATACAGTAGTAGTGTTTTGAGACTTAAATAGAGCGTTCTTATAAGTTGAATAGGATACAGTAATGATATAAGAAGATAGCCTATTTTTTTTATAATACTCAAAGGATGAAGTAGTGTGAGATTTCTCCCTGATATACTAAGTTCAGACGCACCTCCAGTGTACACCGCCATTATTACCGACCCCTCTTTAAACAGCTCTCTCTTTTTGGGATACATATCTTCAAATGAGGAAAGCTCTTTACTGCGATTACCACGAACGAACTGTTTGAGCGTTCTGTCATACCAAGTAAAACCGGGAATATTGTAGTTGCTCCCATAAAAGAGCAAAGCTTCAGTGGCTGTCGTAGACGAAGGTACGCCACAGTAGTATTCACGAATTGCATGTGTTTTTGATAGTTTTTTAAGTGTGGGGCAGTACTTTTTTTGAATCGCGAGAGCGAGCGCATCAAAACTCAGTCCATCAATGAGAATCACAATTGTACCCTGTTCTCCCTTCGCAACTGGACTGCGCTTCAAACCAAGAAAAAAAAAGAAAACTGAAAAGAGAATTTTTCTCATACGGTCTGTAAGAGCTCAAGGGTTTCTCTACCTGCTTTTTCCCAAGAAAATGCTTCAATGCGTTTTCTTCCCGCATTCACTAGTTTTTTTGCAAGCACTGTATCATTCACAATACATTCCATTTTCTCCACCAAATCCTCGCTTCTCGTTGGATCAAAATATAAGCATGCTTCGCCTCCCACTTCAGGTAAACTTGATGAGAATGATGAGATAACTGGACATGAATGTGCCATTGCTTCAAGTAGTGGTATACCAAACCCTTCATAGAGTGATGGGAGGATATACGCTTTAGCACCTGAGTATAGAGCACTTTTTTCGGTATCGCTTACATATCCAGGAAACTGAACCGCATCGTTTAGGTGATGCTGTTTTACTTCATCAAATATTTTTTCATAGAGCCAGCCTTTTTTCCCGGCAATAATGAGTTTGTACTCAGGGTGATTGCTATGAAATGTGGCAAAAGCACGAATGAGGAGTGATAAATTCTTTCTTGGTTGGATAGTGCCAATGGAGAGAAAGTAGGGCGTTGGGGGTAGGATGTTGGGTTGAGAGAATCCATTTTCATATCCATTATAAATTACTTCTATCTTTCTCTCGGGTATAGAATATTCATGCATTATATCTTTTTTTGTTGTTTTTGAGACGGCGATTATTTTTACAGATTTTTGTACTGCATATTCTGTCCAATTTTTTAATTGATACAAATCTTTTTTTAAAAACTCATCTGGAAAATAGAGATAGGAGAGATCATGCAAAGTGACAACTGTTTTAACCGGACAATTGCGAGGAATATAGTGCGCGGGAGAAAAAAATACATGAAGCTTTATACCTTGGAGTTTTGAAACCCATAGGGAGAGAGGAAGAAATAATTGAGACCACATCAATGGTCCCCACACAACTTTATACGTAAAAAAAGACGTTTGTTTTGGCAGTTCATCTTGCGGTTTCGCTCTTAAATACACTATAAACTGTGTTTGGGCAGATGCTTGAGAATGAAAATAGTTCAACATCTGGATGGTGTATACAGAAACCCCAACTTTATGTTTTACATTCGCTTCATTTCCATCGATTCCGATAATCATATTGAAACTTAAAACTTGAAACTTGCTTGCCCTGAGCTTGCCGAAGGGAAACTTGGAACCATACACTCTTATAAAGCTACAAACTACGAGTGATCGCTTTCATCAGCCCTTCATAATAACGCTTCCATGTGAACTCTTTTGAATATTCAAATCCTTTCTCCGCAAATTCAGCACGTATTTTTGAATCATCCATGAGTGAAAGCAATGATGCTGAGATATCAAACTGTGAATGGGGGTTAAATAATATACCCCTACCTTCAACTAGCTCTTTCATCGACGAATTATCTGAGGCTACGACCGCTTTATGATGCATCATAGCCTCAATAATGGGGTAACCAAAGCCCTCCAAAAGTGACGGTAAAACAAAAAAAGAGCAAAGTTCATAAAGTGCATGCAGATCACTCTCTGGCACATACCCAGTAAATCGGATAGAAGGATGAGAGTTGGTTTCTTTAGTATTACCCCAGCCCTGGGGACCAACAATAATCAAATCCCAATCTTTTTTATCTAAACTGGAAAATGATTCAATAAGTCGTTCAATATTTTTACGTGGTTCAATTTTTCCTACAGACAAAATAAATGGCTTTGTAATATTATAAGTATGCTTTACTAGTTTGAGGTGTTCTCGGGAGGGTGTCATAATTTCTACTCCAGAATACAGGGGTTGAATTTTACTTCTCGGAATAGAGAGATACTTTTCCACATCAGAGGCGGTTGCCTGAGAGGGTGTGATTATGAGGGACGATTCTTTCTTTACCCATTCCATTCGTTTTTTCTGAGTAGCAAGTATTGATGCGTGTACTGTTTCAGGATACTCAAGATAGGCAAAATCATGGACAATCGTGGCTTTTTTACAGCGTGCTGGCGGCTCCGTCCAGTCGGAACAGATAAAGTAATCTAGTTTACCGGTGAGTAAGTCTACAGGGAGGATGTGCCATGTATTCCAAATACGTGAAACCATTGCTGGAGAAAAGGGAAGTCGTACAAAACGATGTCGAGATGAGCGAATGCTGTGCAATAATTGAGAATCGATTTTTCCACGAAGTGCAGAAAATAAAAAAGTCCAGGTGTTTTCTGTATCGTGCGCAAGAATAGATCGAATCAGACCGGCGGTGAATCGTCCAACCCCGGTTCCCTCATATGCTACCTGAGAGATATCAAGTCCTATTTTCATGATTTTGTAATTTGTTTATAGACAATTTCCAATTTATTTGCAATATGTTTCCAACTATACTCCCGCACTGCTAGATCAAATGAATTTTTTCGAATAGTTTCGTAGAGTTGTTCGTTTGATAAGATGCGAATTGTTTGCTCAACAAATTTATGGGGGGTGTTGGCGATTAAAACATGTGTATTATCAAATAGATTGAGCCCCTCAACACCTGTTTGGGATGAAATCACAGGAAGTCCACTTGCCATTGCAGCTAAAATTTTTAAGCGAGTACCTCCGGGGCCAAAGATGGGAGCAATAAAGAGCGTGCTGTTTTTGTAGAGTTCAAGAACTGTTTTTGAATCATCTTGTGCCAAGCTAATAATTTCAATATTACCCGTGTTTCCCTGCATCGGAAGTTTTTTATGGGCATTTTGACCAGCAACAATAATTCGGGCAAGAGGAATTTTTTCTTGAATGAGAGGAGCAATTTTGTCTGTGAGAATTTTTACTGCTTCGGTATTTTGGAGCCAATCAAAGTTACCAATAAACAGTATTGTGGGTTGCTTTAGGTTTTTGCGTTCGAGTTTTTCTACAAACATTTCATCACCAGAGCAATTAGGAATGATGACAGGATTTATTGAAGGTTCAAGCGACTGAATTTCTTTTCTGTCTGCCTCTGAGACTCCACCCACAAGAAACGCCTTTTTCCAGTAGTACCTTTCAGCCCGTTTCAGTTTCATTATGTCCAACATAAATAACGGTCTCAGGAAAAAAGGAAGAGAGTTCACAAAGTGTTGGTATACTTTATACTCAATTGTCTGCTCTACAAGAAAAATAGGGATAGAAGTATTTTTTATATGAGGCATGATATAAAACGTTTCTGCATGAATCACATCAAACACTTCATTTTTAAGAACAGTATCCACTGCTCTCTTTGCTTCCTGTGAGAAGTTTCTGACAATCAAAAAAGGATCAGCCGAGGTGAGTGCCTTCCAGATGGTTCGAATCTGCCAAGGCTTTTCGGGTCTTTTGCACAAAATGATATGTTTACAATAATTTTTTAGAGCAGGTATATACTGTTTATCTTTATCATTTTTGTAGAGTGATATTAACGTAATCTCATTGTTTTTACTTAAGTATTTCAAAAGATTGAGCGTTCTGATTTGACCGCCAGATGCAGGAGGATAGGGCACATACGGCGTCAACATCAATATCTTCATAGGGCAAACAAAGCAAACTGACTATTTTCAAAGAGCTCCTCCTTTTTAAGGAGAAGAAGCTTGTCAATTATTTCTCGTTTGTCTGTGAGGACATATTGATATCCCATTTTTTTCATTTCATCCGGTTCACGATAGAGAAGTGGAGATCCTTTTCTATCTGACAAATATAAAAGTGTAGTATCTCCCATTCTGTCTGCAATAATGCGGTCTGTTGGTTTGGTAAACGTTTGAATTATTTTTGCCATTAATAATAAGTCTTGTGGAATCACATAATATCCTTTTACTTGATACCAAGAAAATAAAAATGATGCAGAAAAGAGAAGAACAATAAGTGGTGTTGTAATGAGCGGATGCAAAAACGTTTTTGTACTCTCGATGATAAGTCCAACACCCAGTCCTATCGCTAGCGCAATTGCGGGGAATGCAATCACCTGGTAATACTCATGTTGCACATTGCCTCCTTGAAATACAAAGATATAAATAAATCCTGCAAGAATAATACTCAGCGGCACGAGTGTTTTTTGTTTTCTCAACAATCCAAGGATAAAGAATCCAGTGAGGTATCCTCCCATGATGAGATTGTTTAAACGTTCATAAAAAATCCATCTAAAAAATGCAGGTCGCATAAAAATTTCTTTCATACCCTCAGATGTGTTCACCTGAGTAAATAGCCAGCCACTAGAGGGGATACCTTCTGGAAAACTGGTGATATAGTAGCGCCAAGCTATAAGTGGAATGACAGCAAGGATAAAATAGAATATTACATGGAGTTGTTTTGTAATTGCGTACCCATATTTGCGAATAAACAACACGAGAAGAGGAAGGGCATAAAAGATTGTGGTGGGCTTAATCAGCAACGAAATCGCAAAAGAAAACGCAGAAAGGACTATCCAGAGCACGCGTTTTTTTGCTGATCGCTCTTCGGTGAAGAAATGAAGAAAAAGCAACGATACGATTGCAAGAGAAATTGCTGGGGTCTCAGGTAGTATAACCCGAGAAAAAAAGACAAAGTAAGGCATGATGGCATAGGTAAGCGCGGTGCCAATAGCCGCTGCTCTCCCGGCTTCAACGAGAGCAATATAGTAGAGGGAGCCAATACACATCAGCGAGAAAACAACAGCAACTATGCGCGCCCATGTTTCCAAGCTAAAATAGGGGACAGTTGTGTGAAGGCTAGCAAAGATGGCATTATAAATGGGAAATTCTACAAATCTAAGTCCGGTTGGATTGTCTATACCAGACTGAAGATTTGAAAGATCATCATAGGTGGGCATGAAAAGATTGAATCCATCTCTTTCAAAATTGCGTCCCACTGCAGCGGTGTCGGCCTGTCGCCATGAGTGAAAATCCGCAAGTGGTGCATCGATTTTATAGAGGCGAACCGCAAATGCGATACACAAGATTATTGTAAGAATAATACTATCTTTTTTTTTCATTTGGATTGAGCTTGATAACCAACTACCATACCCATCACCATCCAGAAAATAAATGCAACTTTGGACGCCTCAAAAATATCAATCATAGTTGCATTAATGAGTAAGCCAAAGAAGCCAGCAAGAAGTGCCCCCATAACTAAATGATCTGCTTGGGAAGCACGTGCTGCGAAAAAGAGCGCGAAGAATAGTTTTGTTAAGATAAACATAAATATTCCTGTGCCGACAATTCCAAACTCTCCAAGCCATCGCAAATAGTCGTTGTCTGTTGCTTCGGTAATGGATGAAGGACCTTTCCCAAAAATGGGATAGTTGAGAAATGCCTTTATGGCTCGTGGCCACTCCACCTGGAGACGAGTAGCAACTGATATATCAGGAATTACAGCAGATACCACTTTCATATTTGCAAAAGCCTCTTCAACAAGTCGCGCTTCTTCTTGTGCAGTGAGAACTTTTCCTGTTTTTTTTGCTTCAATTCTGATATCATCAAGAAGATTTAATTTCACTTCACGAGCATCTTTTGTATTTGTGTCAACCGTACCCACATCCACAGCTCTATCGTTTGCACCAGATTTATCGATAATAAAGTCACCTACAGGAAGATCATCTGGCTTGAGACGTCTAGGAACAGTGGTTTGACCAGTTGTTTTGTCTATAAATATTTGTTTCGTCTGAAATGATCTGTTAATTCGTTGGGTAAGATTTGTGGAGAGCGAGGTGAGACTCAGTGTGGCAACCAGCGTTATTCCCACGAGGAGCCACTTTCGATAATAAAGCAAAAAGGGGAGCGTACTTAAAACATAAGCACCATAGGAAACACGTGAACCAGCCAAGACGAGGTTTGAGAGGGCAAGTAAAAATACAAGATAGAACCACTTATTTACTCTCACAGTGAGTGCCAAAAGAAGTGGCATAAAAAAGAGCAAGAATGCGGAAAGATCATAGTGCCCTCCAAAGGTTGAGGAGATTCGTGACCACGAATCAAGAACCAATAAATATCCCTTTGCATACTCAGGATTCATTGTTTGTACTGCAGGCCATCCCAGATACTTCTGACCTAATCCATAAATTGTGACAATTATAATCGTTGTTATTATAAATCGCAGGTATAGGATTACATCCTTTCTTGTTTTCACTTCAGAAGCAAAGACAAAGAATATGGACATATATTCAATGCGTCGTAAGGCATTAAGGAATCCGACTGTAAAGATACGAATAGTATGCTGCACATAAAATCCTAGAAGGAAAGAAATAAAGGTGCTCACCCAAAACAGGAGAAAAAGAATTAGGTATGTCTTATTCAAATGGGCACGTTTTCTCAAAAGCTGAATAAGAAAAACGAAGTACACCACAGCTACAAAAACATCTTCAAATCGAATTGCAATATAGGTATAGTCCACCATTTTGAGGGGGAGCTTAGGAAACAGGGGGATAAAAAAAATATATCCCACCAAGAGCAGTTTGAGAATATTATTGTCCAGCCACATGATAAGCTTCTTCATAGGTATTTTTCAAATACGGATTATTAATGATAAATCCCAAAAACCAAGTTAGTCCTGCTTTTAAGCGTAACAGAATTCGAAGGAAAAAGAGCGCTATTTTTGTGTGATGTTTTTTATAGAAAAACAGAAAGCCTCGATAAACCTGGAGAATCGGATAGGAGCGCCCATTACTTGATGCAGAGCCCATATGCACAATCTTTGCCTTGGAGTAAAAGTACGTGTTCATTTTTAGTTTCGCAGCGCGATACAAAAAATCTACCTCTTCCATGTACAGGAAAATAGTTTCGTCAAATCCACCAACTTTTTGAAAGTACTCCTTTTTTGTCATGATACATGCTCCTGAAACCCAATCTACTTTCCTCACCACTTTAGGGGAATACCGAGTGAGTCCCCAATAGTCACCTTTCAAAAATAAAGCTCCGATAATGACAGGTAGTGAGTAGAAGGGAGCAGCAGATGGCTGAGGAGTAAGATCTTTATTGAGGAGTTTAAGCCCAACAAAGTGTTTGGTTGATTCATTCTTCCTATAGAAAGAATACAGTTTTTGGATTGCATCTTTTAATATGATAGTATCTGAGTTAAGTAGAAGAATATACTGCCCCCGGGCCAAAGCTACTCCTTGGTTATTGGCAGGTCCAAAGCCTCGATTTGTTGTGTTTGCTATGTATACAATATTGTTGTGCTTTTGGGCATATGACTGAAGATATGTGGAAGAATCATCTTTGTCCGAAGCATTGTCTATAAGAATAATCTCAAATACAGGTGAATGCTCGTCTTTGTAGGCACGAAACGACTTGAAAATCGATTCCAAACACTGGTGGGTGATGCGACGCGTATTATATGAAACAATAACAATTGATAGGTCAGGATTTTTACGGGTCATACTGTATAATTATACCAAATTGACTCGAAGAATAGCCGTTTCAGTCAGCATAGCTCAGTGGTAGAGCACACGTTTCATAAGCGTAAGGTCGCAGGTCCGAATCCTGCTGCTGACACATCGGCAAGCTCAGTACGAGCACCTCGAATATTCCTGCAACCATGCTATGTTAACTGATGAACGAATAAAGAGATTGCAAACAGTTGCTTCAAACAGGATACGAGACGTTATCGTGCTTGAAAACATTCATGACCCCCACAATGCAGCTGCAGCACTCCGCAACTGTGATGCCTTTGGAATTCAGACAGTTCACATTATTTTTGAAACTGAAAAGATGTTCAATCCGGAAAAACTTGGCAAGCTTACTTCAGCCTCAGCAAATAAATGGCTCCGTGTTCGAACATGGGAGAGTTCACAGAATTGCTTTACCTATTTAAAAAAAGAAGGATACTTTATTGCAGCAACAGCACTCCACGAGAAAGCAGAGTCGTTTGAGACTTTTCAACTCCCAAGTACTAAAACAGCATGGGTGTTTGGAAATGAGGGGTTTGGGATTACGGAAACTGCAAAAAAAATGGCGGACACCCTCATTTACCTTCCCATGTTTGGGTTTGTCGAGAGTCTCAATTTGTCAGTGACAGTAGGTATAGTCGCTCACATGCTATCTGCTCAGCGAAGGCGAACAGGTATATGTGTGTATAATAAGAATCAGTCAGACTCACTCTCAAATATGTGGATTGCAGAGGATGAGAAAAGAAGAATGGTATAATTTATTCTGTTTATCAATTCAAGAATTTTCTATGGTAGATTTAACACTTGATAATATTTCTCAAGAGCTACAAAAAGATGTTTTTGTTCAAGATTATTCAAAAAAACCTATCATAGAAGGGGTGAAAATTATAGAAGTGAAACGTATGGCAGGCGAGGACGGCACTTTTGAGGACTTGCTCCGTTTAGATGAGACGGGCCATTTAGAGTTATTTCCCGATGTGCAGGTTCGACAGATCAATCGATCCAAACTTCTTCCAGGATCGGTGAAAGCATGGCATCTCCATTATAAACAGGAAGATGTGTGGTATGTGTCTCCAGATGACCATATGATTCTTGGGCTATGGGACTGTCGTGAGTCTTCTCATACAAAAGGACAAACGATGAAAGTTGTGATGGGGAACGGAAGTTCAAAACTAGTATGTATTCCTCGGGGAGTTGCACATGGCGTTGTAAATGTCGCAAAAAAATCTGGTTCTATTTTCTATTTTGTGAACAATCAATACAACATACAGGATGCCGATGAGCGGAGACTCAAATGGGATGCTCAAGGGGCAGATTTCTGGGAAATTGAAAAAGGGTAAAGCTCCTCACCAGTCTTTTTTGTAGTACTTCTTTCCTGCAAGGTTTTTGGGAAGATATTCCTGTTCTATCTTTACTCCGCTCTCCTTTTTTGCGAGCCACGGATATCTCACATGTCCTTTTCCGTATCCTTGCTGTTTCATAACCGTATTTGATGCATTTCTGAGGTGAAGTGGGATTGGAGAGAGGTTTTCCTCTGCAACATCGTTCATTGCTTCAAAAAAAGCAGATGAAGAAGCTATCGATTTTTTAGAGGTTGCCAAATAGGTGGCTGTCTGTGCAAGTATCAATCCTGATTCTGGCATACCAATCATATGCACAGACTGCATACAAGCGGCTGCAACTACAAGCGCGGTGGGCTGAGCATTACCAATATCTTCACTTGCAAATATCACCATACGACGCGCAATAAAAACTGGATCTTCACCTGCCTTAATCATGCGAGATAAATAGTGAAGAGCAGCATCTGGATTGTCGCCTCTCATGCTTTTAATGAACGCTGAAATAGTATCATAATGCCAATCGCCCTTTTTATCGTAATAAATTGCCTTCCTCTGAATTGCTTCTTCTGCATGTTTGAGTGTTATCTTTTTTCCAAATGAAGAGGCAAGTTCTACTGCGTTTATAGCGGTACGCGCATCTCCATTACTGCTTTTTATAATGTGTTGAATCGCGGTTTTTTCCCACTGAATTCCTTTATAATACTGAATTGCTTTTTCTACAACTCGTCCCATTTCGTCATCGGTAAGCGCATGAAGCATATATACTTGCGACCGTGAGATGAGGGGAGCATTGACTTCAAATCCAGGATTCTCAGTTGTGGCTCCAATAAGAATAATTGAGCCATCTTCTACATGGGGAAGAAATGCGTCTTGTTGACTTTTATTAAATCGGTGAATTTCATCTACAAAAAGAACTGTTTGTTTTTTGAAAAGCGTCTGGTCTTCCTTTGCTTTTTTTATAACCAGTCTAATTTCGGCTACTCCACCGGTAACTGCAGAAAATGAAATAAATTCAGCATCCACATAGGTTGCGATTAGCCGTGCGAGAGTTGTCTTTCCACAGCCAGGTGGTCCCCAGAGAATGAGTGAGGTTATTTTTCCCGCCTCAAGGAGCTTTCGGAGAGGCTTATTTTTCCCCACAAGATGTTGTTGTCCTACTACCTCATCCAGTGACTTTGGCCGCAATAGTTCTGCAAGGGGAATCATAAAAAAAATAAAAATAATTATTCATTGTCATTCCCGCGAAGGCGGG
>CAYWLV010000003.1:81668-138853 GCA_964459595.1 uncultured Gammaproteobacteria bacterium
TTAATTATAAATCTTTCTTATATTTTATAAATATTTAATTGAATTGAAAATTATAGACTGAATCCACCCCATAAAGGGGTGTTGGCCATCCTCCGCTGGAATGTCTGGCAAATACAGTATACGAAAAGTATTACAAATTATTTGAAGAATAGCAAGAACAATCGTTCACCTCAAAATAAAATACTTCATTATTTTAATATAATGAAGTAATGCTACTTTCATTTATATTTATTTATTTTAAAATAATCTTATGTTGGGTTAAATCAATCCCATTTTAAGTTTGACCTCATCGATGGTTTCTTTTGCAATTATTTTTGCTTTTGCTGCGCCTTCTCGAATAACTGAGTTTACATAATCAGGATTTGCTTCAAGTTCTCTCCTTTTTTCTTGAAGAGGTTTGAGGTCTTGATAAATAGCATCCGCAATTGCGTCTTTAATTTCTACAAACTTAAGCGTTCCATTTTTATACAGTTCTTGATACCGATCTACATCTTGGGGAATATAAAGTTTTGCATAGGTGAAGAGAGTTTTTAACCCGTCGCTCATCTCACCTCCAACAGTACTTGCTGTAGGAATAGAACGTACTTTCTTTTTTATTTCTTCGGCTGAATCGGTCAAGTTTATGTAGCTTCCTTCCACTGACTTGCTCATTTTCCCCACTCCTTTAAGCGAAGGAATATATTCGCCTTTTGTTGCAAACCGCACGGGTTCTGGAAAATCCATTCCATATTGCTCATTCATTTTTCTTGCAACTTCTCGTGCAATTTCAAGGTGTGGTTCTTGATCAATACCAACAGGGACGAGTCCAACTTTATAGAGTAATATATCTGCAGCCATTAAAAGAGGATAATTTAAAAGAGCCATTGTGCTTCCGTGTGGATATTGTTTTATTTTTTCTTTAAATGTGGGAAGGTGCTGCATACGAGCTATGGACATGACAGAGGATAGGTAGAATGCCAGTTCAAAATGCTCATTTACTTCTGACTGTTGGAAAATAATACTTTTTTCAGGGTTAAGCCCTGCTGCAAGATAGTCTAAAATTACCTCTCTTCTGTTTTTTCTCAACTCTTCAATTTGGTAAGGAGTGGTGACAGTATGAGCATCTGCCACCATATACAACGTGTCATGTTTATTATCATCTTGAAGTTCAAGCATCCCTTTTACAGCACCTAAGTAATTTCCCAAATGTAAACGTCCTGTTGCCCGAATACCCGACAATACCCGATTTGAAGTATGGACGGATTCGTGGACTGCAATTTCAGCAACTGAAACAATTTTCGAATGAGGAAGTTTATGTAAATCTTTAGTCTTATACTGAATACTTGAGGTAAAACTTCCAGAACCTGCCTGTACAAAATCCCTTTCCATTATTTTTTGATCGATAAATGTTGCATATACCTCAGGAATGTAAACCCGGGCTGCCCCTGGTACAAGATGAGTGAGGCTGGTAAACTCTTCATTTGTCGCCATTCTCAACAGCGATGTATTGGCGAGTTTTTGCAGTTTTTTTAAATCAATTCTACAGTCATCTCGTCGAATCACGGCAATATAACCCTCATCCACCTTGAAAATAAGAGTTGAGGCACCATCAGCAAATGTGAGATTGCAATACTGAAGCACATCCTCAACTTTTATAAGTTGAGGATGCTCTTGTATTGTATGCTCTATTCCTAAAGCAGACAGTTGCTCGCTATATTTTTTTACATTGTTGGTATTCATACGATTATTATAATGCAAAATATTCTTTATAAATGAACTCCACATCCTTATCTCCTCGTCCGGACAAATTTATAACAATTATTTTGTCCTTAGGGAGAGTTTTTGCCAAACGCAGTCCATATGCCACCGCATGTGCACTTTCTAGGGCAGGTATAATTCCTTCTTTTTGAGAGAGAAGGGAAAATGCATCTACTGCCTCCTTATCGGTTGCTGACGCAAGATCAACTCGTTTGATACTACTTAAATATGACATTTCAGGTCCTACACCTGGATAGTCGAGACCGGAAGCAGCGCTGTACGACTCACCAATTGCTCCGGTTTTATTATGAATCACGAGCGTTTTAAAACCGTGAATAATATCTGGAGATCCTTTTCCCAGCGCGAGTCCGTGCTTGTTCGTATCTGCACCTTTTCCAGCTGGTTCAACAGCTATCAGCTTCACATTATCTCGATTGATAAATGTATAAAATGCACCCATGGCATTACTTCCTCCGCCTACACAAGCCACTACATAGTCTGGTAACTTTCCAAATTGTTCGTGCGATTGATTTTTGATCTCTTCACCAATTACTTTTTGAAAATCACGGACCATTAACGGATAGGGGTGTGGGCCAACAACAGATCCAAGAAGATAATACACAGAAGGATCAGAAACATATGCCATAAGAGCCGCATCGACTGCATCTTTCAGTGTTTGTTGTCCTTCCTTCACCTCAACTACGTGTGCACCAAGCATTTTCATGCGATAGACATTTGGCTTTTCATGTTCTACATCTCGCTTGCCCATATAAATATCACACTCCATCCCAAAAAGTGCTGCAACTGTTGCAACAGCAACACCATGCTGACCTGCCCCTGTTTCTGCAATAAGTTTCTTTTTCCCAAGTTTTCGTGCAAGGAGTGCTTGGCCTAATGCATTATTTATTTTGTGTGCACCAGTGTGATTGAGGTCTTCTCGTTTTAAATATATCTGTGCTCCTCCTACAAAATTAGAGAGATTTTTTGCAAAATATAACAAACTCGGCCTGTTTGCATAGGTTTTATACAGCGAGTTCAGCTCTTTTTGAAACTCTCTATCATTGCGTGCCTTCAGATATTCTTTGGTAAGAATATCAAGTGGTTTTTTTAATGGTTCGGGGACAAAAGTTCCTCCGAACTCTCCAAAAAATCCATTCAATTCTGGTTGTGAATAGGTATCCATAGTATTAAAAGTTACAAATAAAAAATTAAAAATTACGCGGGTTAAAAAATAAGAAAGGGGATGGCTTATCGCCAAAGGAGGGAGAAGTTACCTTTTGCAATTTCTTTTGATCCGCGAGTGACAGTAGCGACACCGACACCGAGTTGGGATGCTATTTCATGGTGCGGAACCCCTTTTTTTAAAAGCTTAACAATTTCAAGCCGCATAGCAATTTCTTCCCGCTCTTTGGGAGTAAGTAAGCCATCAAGAATCTTGCTCACCTCTTGTTTTGTTTTGAGAGAAAGAAATATCTTAACGAGCGAATTGTAATAGGAAGTTTTCATGGAAACTAGTATACTAGTATGCAAGTATAAAGTCAAGTAGTACTCTTATTCTGCGTCAACAACCATAAGTTGTTGACTTTGCAGAATTTTTTGATTTAATTTTATCTTTGATTGAGATTGTAAGTATTTTTTTGTTTTATCTTTTTTTTCTGAGGATCCAACAAATTCTGTTTCACCTTTATCATTTATAAAATAAACTTCAATTTTTTTAGCTGCAATATCTTCTCCTATTAGTTGAAATTCCCCTTGATTGTTTACTACTCCACTTCTAAACCGCAACGTCTCCAACTTTTTATCCGTTAATTCGGGAAGTTTTTGTTTCTTAGTCTCTGTTTTTTTTAACCCAATATCTGCAGCTCTACTATTCGTATTGGTTTTATTATGGAGCGTTGAGTAGGCAAAGAGCATATATCCAAGAAGAAGTAAAAGGATGAGAGCAATGAAGGTGGTTTGTTTTGAAATACATACTCTCTTGTCTCCCATACCTATACTATAGTATATAATCATCTATATGACAACCAAACTTCCTTTCGACCTTCAAAAACATCTTGCGGAAGAACATAAGATGACTCCCCTCACTGTATACCTCAAAGAAATAGTATATGGTGGAAATGATGGAATTGTAACCACTTTTGCCGTTGTTGCAGGATTTGCTGGAGCTCAGGCAAATGTGGTCAATCAACTACCTGTATTAGCAGTGTTACTGTTTGGATTCGCCAATCTATTCGCAGATGGGGTGTCTATGGCACTTGGAAACTTTTTGTCAATTCGTTCTGAGCAAGATGTATACAACAATGAAAAGAATAAGGAAGCATACGAAGTGGTACACAATACGGAACTTGAAAAGCTTGAATCGATAGAGATTTTGGTAAAAAAGGGATTTTCACGAAAACAAGCGGAGGAACTCATAGGAATTTATATGACGAATAATCCATATTGGGTTGACTTTATGATGAATCAAGAATTAGAACTCCCCAATCCAGAAGGAGATAACCCAGTATTAATGGCACTTGCCACATTCTTTTCCTTTATTGTTTTTGGATTTATTCCACTTATTCCGTACGTGTTTTTTAGAGGATCGCAGCTTTTTATGATGTCCACAATCACCACAGCAACAGCACTCATTCTCTTAGGGATTCTTCGATGGAAAGTGGGGAAGCAGGGCTTTGTGAGAAGTGTGGGTGAGACACTTCTTTTGGGCGGAACCGCC
This sequence comes from uncultured Gammaproteobacteria bacterium, assembly GCA_964459595.1. Taxonomy (GTDB): domain Bacteria; phylum Patescibacteriota; class Microgenomatia; order UBA1406; family GWC2-37-13; genus JAKBEU01. The sequence goes on from CAYWLV010000003.1 coordinate 86,122, forward strand.
GCAGCTGTCGCTTATCTCGTTGGCACGTTGTTTAAGATGTAATTAGAGTCGCACAATTGAGTATGGATCTTTGTCGTGATTGCAGTCCACGCAGTAGTTGGAAAACATATCCTTAATCATTGTTTTATCGCGATTTTCAACATTACTATCACTTGGACTTGCGAGCTTATCGGTGTCTTTGTTTATCGGGACAGATTGCTTATAACTTCCTCCTCCTTGAGGTTCGGTCCCCTTGACAAAATATTCATAGCGAGCAGAACAACTTTCTTTACCATCTCCTCCTTTGGTCATCTCCCCACCACTATCATTACATATCTGCTTTCCGATAACAGTCTCAGGTTTGATGGGCCACAGGTCTGGTTGATCTTTCAAGAGCATACGCATCACTCTGTTCCAAATGGGAGCGGCACCAGTAACACCTGAGGTGAGACTAGGATTCATGGGAGTATTGTCATTGTTCCCCACCCATACCGCCGTGAGGAAGTTCGGGGTATAGCCAATGGTCCAGTTATCTTTTTTATTATCAGTTGTACCGGTTTTAACTGATACTGCCTTACCCGGAATCACCAAATAGCTACCCGTTCCAAAGGCAGCGCTGCGGGCATTATCATCTAGAAGAATGTGAGAAATAATATACGAAGTTTCCTTGCTAATAGCACGTTTGCCCGGAATCGAAAGAGTGGAAGGGGCTGACAGTGGTTTTTTTACATCAGCAACCACATTTGGATCATCAAATTTATACAACACCTTTCCATATCTATCCTCCACTTTTAAAATCTGATTTAACTTACGGGGTACCCCTTGATTCGCAAATGCTGAAAATGCCTGAGCCATTTCTGTCATGCGCACCTCGCCTCCTCCCAGAGTAAGGGACAGACCATAATTTTTCGGGTCTTCAAAAGAGGTGATAGTGAAGGCTGATGCAGATGCAATAAAGTCTTTGACACCGTTCACCGCCAACATTTTTACAGCAGGGATATTAAATGAATTGCCCAGAGCAAATCGCAGTTGTGTGGGGCCATGAAACTGCCCATCATAGTTTACAGGACAATAGGAACCTGTTTGTCCTCCTGCGGTGAAGCATGTGGGGATATCCAAAAATACAGTACCCGCTGTCACCAATTTTCTATCAATACCCACCGCAAAGTTAATTGGTTTTATAGAACTTCCAGGTTGGCGTAGTGCTGTGGTGACATTAAAGGCACCAGAACCGGATGCATAATAATCTACACTACCCAGCATTGCTAAAATCTCCCCTGTGGGAGGTCGCGTTATGAGTACTGCGCCATTTGATACATCAAGATAGCTAATTTTTTCAAGCTCTTCTTTCAGCAAAACTTCTGCTTTTTCTTGTATGTCCAGGTCTAGTGTTGTGGTGACCTTTAGTCCACCTTGTTCCACCAAATCCGCACCATACTCTTTTTCAAGAAGAGACTTAACATAAAAAACAAAGTGGGGTGCGTGCATTACTGTACGGAGAGGCACGACGGCGAGCTGTGTTGCAACTGCTGCGTTTTTTTGTTTTTCGGTGATATATTTTTGTTGAACCATTTTAATAAGCACTTCATCTCGTCTTTTTTTTGCAAGAGATGGGTTGATATAAGGTGAGTAAAGTGAGGGTGCTTGGGGGAGCCCGGCAAGCAGAGCTGCTTCTTCAAGCTTTAAATCTTTTGCTTTTTTTCCAAAAAATGTTTTTGCTCCTTCTTCAATACCATACGCACTGCCCCCATAAGGAACTTGATTTATATACATTTCTATTATTTCTTGTTTTGAAAACTGCTTTTCTACACTCACCGCAAGTATCATCTCGCGAATCTTTCGCTGCAGAGTTCTTTCAGAGGAAAGAAGGGCATTTTTCACGAGTTGTTGAGTGATAGTAGAGCCTCCTTGAAGGGTCTGACGAAGCACAAGTTCTTTTATCGCTCGAAGAATTCCTGAAGTGAGGGAGATTCCTTTATGATTGTAAAAATCTTTGTCTTCTATTGAAATAGATGCTTGATATATATAGGGCTTTAGGTCTGAAAGTTTTACAGGAGTGCGGTTTTGATCACGATAAATTTCATATAATATTTTTCCATTTCTATCGTACATATGGGTGGAAAAGGGAATGGCATTGAGGTTTTTTAAAGATGATGCTGCAGGAAGATCTTTAAAGATAAAATAATAGATACCAACAACTACGCCAAATAGAGCGATAAACAATAACACTAATGAGATCACAATTTTTTTCTTCACCGTAAGCGATGCAAGTATTTTTTTCATACCGTTAACCGCGGAAAAAGGGGCGGTACTTTTGTAATTGCTCCTGTGGTGGCTTTTACTATTTGATCAGAAGTTGCGGGAAGAAAGGGGGCAAGATCGTTTGCGATAGCTTGCATTTGCGAGAGCGCCTCTAAGAGAAATATTTTTCTCTCATCAGGTGTTTTGCTCCATGGTGTTTCTTCGTTAATTTGTTTATTGAGTTTTTTTATCTGATCCCAAATAGAAACAAGTACTTCATTGAGACGAAATGTTTCTATGAGCGTTGCCGATTCTCCGGATAGTTTATATGGACGTGGCTCAGCTATGAGCGCATCTTTGGCGGCGATTGTAGTGATTCGAGATACACAATTACCCAACTCATTTGCCAAATCGGAATTATACAGTTCTTTCATGCGAGCTTCTGAAAAGTCACCGTCATCAAGCGTTGGGATTTCACGAAGCAAATAATATCGGACAGCGTCAGTCCCATATTTCTTCACCATTTCATAGGGGTTTACCACATTTCCCAAACTCTTGCTCATTTTCTGGCCATTTGATTCGATGAATCCATGAATAACGATTTGTTGTGAAAGAGGGACGTGAGCTGACATGAGCATTGCTTGCCACATGGCGCTTTGTTGACGCAAGTTATCCTTTCCTGCTACTTGAATGCCAGGCCACCACTCACTATATGCTTCAGCTGGCCAGTTTATAGTAGAAATATAGTTGATAAGGGCATCAAACCATACATACATTACATGATTTTCATCGTTTGGAACAGGAATTCCCCAAGGCATCTTTTCTTTCAATCGAGAGATGCTAAAGTCTGTAAGACCACCCATCACAAACTGTTTGATTTCATTGAGTTTAGAGTGAGGGAGAACAAACTCGGGTTGCTTTTCATACAGTTCAAATAATGGTTTTTGAAACTTGGAAAATGCAAAAAAATAATTTTCTTCATCTCTCAGTTCTATCGTATTTTTAGGGTGAAGGGGGCATTTTCCCTGATCTAAATCAGAGTCTGTTTTTTCTAGTTCACATCCTACACAATATTTTGCCTGATAATTTTTTTTATAAATATCTCCGTTTTTTAAACATCTGTTCCAAAATTCTTGTGCTGCTGCAATATGTTTCTTATCTGTAGTGCGAATAAAGTGAGTATAGGAAAGGTTGAGAGCTTCCTTGAGATTGTTAAACTTTTTTGCATAGCCATCACAATAAGTTTGAGGATCCAGTTTTGACTCAAGTGCTTTTTGGTAGATTTTTTGACCATGTTCATCCGTGCCGGTATTAAACACAACTTCATAACCACGCTGTCTCCAAGACCGAGCGATCACATCTGCCTGTACGATCTCAAGAGCAAACCCAATGTGTGGCTCAGCATTGACGTAGGGGAGAGTGGTGGTAATATATTTTTTTTGGGTCATGATGTATATTATAGCAGGGATAATGAGTTACCATTGTAATGGGTTATTGAGATGAGGAAGAAGCTGTTAGATTAAAAACGAGAATCGCTATTGCAATGATAAGAAGTAGGTTAATGAAGGAATAGCCCGACACAGCGCTTGAGAACAGAAGCGTAAATACACCACCCGGAATAATATAAGTAAGCTTGTTGTGAGTGAAAATTCTTATCGAAAAGTACATAGCGATAGTGACAAGAGCTACTACTCCCCCCACAACAAATGGCGAATTAGGCACAAAAAACCATACACTCCACCCCACAAGTATCCAGAGGAGGAGAGGCAGAATTAGAGGTTGAAACTTCATGATTTATTTATTATAATGGGTACTTATGAAAAAACTACCAGACGATAAACAGAAGCTTATCGAGATGTTCGCACAGAAAGATGGCGATACCGGATCTCCTGAGGTACAGTCAGCCCTTCTCACACACAAAATCCTTCGCTTAACAGAGCATTTGACAGAAAATAACAAAGATAACCATTCTAGACGTGGCCTTTTGAAGGTCATTGCAAAAAGAAGAAGAATTCTCAACTATTTGCAGAATCTAGACGAAAAACGCTATAAAAAACTCATTGAACAAATCGGACTTAAAAAATAATACTCAAAGTAATACGTTTTCTCTACCCTATTGCTTGGAGGTGTGTAGTATTATTAACATAAGCTCTCTTAGTTTGTAATTATCATTATTATATTTATTCATTTATACCCCTATGAAATTCATAGAAAAAAGCCTTGAACTCGGCAACGAGCAAGCAAAAAGAACTCTGTCGTTTCAGACAGGAAAATTAGCAAAAGCTGCCACAATTGCAGTACTTGGACGCATGGGAGACACGAGTGTTTTGGTGACAATCGTCGCTGGAGCAGAGCGGGAAGACCTAGACTATTTTCCTCTTCAAGTGGAGTATGCAGAAAAATTATATGCTGGCGGAAGAATTAAGGGATCTCGATGGGTGAAGCGAGAAGGACGACCATCAGATGAAGCTGTTTTAAATGGCCGACTTATAGATCGTTCTATCCGCCCATTATTTCCAAAAGGATATAAGAAAAATGTCCAAATAATTATTACGTTAATGTCTGTTGACGGGGTGAATTCACCAGATATCCTGTCCGCACTCACTGTATCGGCAGCACTCCAAGCATCTACAATTCCTTTTAAGGGACCACTCGCCACAACACGAGTTGGAGCAGTCAAAAATGGGGAAGTAACTTATATTGTGAACCCAACAGAAGAAGACCAAAAATTTTCAGTTCTCGATCTTGTGGTGTCATCTGGAGAAGAAAAGGTCGTAATGATTGAGACGCGCGCTGAAGAACTAAAAGAAGAAATCATAGAAAAAGGTATTGAGCTTGCCAAGGCGGAAAACAAAAAACTCATTTCCTTTATTATGGATTTTGCTGCAGCGGTTGGCAACAAAAAAGACGATGCATCCGATTCACTCATAGATGAAAAGTTACTCGATATTCTTAAGTCTGAATTCAAAAAAGAGATAGAGGGATTGGTGGAACAAAAGGCTAAGAAAGAGTTTGAAGACAAAGCGGCTGTTGAGGCAGTTGTGAACGCTGTATCTGAAAAACATTCAGAAGAGTTTGACAAGAAAAGCATTGCAAAAGGAGTAGATTGCATGACAAAACAGGTAATTCGAGACAATATCTTACAAAAAAAGCGTGTTGATGGACGAGGAATAGATGAAGTGCGTGAGCTTTCTTCTGAGGTGAGTATTCTCCCTCGAATTCATGGTTCAGCACTCTTTTCACGAGGCGACACACAGGTACTCACCATAGTTACTCTTGGTGCACCAAGTCTTGAACAGCTTATTGAAAGTCCAGATGGTGAAGAGTCAAAACGATACATTCACCACTATAATATGCCTCCCTATTCAGTAGGAGAGACCGGAAGATTTGGATTTTCCTCACGAAGAGAAATTGGTCATGGAGCGCTTGCAGAAAAGGCCCTCGAACCAGTTCTTCCTTCACAAAAAGATTTTCCTTATACAATTCGCGTTGTGAGTGAAGTTCTTTCATCAAACGGATCAACCTCACAGGCATCAACATGTGCTTCTACACTTGCTCTGATGGATGCTGGTGTTCCTATCAAAGCACTTGTTGCAGGAATTGCCATGGGCATCGTCTCAAAAACAGATGATGACTATGTGATTTTGACAGATATTCTGGGAGTTGAAGATTTCTCAGGTGAGATGGACTTTAAAATTGCAGGAAGTGAATCAGGTGTTACTGCAATCCAACTTGATGTAAAAAACATGGGACTCACCACTGCAATGATGCATGAGGCTATTGTTCGAGCAACAGCTGCACGCATGAAGATACTCGCAAACATGAAAGCAGCAATTGCAACTCCTCGTGAAACGGTTTCACAATTTGCTCCAAAGGTTGTGGTGATCACTCCTCCAGCAGACAAGATTGGCGAAATCATTGGACCTGGAGGCAAAAACATTCGAGCGCTTATCGCACAAACCAACACAGATATCAATGTGGGTGATGACGGAAGAGTCACTATCAGTGGTATTGATAAGGCAAATGTGGAGATGGCAGCAAAAATGATTGAAAACATGACGAGAGAAATCATGGTAGGGGAAATTTTTGAAGGAGAGGTAAAGCGCATTGCACCATTTGGAGCATTTATTGAGTGTATTCCTGGAAAAGATGGACTCGTCCATGTTTCAAAAATGGGTCGCGGATTTGTGAAAGATCCTGCAGAAGTGGTGTCGGTAGGACAGAAGGTAAAAGTAAAAGTAATGGAGATTGATAACATGGGAAGAGTAAACCTTCAAATGTTTGGAGAAGATGGAAAAGAGCCAATGGTAGGAGCACCTGAACCACGACCTCGTCCATCTTATAATAGACCAGGCGGATCAGGTGGTCGACGACCTGCTTTTCATCGGGAAGATCGAAGACCCCCAATGAGAGGGAATGATAGTAGACAACCCGCTCCCGTTGAAGATGATTTTCTGAAAGAACTCATGTCATAAGAGCATTCTTCGGAAAAAAAGCACCCTCATGAAAATGGGGGTGTTTTTTTTGTGCTGAATGTACTAAAATGAATTGATATGGCACGAAAAAAAAGCTTGATAAAACTTCCCTTTATGAAGACAAAGGTGAGTTCGCGAACAGTATTTTTATTATTGGGACTTTTGTTTTTCCTGGGTGGACTTCTCCTTCTGTTATCCCTCCTTCCATTGGGTTCAACGATTGATGGTAAGCTACTTTCGGCTATTCGTGCCTTTTTAGTGGAGAGATTTGGAGTGGTTTCCTTTTTTGTTCCAACACTTATAATTCTTTGGGGTGTCCACATAATCACGGATTCAAAAAAACCGCTTATTCGATCTACCATAACTGTTGGTCTCTTTTTTGTTTTTATAGCGCTTGGAGGGCTTTTGAGGGGCGGCGAGTGGGGACTGCTTTTTCATACACTCCTTACAGACAATATCTCCTTTATTGGCGCGACGCTCTTTTTATTGACACTGTTGGGAATAGGAGTAATTTTGTTTCTCGATACATCGTTTGATGTTTTGCTTCATATTCTCATGAGCATTGGTTCTGGACTGTTTACATCTCTCAAATCATCTATCGATCCGGTTCGCAATCGGGTACAAGTAGGAGTTCAAAAGGGAGAGTTTATAACTGAGCAAAAACAGGAACCAAAGAAAAAAGAAGAACCAATAATAGAATATGTCGAAGATAGAAAGAAAAATGAAAAACAACCAACTTCTCCGGTAGAATCTAAAAACGTCATTTCTTCGCAAGACTTATATATTAAACCTCTCACACAGGGTGGATCAACCTGGGTATTCCCCCCCCTCAACTTATTAAGCAACATCAAACAGGCAGAAGCAGATAGAGGTGATGTAAACTATATTGCCGCAACAATTGAAAAGACATTGGATAGTTTTGGTATTTCGGCTCGTGTAGCCGAACAAAACAAGGGTCCAGCCGTCACTCAATACTGTATTGAAATCAAAAGTGGGACTCGGTTATCTCGCATCACTGCGCTAGCCAACGATTTAGCTCTCGCAATTGCAGCGCCAACAGGTCAGGTTCGAATTGAGGCACCTATTCCAGGACGTGCAATGGTGGGAATTGAAATTCCCAATGTTCGCTCCCAAATTGTTACCCTAAAAAGCCTTTTGGAAGATGATGTTTTTACAAAAAATCCAGATCCACTCCTTATGCCCTTGGGACTGGATGTATCTGGCAGACCTGTAGCTACGAGTATTGGAAAAATGCCACACTGTTTAATTGCGGGAACCACTGGATCTGGTAAATCGGTGATTGTGAATGCATGGATTAGCACTATGTTATTTAGAACTCGACCAGAGGAGTTGAGACTGATACTGGTTGATCCTAAACGAGTTGAAATGGCTGCATACAATAATATTCCCCACTTACTTACACCGGTAATTAATGAACCTGAAGTGACACTTCGTGCGTTGCGATGGACAGTGAATGAGATGCAGGAGCGCTATAAGCAGTTTGCAGAGGTACATGCGCGTAATTTGGATAGCTATAATTCGATTCCCGGTATCGAAAAAAAACCATATATTGTATTTATGATAGATGAGCTTGCCGACCTTATGATGTTTGCTGGAAATGACGTCGAAACGCTTATTACTCGTATTGCACAGCTTGCACGTGCTACTGGAATTCATTTGGTACTTGCAACTCAGCGACCATCAGTTGATGTTATTACAGGACTCATGAAAGCAAATATTCCAGCACGATTAGCCTTTAATGTATCTTCAATGATTGATTCACGAGTAATCATCGATATGCCTGGTGCCGAAAAACTGCTCGGAAAGGGAGATATGCTCTTTCTTCCGCCAGACCAAGCCAAACCAAAACGTATTCAAGGTCCATTCATCACAGAACGGGAAGTTATAGAGCTCACCAAATTTATCCGAGCTCAATCTCCCGAAGTACACTATACTGAAGAAATTATGGAAACAGATCCTGGACTTACGGTGGGAGGGATGCCGGGGAGTCAGGGATTGGGGAATGGATCTGGAAAAGATCAGTTGTTTGATCAAGCACTTGAGGTAGTGCTATCCTCTGGAAAGGCATCTACCTCATTTCTTCAAAGAAAACTAAAAATTGGGTATTCTCGTGCGGCTGCAATCATCGATGAGATGGAAGTGGCAGGATATATTGGCCCTGCAACTGGGAGTGGTAAACCAAGAGAAATCATAAAGCGCTCTTCATCACCAGATGTAGTGGGCACTGACATGCCGATGTGATTTATGGCATTTTAAGAGAGATTGTGATATTCATACTTTACTATTCAATTCTAACATCAAGATATCTACTCAATACCGATAAAGCAATTTATACCTTACTCTAAAGCTCCGTTATTTCACTTTTGCGGCTTATAATCCGTTGCATAATAATAGTTCATTTATTTAAATAAATGAACTATGGTACGAATGTCAAAATATAAAATTAAAGAATCTGTAATGGATAAAATAAGTGATCTTCTTTTTCAAGTATTAGGACGAGATAATAATAAAGATATATTTATTTCATCATTAAATGATATTCTTTCTCCTGTTGAACGGCTTATGGTTGGAAAAAGAATCTTAGTTATGTATATGATTTATAGTGGAGTTAACTATGATGTAATTTGTAATATCGTAAAAGTGTCACGTGCAACCATTGCTAAATTTGCATTTTTACTTGATAAAAGTACAACTATTAAAAGGGCTCTATTGGCTATTTCAACAAAAAGTAAAATTAAACTTAATATTGACGAGTTAATAAGCACATTTAATGAACCAGGGTTGTCTCTGGGGAGTTGGAAATCTGCGCAGAAGTTAAAAAGGAGAATCTTAGAACAAAAAGAGCAAGGTTTTTAATAGTTCAATTATTTATTTAATTGAACTCCTATAGTATAAATAAACTAAAAAATATTATTATTTTTTAAAACATGATTTTTTCTTTTAGAACCTTGAGTATGTAGAGAGCATTGGCGGGTTTGTCAAAATGATCTCGATTTTCTGAAACAATTAGTTCTGCATCGATATCATTTGCTATTTCTTCTCCTTGCTCAAAGGGAATTGATGTGTCATCTTTTGAATGGAGTACATAAGAGCGTTTCACTAACAGCTTTATTTTTTCAGTATCTATTTTATGCATAAAAAAATCTGAGTAGGCTCCATTTTTTCTTTCTGCATTTTCAAGTCTGTTTGCAAATGCTGCAATGAGGAATAAAGACTCCACTTTGAGTTCATATTTTTCTATGAAGAGGAGTGCCGCTCGGGTTCCCAGACTATGCCCCACGATAATAAGTGGCTTTGTATTATTTTTTAATGTATTCTGAAGCGTCTATAACCGTACCTTTGCCTGGGGATATTTATTTCCTGGTAAATCGGGAATTACATAATCGAGCCCAACCTTATCCAACTCTTTTGAAAGAATCGGATAGAAATCAGCTTGTGAAGATGCTGTATACCCATGGATAAAGTGCATTTTAAAGTTTAACATAGTCTTTATTGTACAAACTTTCGTATATTCTCGTTGTGTTCTTCAAGCGTTTTTGCTGGATGTATGCGACTATTTTTGTCGTTCACATAATACCAAAAGGGTGTTTTTGGATCCGCTGTCACTGCTGCCTTTAATGAGTCTAGTCCTGGATTGCAAATTGGTGCTGGTGGCATTCCTTTTCTTTCATAGGTATTATATGTGTTATCTACCTTTAAATCTTCAAGTGCAAGTTCTCGCTTCCACCATGTTTTTTCTTTACGCTGATAACCCAGTCCATATTGAATTGTGGCATCAAGCTGCAATGGCCAGTCATTTTGAGCTCGTTTGAGAATGATACTTGCCACTGTTTTGCGGTCATCGGCAAATTTTGCCTCCCGTTCTACAAGTGAGGCAAGTATAAGAATGTCTCTGTCCGATCGTTTTTCAAATGGTCGTTCTCTTCGTGCTTCGGCCATTTTTGTGGCGAAATTTGTCTCCATGAGGCGAATAATAGTTTCAAGTGATGCTGCTTTTGGAATACGATAGGTGTCTGGAAAGAGTTGTCCTTCTTTTGCCTGTTCAATAAAGGATGTTTCAGAAATAGAAAAAATTAAAGCGAGTTGCTGAGCAATCTCTTCTTTTCGAAGTCCCTCAACAACGGTCACCCATTCGTCTGCTGTTCCATGGGTAAGCACTTCAGCAATCGATTGAGCTGTCATATTTTTTGATAATTTAAAGTTACCCGCCTGAACTCGCTTCTCAATGCCTTTTTGAAGCGCAATTGTATAAAAAACAAGTTTATTTCGAATAAGGCCCTCGGCTGAGAGTCGCTTGATGATTGAACTTAATCCCTCACCACTTTGTATGACAAACAATGTGGAACCAGAGTTCCGCTTATCGACGGGAAGTGAGCCTTCACTGTAAATAAAATAGAGTCCCAAAACAGTGAGAAGAATCAGAAGAAACAGAATTTTGAATTTTTTCATAGGTGGGTGTCCAATATATGAATTGGAAACATTTGTAATGATGATTCTGCTTCTTTTAAGAGATATGTGTTTTTTGTGTACAGCTCAGCAATGGGTTCTCTAAATCCCACGGTGTCTCCGCTTTTTTTTAACAAATAAATACCTGCATATTTGTCTTTTGGTGCACCTAAGAGTTTTGCGATACTGTTGAGGTTGTGATTGTTTATCTCTTTTACATAGCCTGTTCTATCGCTATATATTGTGTGTTTTTTATACATGAATTTCATAGTGTGAGAAGAAATATGATCAGTACCTCCTTGAGCCTTTACGATTTCTTTAAACTTTGTGAGTGCTCTTCCAGAAGAGAGTATCATCTTAGCTTCTGAGAATCCATCTTTTTTTTCTTTTGTTTCTCGATAACACATATCAAGCAATGTACCTGCAAGAAAGACTGCTCTTTCTTCAAGCTCACGAGGTCTATCTTTGGTTTGCTCCAATACCTTTAAGACATCGCGCGCTTCAAGTGCTGGTCCAACTCCATTGCCTGCTGGCTCTCTTGTTTTATTGATTGTCACAACAACCTCCATACCAAACTTCTTGCCCAACATTTTAAACTTTTGAGCAACTCTCTGCGCATCTTTTTCATGGACTATTTTCATTGTTTTTCCGATAGGAATATCAAGTACGAGATGAGTGGTAGAAGCTGCAATTTTTTTCGCCATAACAGATACGATTATTTTGTCAAACGACTCAAACGCGAGAGGCTCTTCGATATGAATGAGAATATCGTCTGCTGGCGCAATTCCCAGTCGACCATTCCAACAAATACACCCACCCACTGAGTGAACAATATGTTCAATTTGGTCTCCCGTAAACTCTACGCCAGCCAATACCTCCATCACATCTGCTGTGCCTGCTGGCGTTGTGATTGCACGAGATGAAATTTTTGGAATTTTAAAACCAGCGGCAGCAACGATTGGAACGAGAATCATTGTGGCACGGGTACCTGCAACTCCGCCAATTGAGTGCTTATCCGCAACAATTCCTTTAAAGTGAAGTCGTTTTCCAGTTTCAACCATTGCTTTTGTGAAGTGATAGAGTTCTTCATTTCCATATCCTTGCTTAAAGGAAGCCGCCACAAAATAGGTGGTGAGAATATCACTGAGCTTATTGTGAGAGATTTGATCCATGAGATTATAGATTTCATGATAGGAAAGCTTTTTTCCCAAAAGCTCTTTTTGGATTGTTTCAACAGCACTTTTTTGATTCGAATTAGTCATAAGAAGTATACATTTCAGTAATTTTCTTTTGGAACTCTTTTGCCTTTATGGTGAGTTGAGCAACAAGAGCTAACTCTCTGACGTTGATAAACCAAGATACAAATAAGTATAGCAAAAAGTACACGACAGCACTTACCACAAGCAAATAGAATATATTCACTGTTCTTGTGGTATCGAGAAGCAGATTATCCATGAGTTTAATCATAATATAGGGTACCGGTGCTGCAATGATTGATGCGATCATTATTTTGCCAAAAGAAATCACAAATGGAGCAAATTGAAAAAGAGCACGTCTCTGGAGCAGGAGAAACAGAATCCCCACTTGGAGAATCATTGAAAGTGAAAAGGAGATTCCTAAAGACCACACCGGAAGATGAAAAACAAGAATAGAACAAATAGAGAGAACGGTGTTTGCGAAAACGCCAATAATACTGGAATAAAAGGGGGTTTTGCTATCAAGAAGCGCATAAAAGCAACGTGTGAGAAGGTAGTAAATTGAATGAAAGGGAATAGAAATTGCAAAATAGGAAAGAAGAAATGCAGTTTGTACAGTTGCATCCCAGTCAAATTTTTCTCCTCCGAAAAACATACGCACCAAGGGAGTTCGTGCGAAGAAAAAATATACAGCAATGGGTATGGTGAGAAACAACACATTCAAAAGAGATTCAGTGATGATTTGTGCAAAATCTTCTTTCTTTTTTGATTCAATCATTTCGGTGAGATAAGGGAGGGACGCCTGTCCAAAAGCCATTCCGATAACAGAAACTGGCAGGAGTTGGAGATGTTGAGCGAAATAAAAAATAGTATAGGCTCCAGATCCAAGAAGGGTAGTGAGAGTGAGGTCTATCGTGGCATCAACCTGCGCAACAAGGATAGTGAGTAGGCGGGGAACGATCATGCGAAAAAAATCCTTCACACCTGTGTGTAGTTTAAAGAGAGGTCGCCAGTGGACAATTTCATCCCACACAGCAGGAAGTTGCATAAGGGCAAACAACACTGCACCCACGTTGATTCCAATAATTGGAGCAAATAATCCATAACGGGGTGCAAAAAGCCATGTGGCGCAAATAACTGAAAGATTGTAAATGATGGGAGGTATTGAGGTGGCGAGAAACAGTTTTCTTGCCTGCGCAATCCCGGTAAAAAAGTTGCCAAGTACAAGAAAGGGGAGTTGACCAAGGAGCAATATCCGAGAAAACATGATCACTTCCTGGAGTTTCTCACCCTGAAATCCGGGTGTGATAAGCGGGATTATAAGATGCAGGAAAGGGAGAATAAGAATTATAGATAAGGTCAGGATGAGGGAGATAAAGTTAAAAATAGAGGTGGTTATTTCCCTGCGCTCCACTTCATTTTTTTGATACTTAATGTAAATAGGGATAAGGGAGGATGTGAGAGCTCCCGTGATGAGTAGTTCAAATACTAAATCTGGAATGCGAAACGAGGCAAAGAAAATATCAAGTTGATCTTTGGTGAAGTATCCAGCAAGCGTTCTGTAGCGGATAAATCCAAAGACTCTGGACACCACGATCATAAAACTCAGAATCATGGCTGAGGAGAACATACCTCCTTGAGCTCCCAAAAATAGCTTTCGTGTCTGCTGGATAAGTTTATTCATACTCCACTTATTATTCTACATCATTGTCACCCCATTCCGATAATTCATATTGACATTTACCCATAAATGGCGTTAAATGGTTATATATGGTTTTTTTTGGTGAATACTTAGTTTCGTTTACCGCACCAGGCCGTGTGGTGCTCCCCAAAAAAATCAGAGAACTTATAAAGGGGGACCGATTTATTGTAACAAAAGGGTTTGATGGATGTCTGGCAGGATACGATTTATCAGATTGGGAAGACCGTAGCAAAGCACTAACAAATGTATCACTGCTTGACAGGACTGACATTGAAAAACGAAGACACTTGTTTTCATCAACAGTGCACATGGATATTGATGGACAAGGGCGGTTTGTCATTCCAAAGCACCTCTTACAGTTTGCACAACTAAAAGATAAAGTGCTCATACTTGGAGTTGGAGATCATTTTGAGTTGTGGAATCCTGAAAAATGGAGTAGTTATCAGTTGAATTTGGCTGAGACCAGCGGAGACCAGTAAAAAAATGCATACACCTGTTTTGTTAAAAGAAGTTGTGGAAATGCTGCAAGCTGGTCCAAACAAAAAAATAATTGATGCAACATATGGCGAGGGCGGGCACACAAAGGCTCTTCTTTCAACTGGTGCTGAGGTGCTTGCAATTGATAGAGATATTACTCAAATCGAAAGTCTAAAGACAAAAGTAGAAAATCCAAAGTTAATTCTGAAACAGGGAAACTTCAAAGATATTGCAAACATAGCACAAACTGAGGGATTTAGTCCTGTTGACGGAATACTATTTGACTTGGGGTTATCCTATGAACAGCTGAAATCAGGGGGAACGGGCCTTTCATACAAGAATCTCAATGAACGACTTGATATGCGACTGGATGAAACGTGTGAGCGGGACGCTGAGATGATTCTCAGACAGTATTCAAAGGATGATTTAAAGCATATCTTTATGCACAACGCAGAAGAAATACTTGCTGACACCCTTGCAGAGCGGGTTGTGATGATGCGAGCTGGCGTACATCCACTCACAGTGGGTTGGCTTGTTGGAGTGGTAAATTCAGTTGCAAAAAATAATCCTCGACCCACCCTTACTCGTGTATTTCAAGCCCTACGTGTGGAAGTAAACAATGAATTTGAAAACCTGGAAAAAGCGTTGCTAGGCGCTGTCTCACTCCTTTCTCCCACTGGAAAAGTTGCCATTATTAGTTTCCATTCACTTGAAGACAGGATAGTGAAACGATTTATCCGTTCCAACGGATATGTACAAATCGGAAAAAAACCTGTCTTTGGCAACAGTGAATTACGGTTTGAGCGATCTGCCGTATTGAGAGTATTTCATCTATGAAAAACTACTATAAAGAACTGATTATTGTCATCTTTTTTATTGCGCTTGTTGGCAATATTGCAGTGTTTATTTCAAGCATGAAACTCAGCACAGAAATTCATACCTTAGAGCAGAAAACATTTACCCTTTCACAGGAAAACACTCTCCTGGAAAAGGAAATGGCAGATACCGAATCATTTATGTACGCAAAAACTTATCAGGTGAAGTGGGGATTTGAACGAGCCCTCAAACCAACCTATATCAGTGATTTGCCCATGGCGTTCAAATGACAAAATTGCGCTTGCTTCTTATTGGTTTTTTGGCAGTCTTCTGCATAGTAGTTATTCGTCTATTTTTTATCCAAGTACTTCATCCTGATCTCCAACACGACTATTTATCTACCAGAAAACTCACGCCGGAGCGAGGAAAAATATTTGATAGAAATGGTCAGCCAATTGTAATGAATCAGATTTTGTATAAGTTGTTTTTTGAGCCACAACTCATACAAGATACAGATAAAACAGCAAAAACAGTGGCAAATGTATTGAAGGTGGATGAAGCGAGCATTTCGGCTCGTATTGACAGGACAAAAACCTGGACATCGGTGATGAGTGGAATCGATAAAGAAAAGCGGGATACACTCAACAAGCTCAACCTTGTCGGACTTGGATTTGATGAACAGTGGAGCCGTTATTATCCTGATGCTTCCATTGCAGCACATCTTGCAGGATTTGTTGGAAAAAATGATTCTGGGCAGGACGTGGGTAGATCTGGTATTGAAGGGTTTTATGACAAAGATTTAGCAGGATTACCCGGACTTATTCGCTCTGATGTGGATCTTCAAGGACGACCCATATTCTTAGGGACACAAGAACGGATTGATCCAGAAAATGGACGCGATATATTTCTCACAATAGATAAATCGGTGCAGATGTTGGTGAAGGAAAAACTCCAGCATGGCTTGGAAAAATATGGAGCAAAAGAAGGTTGCGCCATAATTGCCAATCCAAATACTATGGAGATTTTGGCGCTGAGTTGTTTGCCTGACTACGATCCATCCACCTACTATACATTTGGAAACGATGTGTTTCGAAACGCCGCAATTTCAGATGCTTATGAGCCCGGAAGCACTTTCAAACCTCTTATCATGGCAGCTGGAATTGAAGCAAATCTCATTCGTCCTGATACTGTTTTTGATGAAGATGGTCCAGTTAAGGTGGGAGAATACACAATTCAAACATGGAATAACACGTATGAAGGAAAAATAACTCTCACCAGAGCTCTTGAAAAATCATCAAATGTTGGAATGGTATTTGTTGGTGATAAACTTGGAGATGCACGACTCATGAATGCGATTTTCGGCTATGGATTTGGAAAAAATACACACATAGATCTAGAGGGTGAAGCTCCTGGCTATATAAAGCCAAAAAGCGAATGGTATCCAATAGATTATGCTACCGCTACATTTGGACAGGGCATCGCAGTGACTCCCATACAGATGCTTACAGCCTTTTCCTCCATTATTAATGGTGGGAAACTCATGAAGCCATTTGTAGTGAAAGAGTTCAAAGGAGCAAGAATACAAAAAGTGGAGCCAATTTTTGTGAAACGCGTCATAAGTACAAAAACGAGTGAACTCATGAAGGAAATGCTTCTTTCCACAATTGAAAATGGGGAAACAAAATATTTAAAACCAAAAGGATATCAAATTGGAGGAAAAACGGGAACTGCACAAATCGCTCTTGAGGGTCATTATGACGCAAAGAAAACAATTGCATCATTTATTGGCTTTTCGCCCATTAAACATCCGCAGTTTGTAGGGCTTGTGGTGGTGAAGGAGCCAAAATCATCGCAATGGGGAAGCGAAACAGCTGCCCCCATATTCTTTGAAATCGCAAAAGATCTTATAGTATATTATAATATAGCTCCGGAGTAAAGATTTTTAGCTTGTAGCTTTTAGCTTGATATACTTTTTTAAGTTTCAAAATTATGCAAAGAATAAAAAATATTTATCATCTTCTTCAAGCCATCGCTGCCAATATTTGGTACGGATTTCCTAGTAGACATATTCAGGTAATTGGAGTAACAGGAACTGACGGTAAGACCACAACTACACACCTTCTGTATCATCTCCTCTCAAAGGCTGGTAAAAATGTTTCGATGATCTCCACTATTTATGGAAGAGTAGGAAATGTAGAATATGACACGGGGCTTCATGTCACCACCCCTGACCCGTTCATGATTCAGAAAATGATTCGTGACGCAGTCTTGTTTGGCGATGACTATTTTATTCTGGAAACTACTTCTCATGCAATTGATCAAAATAGGACATGGGGTATTACATATAAAGCAGCGATTCTCACCAATATTACTCATGAACATCTTGACTATCACAAATCGCTAGACGAGTATGCAACTACAAAACTGAGTTTAATTCAGCGAAGTGAGATTGGCATTGTAAATAGTGATGATCCGGAAACACGAAAACGACTCTCAACTCTCCTCTCTCAAACGAATCACCGCATTCTCACCTATGGACTAGTTCATAGAGCTGATTATCAAGTAGATTTTCGAAAGAGCTTTCCCCGTCTTGCAGATTTTAATGCATACAACTTTTTAGGCGCCTACGCGCTTTGCAGGGAGTTGGGATTTCCAGATGAGGAACTTCGTACTTTCATTCCCTCTTTTGTGCTTCCGCTCGGAAGAATTGATATGGTTTTTAATGAAGATTTCACGGTGATTGTGGATTTTGCACATACTCCAAACTCATTAGTGAGAATTTTAGAAACAGTGCGTCGACTCTATTGCAAAGAAGAAGGGCGGATTATCCATGTATTTGGAGCAGCAGGACTTCGAGATGTCACAAAACGACCACTCATGGGGGAGGCGAGCGCACAAGGAGCGGATGTAAGTATTATTACAGAGGAAGACTATCGTACAGAAAACCCCATCGCAATCGCTCATCAAATAGGAGAAGGCTTTCAAAAATATAATAAAAAATATATTGTGCAAACAAACAGAGAAAAAGCAATTCAGCAGGCCATATCTCTTGCCCGCCCACATGATGTGGTTGTGATAACGGGAAAAGGACATGAAAAAAGTTTGTGTCGAGGGACAACAGAGCATCCATGGAGTGATTCCGATTGCGTCAAACGCTATGTTCCAAACAACAGGTGAAAAACTATCGCTTTTCTCTTCTTTATTCTCACTCTGTTCATCTGGTTTTACGGTAATGAATGCTGGAGATATGCGAAAAATTCAAATCATTAAGAGTTTTGCAAAAATCCAAGAACTTACCCCGCGAAAAATTGTACTCATGGAGCAGATTCATTCAATGAATGTAGCTGTGCCAGACCCACTCCACTTGGGAGAAGTTGAGGTGTTGGAAGAGTGTGATGGAGTGGTGACGCGGGAGGAAGGCGTACTGCTTGTCGTACGAGTGGCAGACTGTGTGCCGGTGCTCTATTTTGATCCAACAACAGGCATCATTGGTGCATCACATAATGGTTGGAGAGGGAGTGAAAAAAATATCATAAAGAGAATGATTGAGAAAATGGTGGAACTTGGGGCTACCCGCAATGAGATTAAAATAGCTTTTGGACCTGCAATCGGGGCATGTTGCTATACGGTGGACAGTGATAGATATATTCTTTTTATGGAACAGATGGAGCGATTTGAAAAACTCATTTTCAAACCACATGGTGCGGGATTTCATTTAAACCTCCTCCGACTCAACTATGAGCTTGCTCTGGAGGAGGGAATTGCGCGATCAAATATAGATTATCTTCCATTTTGCACATCCTGTGATTCAAAACGATTTTATTCGTATCGCAGACAGCACAAAAAGCACCCCGAACAGTTTGGCGAAATGATGGGGTACATCATGCGCTAAACTCTTTCATTCTTTCAACAAGCGTTTCAATCTCTTTTTTAGAATGAGTGGAGCTTATTTGAATTCGTATTTCATCTCTTCCTTTTGCCACCACCGGATAGCTTATATTTGTTACCAAAATACCATTTTTGAATAGGTGATCAACAAGCGCCTTCGTTTTTATTGGGTCTCCGATCAGCACTGGCTGAATTGGATGGAGAGAGTTTGCGGCAAATGTAAAGCCAGCAGTCTGCATCAACTCTTTAAAATATTGGGTATTTTCTTGCGAGGCGGCAAGCAATTTTTTTCCTTCATCACTTCCAACAATCTGGACGGATTTTAGTGCTGCTCCTGCAGTTCCCGGTGAAATTGAATTGGAATATATATAGGGAGCGGATGACTCTCTCAGATAGTTGATAATCTGCTGATTGGCAACCACATATCCGCCATCACTTCCAAATCCTTTTCCGAATGTCCCCACAAGCACGTCTGCATGTACTTTTTTTAGTCCTTCAATGCCACGTCCATCGTTTGAACAGGAGGCCACACCATGACAGTCGTCCATCATGAGAATGATGCCCTGGGGAAAACGATTATCATATGAGTCGATCAGCGACCGCATCACGTCTAGGTGTTGATACTCTCCGAGCATGCTAAACACACCATCTGTCACCACAAGTACTCGATCATATTTTCCTACAGCTTTTTGTAACACTTCCTCAAGACTTTTCATATTCATGTGTTCAAAAACAACACGATTATCTTTTGGGAGATTGCTCAAACGAATTCCATCGATAATACTCCGATGATTGAGAGCATCTGAAACAACAAGTACATTTCCCATCACTTTTGAGTCTTTACTTTGACCGCTCACTAAACAAAAGAGTACGGCGAGATTTGCCGCAAATGCAGATGAAAAAATCATCGCATCATCTCTCCCATGAAACGAAGCGATTTCCCGCTCTAAATCTTTGTGAATCTGCATACTTCCTGAGATGAATCGCACTGCACCCGGCCCCGCACCAAAAATCTGCGTAGCTGCATGCTCTGCCTCTTTCACCGCCTTATGGTGTCTGAGTCCAAGATAGTCATTGGAGTTAAAGATCGTAACATCTTGGGAGTTGATGCGCGCAACTGTGGGGCTCACAAACGACTGAATAACTCGTTCGTTTCGCTTTGCTGTTGCGGCAGCATCTATTCGAGAAACTTCACTTGTTAATAGATCAAAGAACTGTTGTTTTGCCATATGTATTATTTTTGCAACTTTTTTTGTAATCCGTCAAACATCACCTCGGTCATGCGGGATAGATCAAAGGTAGGCTTCCATCCCCAGTCGGATCGAGCCTGTGAGTCGTCTATTGACTGAGGCCACGACTCTGCAATTTTTTGTCGGGAGTCTGGCTGATAATCATAGGTGAAACCAGGTACCAGTTTTGTAAGCTCTTCAGCTAGTTCTTTTGGAGTGAAGCTTATCGCTGCAAAGTTATAGCTTGTTCTGATGGTAATTTTTTCGGGAGGTGCTTCCATAAGCTGTATTGTTCCGGCAATTGCATCATCGATATACATCATAGGAAGACGAGCATCTTCTTTCAAAAAGATGGTATATCGTTTATCGCGTATTGCACCATAAAAAATGTGGACAGAGTATTCGGTGGTGCCATCTCCCGGAGGGGCTTTATATCCAGTGAGCCCCGGATAGCGAAGTGAGCGAACATCTAGTCCATAGCGGAGAAAATAGTATTGACAGAGCAGCTCTCCCGCAACTTTGTTTACTCCATACATGGTTGTCGGTTCAAGAATGGTGTGCTGAGGGGTGTTTACTTTTGGAGTTGTTGGTCCAAAGGCAGCAATGGACGAGGGCCAAAATACTTTACATTTATACTGTACAGCAAGATCGAGAATGTTCTTCAATCCTCCCAAATTTACCTCCCAAGCAAGTTGAGGATTTTTTTCGCTCCCCACAGAGAGGAGGCCAGCGAGATGATATATATCAGTAATCCCATATTTTTTTATAATTGCCTCTAAGGTATTTTTATCTGTCACATCCCCTTTTTCAACAAGAGCAAGAGGAGAGCCGCTGGCACTGTGGCTGAGCGCAATGAGAGAGTCTTTTGGATATTTTTTTGAGAGAGCAGAAATAAGGTCGGTCCCTACCAGCCCAAATGCCCCTGTGACAAGTATTTTTTTCATGTTAATAATAGAGAATATATAACACTGATATATCCATATCATACTACAGCTGAGTCAGTTTGGAAAACTTTTTTAAATCCATATTATCCAATCCGGTCCCTCTCTAAAGACAGATCCATTTAAGCGCTTATTTGCAAAAGCAAGGTATGAAAAAGAATTATCCCCTAGGCCTTTTTGACAACCTACGGGGTTGCCACAGGCGAAATTTTACACTTCAAGCTTTATGAGGTCATCAAAACAATCGATAAGCTGAATATCTTTTATTGAATTGAGAGTGATTAAAACATATTTTTGTACCATTTTTTCAAGCTGAGGGGCGGCTTTTTCATAAAAGGCAGAGTCAGCGAAGTTAGTGCGGGTTTTTAGATTGTCTAGCCTATCTTGCAGGGGAAGAATGCCATGAGGTCCGATTCTCATATCACAATAAATTGTGATCGCAGATTCAAAATCTTGGCCTTCAATTACATGTAGGATATTTTCCCACTCCAACTTTTTTATTAAGTCAACTACTTGGGGTGCAAGGCCCAGTTCCTTTGTAATTATTTGTGTTGCTTTGTGAATATTTGGGCCATATTTCTGAACAAAATATAATTGTACTTTTTTCCAGTATTCCGTTTTGCCTTCTTCCTCTTTAAAAAGCGAAGGTTTAGAAAAATCAAATTTAATGATATTTGCCATGTCGTGAAAAAGGCAGGTGAAAAGGATTGATTTATCATCAATAGAGGGGCCTTTCCAATGCTCAATAATTATTTGAGAAAGAGCCGCAACTCGCAGCATGTGCTTTTGTAAGTTGGGAGGGATTGTATATTTTTCATAGGCCATTTGAACATTCATATAGTTATTATATCTGAATAGTTCATTTATTTATTTAAATGAACTCCTTATAGTTATGTATAGCTTGACAACTAATACAAAATAAGTAATATAAATAAGTAAAGTTATTTATTCTATTTATTTATCTATGTTAAATCTAAATTCCGTTATGATAGGATCTCACCAACCAAAAGTTCTTATAGATTTTTATACGAAAGTATTTGGAAAAAAGCCAGATATGACGGAGGGAGAGTGGGCGGGGTGGAATGTAGGGAAGGGATTTTTCTCAGTGGGAGAACATAGCGAAGTAAAGGGAAAGGCAAAAGATTCAAGCAGAATTATGTATAACTTTGAAACTCCAGATGTAAAAAATGAATTTAAACGCATCTCAGCAGCAGGGGCAACAGAGGTGAAGGAACCATATGATATGGGAAACATGTGGATTGCAACATTTGCAGACCCAGATGGCAACTATTTTCAACTCATGAGCCCGTGGAAGGGCTAATATGAGTTAGTTTTTTGATAAACAATGTCAATCCTTATGGAGCAGTCTTGGATGCAGGGGAGCAGCCTCAAAAGCGACGGAAGTATTTTTAACTCAAAACACTAATTTGAAAGTTAATGAAGCTAAAAGTAAAACAATGTAAAGCCCTGTGTGAAGCTAGATTGGTAGGAGTTATTTACCCGAAGTTGCTTTCAGTTCTCTGCCGAAAGGAAGGTTCGTTTTATTAGTTATTCTAATTGCTTTCCAATCAGTAGCAAAGGAATTACCGATACCATTGATACCTCTTGCATTCATTCCGCTAACTAATTGATGTTGTCCAATATTTGCTCTAAACGAATCTACTCAAGGATTTTGTGTTGTGGGCGGTAATTGAAAAACAGTATATTCCTCATAAAGTCCAAGATAACGCATTGATACTACATGCGCCTTTTCTCCTTCTGGCAAATTGACAACTTGCACATCGCCCCTCTCATTACATTGTATTTCTTCAAAGCCATCTTTAGTTTGATGCTTAAAAACTGGGCCTCTTTCTGTCCATTCAACACAAATAGGCGAGTTTCTTCCATCTGGGCCAATTACTACATGAGTATTAGGTTCAGTTCCTGGAGTTGTTAGTCAAACAGCTGTGTTGCCTCTTTGAACATCCATATAATTCCCGCCACCTTGTGGATTTCTGTTGAGGTTTGTAAAAGTTGCAATAATTACAGTCGGAGATAAGGGGACTTGTATACTTCTATTTTCTATTTGACGACCAGATTCTGCATTCATGCTTACATTATAACTTGAATCATGTAATTAATCAATATTAGAGCCTTACAATACTCTTGGTAATTAAATTACGAATTAATAATACCTTAAACAATGTCAATCCCTATGGAGTAGTCTTGGATGAATGGGAGCAGCTTCAAAATTGACGGAAATAGATTTAACTCAATTTGTTGATTTCAGAAGAATTGAGGCTAAAAGTGAAACTATGTATAGCCGTAAAGAAATTGCAAGAGTCAACTATCTTATATCACGAACATACTGGTGCTCATGCTGGGAATACTGGAGAAGTGCTTGTGCAATAAAATTAAGATATCGTTTCATAACTGATTCAACATCATTGCCAGAATCTACTAGTCCTGGAATTACACTTAGATCTGGCATTGTCAATCTTTCAAAAGGACTTTCAGGGTGTTGAGCTATCTGTAAAATTTGATCAACCGAAAATCTGAGGCTATCAAATCCACTATTTACTCTATAACTTTCTCTGCTCCTTGCCCCTTGGAGTTGTACAACAGATAAATCACTAGATGTTGTTTCAGCACTCATAATAAAACCTTCATCCCCCTTATACCTTACAGCGATGCTCATATCGCCAGTTATTGGCGTTTTTAAGATGTCTCTTTCATCTCCAAGATATAAATGTGCAGAAAGAGCCTCTGGCCTTAAAGGTGGTTGTAATCTTGGTTTAATAAACTGAGTCATCTGACTCCCCGAAAGGGGATACCAATTTACATAAGCTAATTTATCTTTCATCGGGTTATTATAGCAAGATAAACCGACTAATTCAAACAACCAAATATTAGGCTAAATAATGTAAACAATATCAACCCTTATGGGTGTGGTTTAGACGCCGTGATGGCGTTTACTTTTGCCCAGGCACTTCATTTATTTAAATTAATGAAGTGTGCGTTGTATGTGCAAGACGAAGAGTATGATGCCGTATAGATACGGTATAATAGAGTCATGATTTTAGATAACGAACGATTTTTTCTCCTTGGCATAAAGGGGGCAGCAATGGCAAATCTTGCAGTGATGCTCAAACAAATGGGGAAACAGGTGAGTGGTGTTGATTTTGAAGAAGAGTTTATTACAGATGCCACCCTTAAAGAGCACGAAATCGAATTTTCCACGGATTTTAGTGATTTATCGCAAATTCAAAATATAGATGTATTTGTGTATTCTGCAGCACATGGTGGAAAAGATAATATCCTCGCTCAAGAAGCACTCCTTCGGAAAAAACAGATTGTATCTCAACCTCAACTCATTGGTGAGATTGCCAATCGTTTCAAAAACTCATTTGCAGTTGCGGGATGTCACGGAAAAACCACAACTTCTTCTCTGTTGGCTTGGACGCTCACAAAGCTTGGTGAGGACCCATCCTATTTAATCGGTGCGCCTCCGTTTGAGGGAAGTGGGGGAGGAAAAATGACTGAGTCAAGCTATTTTGTTATTGAGGCAGATGAATATGGAGTGCATCCTCCCAAAGACAAAACACCCAAACTCCTCTTTTTGCACCCCACCTATGCTCTCTGTATGAACATTGATTTTGATCATCCCGATGTATACGAAAATTTGAGCATGACCAAAAAAACATTTGTGAAGTTCTTTTCCCAGTCAAAACATCTTGTGGTGTGTGGAGAAGATCCAGTGATTGCCTCCCTCCAAAAAGAGATAGCCTACAAGTCACCAGTCACGTACGGACTCAGCAAGAAAAATATGTATTTTGTACGAGATATTGTATATACAGAGCAATCAAGCGAGTTTACCGTGTATAAAAATGAGATTGAGTTGGGGAAATGTGCAATTGATTTGTTTGGCGAAAAAAATATATTAAATGCGCTCGGTGTGATCGCACTCTTGAATGAAAACGGATATAATTTTGCTGCCATTTCGCAAAGTTTGCGTGGGTTCCGTGGAGCAAAACGCAGAATGGAACTAGTTTGGACAAACTCATCGTCATACCTCTTTGACGACTATGGACACCATCCAGCTGAGATTCAAGCAACAATTCAGGCTTTAAAATCGCGCTTCCCTGGAAAAAAACTCCATGTACTCTTTCAGCCACACACTTTTTCTCGAACCCTGGCGCTCAAAACTGCATTTGCTGAAGTGCTCACTCATACTGATATGGCCTATATTGCCCCTATTTTTCCCTCAGCTCGAGAAAATGTCAACAAGGTGAAGGTGAGCTCATTTGATGTTGCCCGGGAGGCAAACCGTGACTCAGTGAGAGCGTTTGAGCTCATGCAGGGTGTTTTGGACTGTTTAAAATCAAAATTCAAGGCTGGTGACGTGGTACTCACCATAGGAGCGGGGGACATCTACAAGCTAAAAAATGGTATAATACGGGTACTCAATGAAGCAACACCTTGACCATATTTTAGGCATGGGGACAGTACGGGAACATGTTGATTTGTTCCCTTATCTTTCCATGCGACTCCATACAACGGCTCAGTATTTTTTTGAAGCAAAAACAAAGATCGACCTTAGTCGTGCAATTACGGCTGCGCGCACCTTATCTATTCCGCTCACTTTTTTGGGAGGAGGTAGCAATATGGTGTTTCAACGAAGTAACGTTTCAGGTCTTGTAGTGAAGAATAGCTACTCATCAATTGAGCGCATTGCTGAAACCGATACAACAGTTGACCTCTTAGTAGGTTCAGGTACTTCCATGGCAGAGCTTGTTTTGTATCTCTGCAAAAACGGTTACTCAGGACTTGAGTTTCACAAAGGTCTGCCTGGCACTGTGGGGGGAGCAGTTTATATGAATTCAAAATGGACCCATCCACTAAACTATGTGGGTGATTCTGTAATTCAGTCAACCCTCATCGATTCTCAAGGTGCTGAAAAACAGGTAAATAGAGAGTATTTTGATTTTAAGTACGACTATAGTGTTCTCCAGATGACACACGAACTGGTAGTTGATGTGACATTTCGACTTTTGAAAAAAAATGAAGCAGTAGTTGCGCAAAATGCACAGAAGGCACTTTCCTATAGAAAAAAATCTCAACCATCGGGCAAGCCAACATGTGGATGTTTTTTTCGCAACATCTCAGTGGAAGAGCAAAAAATGCATAATCTCCCCACACTTTCTGCCGGATATCTCATCGAGGGGGCGGGACTCAAGGGATATTCAGAGGGAAGTTTTGAAGTGTCAACTGTTCATGCAAACTTCATACAAAATAAGGGAGGGGACTCACGACCTGAGGATTTGTTGAAGCTCGTTTCCATCATAAAACAAAAAGTGTTAAATCAATTTGGTATACAATTAGTGGAGGAAGTACAGATATTTTAAGCTTGTAGCTTGAATTCTCTTATAAGTTTTAAGTTCATAGTTCCTAAATCATATACTTATGGAAGACGCATATCGAATTCAAGGAGGAAAAAAATTAACCGGATCCGTTGTATTATCAGGAGCAAAGAATGCAGCGCTCAAGATGGTGATTGCTGCTTTGTTGTTTGATGGTGATGTTACCCTAAAAAACGTACCTCGTATTCGTGATCTCGACGTGCTACTTCATTTATTTACTGAACTTGGCGCAACAGCTCAGTTTACCGATGAAAATACAGTTATTATTAATGGAGAGGGGCTGAAAACAAACACAGTTGATCTCCTTCATGGTTCAAAAATACGCTCCACTTTTCTTTTGTTTGCCCCGCTCTTGAGACGATTTAAAGAAGCTCACATTCCCAATCCAGGAGGATGTCGAATTGGAGCGCGACCAATTGACAGAATTATGAACGGACTTACGGAACTTGGGGGAATAGTGGAGTATGATCATGCAACTGGATATTATCATGCAAAGCTTGCTGGAAAAACGAAAGGGAGCTATACATTTGAGAAACCTTCTCATACAGGTACTGAGTTTATGATTATGCTCTCAGTATTTGCAGAGGGAACGGTCCATATTCATAATGCTGCGCTTGAGCCGGAGATTGATGATCTCATTGCCTTTCTCAATGCAGGAGGAGCCCAAATACACAGGGAGAACACTTCAATACTCGTAAGCGGTGTGGAACGGCTTATACAGCACACTCCATACACAATTGTTTCTGACAGAAATGAAGCAGTGACTTTTGCAGTATTGGGACTCATCACAAAAGGAGATGTTACCGTAGGTCCTATTGACCCGAATCTGCTCACCGTGTTTATTGAATATGTGAAAAAAGCAGGCGGTGGAGTGGAAATAAAGGGAGACAATTCAGTACGATTTTTTTACACTGGTCCCTTTACTGCCACCCAAGTGGAAACCACGCCACACCCGGGATTTATGACAGACTGGCAACAAAATTGGGTGGTCCTCATGACTCAGGCACAGGGCGTTTCAACAGTACATGAGCGCGTATTTGAAAATCGATTTGCATTTGTGAGCGAGCTTCAAAAGTTAGGAGCCAATATAGAATTTGATTCAACTCCTGTTGCAAATGCAAAACAATATTATCACTTTACTTTTGATCCCGAAAAAGTATACAAACAGGCAATCAAAATTTATGGACCACAGCAGCTGCATAGCGGAGTACTCACAGTTACTGATTTGCGAGCAGGAGCTACACTTGCAATCGCAGCACTTCTTGTTCCAGGTGAAAGTATTGTGAATGGTGTATCGATTTTGGAGCGTGGATATGAACGATTTGTTGAAAAAGTTACTCGATTAGGGGGAGAGATAGAGAGGTTATAATTTGTTATAACTTGAAGCTTGTAGCTTGAAACTTTGAGAAAAGGTTACAAGGTATAAATTGCAAATTTCAAATACATATGAAAATACACACAATCTTAATCTTAGCCGGGGGAGATGGAACTCGATTTTATCCGCTTGAAAACAAAATGCGATTCCCATTTAATGGAAAAACTGTGTTACAGCATATTGTACACGCAGTGAAAGAATATGCAGAACACATTGTGGTGGTTACAAGCGTCGCAAACAAAGAGCTTATTCAAAGCGATCTTTCTACTTATTCTGTTGAGTATGCTCTTCAAACAAAAGACGAGGGGGGCATGGCAGATGCTATTTTGGCTGCAAAGTCGTTATTGAGTAAAGATATGTTGGTGTTAAATGCAAATGATGTTTTTGATTTTTCAGTGATTCCTCAATTGGTTGAACTCACCGTGAAAGAAGGTTCTCCAGTTGGTATTGTGGCAAAACATATGTCCACCTATTTTCCCGGAGGATATGTGGTGTTTCAAGGAGAGACCGTTGTTGAACTTCTGGAAAAGCCAGGAAAAGACAATACTCCATCATCATATGTTCGTCTTGTAGCAGATTACTTTCCTCATGCAGACTCAATTCTTTCAGAACTTCACTCCCTTCCCGCAAGCGATGACAAAT
Source organism: uncultured Gammaproteobacteria bacterium (assembly GCA_964459595.1). GTDB lineage: Bacteria > Patescibacteriota > Microgenomatia > UBA1406 > GWC2-37-13 > JAKBEU01. The sequence goes on from CAYWLV010000003.1 coordinate 114,949, forward strand.
ATGAACAGGCAATTACTGCTCTGATAAAACGTAAGCCTGCCTCATGTTTAAAGTATGAAGGAGATTGGGCAACATTAAAATATAGTTGGCACGTACTTGCAATGCAGGAATACATGCTCGGCCGTTTGGCAACAGCGTCGGATGACATGGCTGATAGCGCACAATTTATACATAAAACCGCGGTTATTGAGGGTAATGTAGTTATGGGTAAAAATGTAAAAATAGGGGCATATACAAAAATTAGCGGTCCTTGTTTTATCGGTGAAAATGTCATCATTGGCGACCATTCATTAATACGGAATTCAACGATTTGTGATAATGCTTTAGTTGGCTCTGGATGTGAGGTCGCTCGATCATATTTAGGAAGAGGTGTGATGCTTCATCGTAATTATGTGGGTGACTCTATTCTTGCTGACGACGTTACGATGGGAGCAGGTGGCGTCACTGCAAACTATCGATTCGACACAAAGGAAATTCAGTCTCCCATTCAGGGCAAACTAGTTGAAACGGGTAAAAAAAAGCTGGGTTTAATAGCAGGAAAAGGAGCTCATCTGGGAGTGAATGTGAGCACGTATCCTGGTGTAAAAATTGCATCTGGAACAATGATATTGCCAGGAGAAGTTGTAATGAAGGATAGATAGTGTGTTTTTGTAAAAGAACCTAAAAGTTTCAAGTTTCTAAATCATATGAAGAAAATAACAGTTATGGGTGGGGGGACAGGCACTTTTGTGGTGCTCTCAGGACTTAAACAACACGATGTGGATCTGGGGGTTATTGTAAATATGATGGACTCAGGCGGATCAACCGGGAGACTTCGCGTGCAGTTGGGGGTACTTCCTCCTGGAGACATTCGTCAGTGCTTTGTTGCACTTTCAGAAGCTCCCGATTTGTGGCGAAGACTGTTTCTCTATCGATTTGAGGGGGGCGATTTTGAGGGTCATAACTTTGGAAATATTTTTCTTTCTGCATTGGAAAAAGTATCGGTAAACTACGACGAAGTGCTTGATACTGCATCATTTGTATTAAAAACAAAAGGAAAGGTTCTCCCGGTGACACATGAAAAAACAAACCTGTGTGTGGAGTATGTGAATGGGATGGTGGTGAAGGGAGAGGCAGACATAGATAGCAACTTACATGAACAAATACATATTAAACGTGCATTTTTGGAGCCACCAGTTGCTGCATATCCACAGGCCCTTCATCGGGTTGAGGAGTCTGACATGATTGTTATCGGGCCGGGTGATTTATATACAAGCATCATCCCACTCTTTTTAGTGGAGGGTATGAAGGAAGCGCTGCAAAACACAAAAGCACAGCTCGTGTATGTTGTGAACCTCATGACAAAGTCGGGCCAAACCAATCACTACACAGCATTAAACCATGTTCGAGATATAGAGTTGTATTTAGGGAGAAAAATAGACCGTATTGTGATGCATAAGGGTGCGCTCAACGAGTCTATTGTGCAGTGGTATGAGTCTCATCATGAACATATTGTTGAGGATGATTTGGGAGACGATGTGCGGGTGAAGCGAGCAAATATTGCAGACAATACCCCAGTAGTACAAAATGGCGCAGATAAAATTTCCTCGTATGCAAGAAGTATTTTACGTCATGATAGTGCTCGCCTTGCAAAGTCACTCGTAGAGTTACTATAATAAGCTATGCTGAGAAAACACACAATATCTTTTCAACATGCTTTTGAAGGTTTGGTATATGCGCTTTCCACGCAACCAAACTATCGCATTCACTTGATCCTCTCACTTGTTTCTATTTTAGCGGGTAGCTATTTTCACATAAGCTACTTTGAGTTTTTGATTATCGGTATATTGATCACCGTAGGATTGGTAATTGAAACCGTAAACACAGCAATTGAGGAAACATGCGATGCAATTGATGAGTCTATTCGGCCGGAAATTAAGATAGCGAAAGATTCTGCTGCCGCTGCGATGCTCATATTTTCGATTGGAGCCTTTGTACTTGCGAGTTGTATTTTTATTCCACGAATTATTTCCCTTTTTTCCTAATTTATGGCACTCTACTTATTTGTGATGTTTATGGCGTTTATCGTCAATTTTTTTCTCATTGTTCCCTACATTAATCTTCTCTATCGGCTCAAACTGCAACGCAGAGAGCAGCAAACAAAAGATGCTTTCGACAAGCCAACACCCATTTTTGACAAACTCCATAATCACAAACAGGGAACGCCGGTGGGGGGAGGGATTTTGCTTGTCATATCTACAATTGTTTTATATGCTCTATCTCTCATATTATTTTTTGTCATCCGTCGTCCATTTTCCGCAAACTATCCTGCATTTGGTTCTGAAGTGAAGATAATTTTGTTTACGTTTGTTGGCTTCGCAATTCTTGGTTTGTATGATGATTTTTCCAAGATGTTTCAGTGGCAAAAAACACAGTTTTTTGGGCTACGACTTCGTCACAAGTTGATACTGGAGATTGTACTTGCCGCCATTGCTTCCTTTTGGCTTTTTTTTGAACTGAAGATAGATATTATGCATATTCCATTTTTTGGCGTTTATAACTTGGAGTTATGGTATATTCCGTTTGCTGCATTTGTAATTGTTGCATTCTCAAATGCAGTAAATATCACTGATGGACTAGATGGGCTCGCCAGTGGAGTCCTTTTGTTTGCACTCATGGCATTTTGGGCTATCGCACGATCGATAATCGATATGCCCACTGCATTATTTATTGCGGTATGGCTCGGAGGACTTGTTGCATTTTTGTACTTCAATATTTGGCCAGCGCGGCTCATGCTTGGAGACACAGGCGCACTTTCTTTTGGGGCAACTTTTGCGGTGATTGGTCTTGTGCTTGGTAAGGCTTTTGCGCTCCCCATTATTGGAGGAGTATTTGTTCTGGAGATCACGACTTCTCTCCTGCAACTCTTGAGTAAGCGATTTCGACATAAAAAAATATTTCCAGTGGCACCTCTTCATCTCTACCTCCAACACAATGGGTGGGAAGAACCAAAAGTTGTGATGAGATTGTGGTTGTTGGGAATCCTCTTTGCAGTACTCGGACTCATGATTGCATTCATGAAATAATATGAAGAAAAAAATCCAAGCAGAATCGTTGTTTGCTCTTCCTGAAAAGAAAAAAAAGATTTGGCTGTCACACTCTGGTGTGGAAAGTATGAGTAGGTGTAAACGCTGTTTTTATCTTCAATATACAAAAAAGATTTATCATCCAGAGGGATTTCAATCACGCTTAGCAAACCGGTTCGATGCGATACTTAAGTCCTATTTTGACACCTTTCGCAAAAAAGGAACTTTGCCTCCGTTTGTTTCACAGTGGCAAGGGAAGCTTCAAAATCCATTTATTGAAACCTATTTTCACTCAATAAATGATGAATTTGGCTTTTTAGGAAAGCTGGACGAATGTTTGGTGGTAGATGGGAAGTATGTACCGGTAGATTTTAAAACTTCAAGTAGCGATCCAAGAGAAAAGGACGTGTTAAGTGCCTATCAAAATCAAATAGATGCATATGCTTTTCTTCTTCAGCAAAATAACAAACCTCCTGCGGGGTATGGATATTTGGTATTTTTTTATCCCGATTTAGCAACAAACATTACTGATGGGTTTCCCATGGTGAAGCATATTGTGTGTGTGCAAGCTCACCCCGAGGCGGTACGTGGTAGAATTGATCAAGCAATTGCAGTGCTTGAAGGGCCACTACCTGCTTCTCGTGCAGAATGCCCGTTTTGCGATTGGTTTGAAAAAGTAAAAGGCTATTATGTTTAATCCACTAAAATCATTGTTTAAGAAAAAAGCTGTGCCAGCTATGGCAACTGCAGCGGTTGCCAAAGGGCCACGCCCTACGAATTCGTTTAGAGCAAGATTCTCTCAGCCCACGCGCAAACCGTTTACGCGGTTTAAGTCGGTGTATGCATTTATCGATAGTCAGAATCTCAATCAAGGAGTGTTGCGCCAGGGAGGCAAGCTTGATTTTAAAAAATTTAGAGAGTATCTCAAACTCAAGCATGGTGTTTCGAAGGCATTTTTGTTTATTGGGTATGTTGAGGAAAATAAACCCCTCTATGAATATCTGAAGCATGCTGGTTATGTGTGTGTGTTTAAGAAAGTGATAGAGTATAAGGATAAAGATATTGCAACAAAAGGAAATATTGATGCCGACTTAGTGCTTCACACAATGATTGAATATCCTCACTATGACAAAGCGATTATTGTGTCTGGCGACGGGGACTTTTATCCGCTCATCGAGTATCTTAAAAAAAAGGGAAAGTTGTTGAAAATAATTACACCAAACAAACGCTACTCTTCGCTCCTTCTCAAATTTCTTCCTGACATAATAAGCATGGAGTTGTAATATAAATAAGACTGGATCCCGATTTTCCCTTCGACTTAGCTCAGGGTAAACTCTGAGAAGACACAAAACGCATTTCATCATTATTGGTAAAGAGTCAAGCTGTATAATAATAGGTATGGAATCGTTTGTGTTTGATTCATATCATATTGACAGTACAAAGTCGGTACTTTCGTTTGTTTACAAGCTGGGGTTTGAGCGTTTTGAAGAAAAACTCTATCTCCCCAAACCACTATCAGCCAGTTTTGACAAGCACCTCTTGAAGCAACTATTATTTTCATTGCATATTGCAATGGGGATATCGTATTGGAAAATGCGTTGTTGTCCGATTATCGAAATAAAAAGTGGAGAACTTTCTCCAGAACAGGCCCAGTTTTGGCAGCTTATTTACACAAAAGGATTAGGAGAGTTTTTTTATCGCAATAAAATTGATTTTAGAGGTTTGCTCACGTTTCCGAGCACGGCATTGGCGTCTGTTCCGTCTCCTGTTGAAATGATATTAAAAAAAAGACAGCTTGTGGGCATTGGTGGAGGAAAGGATTCGGTGGTGAGCTGGGAACAACTAAAAAAAGATGGTGCAGTGGCGCAAGGCCTCATTATTGAAACGCAAAAAAAATATACCGTCTTAAATGAACTATTGGAAGTGGGGAAAATTCCTGCAATTCGAATACGACGAGAAATGGATGAAAAAGTGATAGTAGGAAAATCAAACTCAGCCTACCGCAACGGACATGTACCCATTTCTATGATTTATGCATGGATTGGTGTTTTTGCTGCACTTGTTTATGATTTTGAGGCATTTGTGGTGTCAAATGAAGCAAGTGCCGATGAAGGAAACACAGAATATTTAGGGATGAAGATAAATCATCAATGGAGTAAAACAGAGGAGTTTGAATTGGCATTTAGTACTTACATACGTGCTTTTATCTCGCCTTCAGTTGCCTATTATTCTCCCCTGCGACAAATGACAGAACTTCAGATTGTCAAAAGTTTGATGCAGTATCCACAGTATCTTCCCGTGGTGTCTAGTTGCAATCGCAATTTTTCACTCACCAAACCGTTACACGGTGTACGATGGTGTGGTGAGTGTGCCAAATGTGCATTTGCATTTCTCTTATTTGCAGCCTATTTGAAAAAGACAGAAGTGATACAAATGTTTGGAGTAAATATGCTTGAAGACAAAAAGTTGGTGGGGATGTTTCTTGACATAATAGGGAGAGGAAATATGAAACCATTCGACTGTGTAGGGACGTTCGAGGAATCAAGAGAAGCGATGAGGATGATTGAGGAGAGAGATGAATTTGAGATTCCCAGTGAAATTACTGTCTAATTTAGTGTTGCTCAACATGCGTTTTCGCAACGTGTATATTTTATTTACAATAAATACGTTGTCATTCCGACGAAAGTCGGAATCCAGTCGAATTGCAACATTTTAGAAACGAAAAATTGTACTGGATCCCGATTTGCATCGGGATGACAGAGAATAACATATTAAAAAGAAGATTATGAAGATAGACGAGTTAAGACAATACAAAAAAATTCTTATCCTTGGATATGGCAAGGAAGGGAAAAGTGTGGAACGTTTTCTCCAAACCTATGTTCCAACAAGTACTATTCTCATTGCCGACCAAAAAGATGACGAAAACTACCTCCTGAAGCAAAAAGAAGCAGACCTAGTGGTACGTTCCCCTGGAGTACGGGTTGAGCAGGTGTTTAAGCGATGGACTACAGCGGCTAATATTTTTTTTGGGAATTTTACCGGAACTATTGTGGGGGTAACCGGCACGAAAGGGAAAAGTACTACAGCAAGTTTGGTAGCCGCCCTCATTAAGGTAAAGGGACTGGACGTGCGCCTCATTGGAAATATTGGCAACCCCATGTTGGATGAGCTACCAACCGCCACCAAAGACACTGTGGCAGTAATTGAACTGTCAAGTTATCAACTCGTAGATCTGTATTTTTCCCCGCATATCATGTTGATTGTAAATTGGTATCCGGAGCACAGCGACTTTCATGGCTCATTTGGTGCATATAAAAAAGCAAAGCAAAATAGTATTTATTTTCAAACAGAGTCAGACTATTTTATTTATGACCCTCACGAAGAGGAAGTAACCGGATGGACAACGCTCACAAAAGGCAAATCGCTTCCCTATACAGAAGATTTTCCCTTTGAGCAATCAAAAGTCCCGCTCATTGGTGAGCATAATGTGAGAAATATCAAAGGAGCTCTCACCGTTGCACGACTGTTTGGTGTGACAAATGAAGAAGCACAGACTGCAGTGTATTCATTTGCCCCGCTTCCACACAGACTTGAGCGGGTTGGGGTATTTAAGGGTATTGTTTTTTATGACGACGCAATCTCTACAACTCCCCAGTCTACCATTGCAGCACTAAATAGCGTAGGGCAAGTGGACACTATTTTGCTTGGCGGGCAGGATCGCGGATATGATTTTTCAACATTGGTGGAGGTCCTTCAGGAAAAACAAATAAAAAACCTTGTGTTATTTCCGGAAACAGGAATGAGAATAAAAGCGGCTTTGTATAAGACAAGCGACTATTATCCCACTATTTTAGAAACGAGCAGTATGCAGGAAGCTGTGGAGTTTGCCTTTCAAAATAGTGCCACCGGAAGTATCTGTTTACTTTCAACTGCATCTCCAAGTTATTCAATTTGGAAAAACTTTGAAGAAAAAGGAAATCTCTTTCAACAGTTTGCACGTGCTGGAGGAGGAGAGAAATGAAACATTTTCATACCACAGAGCCGCATCAATCGAGACGAACTAAAATTCTCACAACACTTACAACACTCCCCTTTGTTCTGGCAGTGAGTGGACTTTTTTTTGTATTTGAAGCTTCCTATGTGCGGGCATTTAGTGAGTATGGGGATAGTTTTCACTATCTCAAGGTGCAAGCTATGTGGATTGTGTTGGGGGGAGCTATCATGTTTGTGTTATCGCTTTTTGACTATCATAAATGGTACTATCTTGCTTTTTACGGTATGCTTGGATCACTTGGTCTTCTCTTTCTTGTGCTCATTCCTGGTCTTGGTTCCTCTGTAGGAGGAGCGCGTCGGTGGATTTTTGGATTTCAACCTTCGGAGCTTGCCAAAGCAGTATCTATAATATACCTTTCTTCGTGGTTTCTCACAAAAGAGCGAAAACGATTTTTTTCCTTTGTCCTGTTGCTCGCACTTCTCATGTTTCTTATCATGATGCAGCCTGATATGGGTACTGCAACAATCATATTTGGAATAAGCATCGTTGTATATTTTCTTGCCGGGGTGGAGCTTCGCTATTTACTCCTCCTTATTCCAACTGCTGCGGCAGGGTTTATTACTCTTGCACAAATCGCTCCCTATCGATTGAAGCGGCTCACTGCTTTTTTTGATCCAAAATCAGACCCTTTAGGCATCACCTACCATATCAATCAAATACTTATTTCGCTTTCAAATGGGGGTATATTTGGTCGTGGATTTGGAGCATCCAAACAAAAACATCTCTATTTGCCTGAAGCACACACTGACTCCATATTTGCAATAGTGGGAGAAGAAGTGGGATTTATGGGGAGTGCGTTGTTTGTAGGTGCATTTGTACTGCTTATTTTATACATTTTTCGTATCGCAGAAAAAGCTCCGGACCGATATGGGCAACTTCTTGCGGGGAGCATCTTTGCATTTTTTGGGATGCAGACATTGGTAAATTTATGCAGCATGGTTAATATTATCCCGCTCACCGGTGTTCCGCTCCCCTTTATTTCATATGGAGGGAGCAACTTGCTTTTATGTTTTTCGCTCATGGGAATTGTATTGAATATTGCAAAGCAGACGAGGATAGAATAAAAATTCTCAATAATAAATTTCAAGTTCCAAATAAATCATAAATTAGAATTTGCATTATATTATTTGTGATTTGTTATTTAGAATTTATGATTTAGAATGAGGGTATGACGAAGCTTTTAATCTGTGGTGGGCACCCCACTCCGGCACTTGCTATAGTAGATGAAATACAAAAAAATCACGCGGATATTCAACTCGTATTTGTTGGGAGAAAATATGCGATAGAGTCTGAGCGCACACTTTCCTATGAGTATAAAGGGTGTATAGACCGTAAAGTGTTGTTTCGACAATTGCAAGCAGGAAGAATCACACGCCTCATTACCAAATCGAGCATTCTTAATCTATTTCGAGTACCTTTTGGATTTATTGTATCACTCATTTTACTTCTTCAAGAAAAACCAGATAGAGTACTTTCTTTTGGCGGATATATAGCCCTCCCTATTGCTTTTTGGTCGTGGGTGATGCATATTCCGGTTTTTACCCATGAACAAACAATGAAGCCGGGTATTGCAAATAAAATCATTGGTTTTTTTTCAACACGTATTTTTGTAGCGTTTGAGTCGGTGTTATCCTCATTTCCACCCCATAAAACAGATTGGATTGGTAATCCTGTTCGTGAGCTTGTGTTTAATGAGTCACCACTTTCTTTTCCCCTTGATGAATCGGTGCCCGTATTGTATGTCACTGGCGGATCGCTTGGTTCTCATAGTATAAATCAACACATTTTTGCACTTCTGGAAGAGCTTGTGCCCCATTTCACAATCGTTCATCAGGTGGGTGATGTGAAAGAATATGGGGATCTCGTCACTGCACAAAAGCTTCATAAAAAAATAAATACTCGTTATCACAATCGCTATATTCCCTGCGCCTTTATTTCAGATACAGATATTGGAGGCGTCTATAAAAAAGCGGAATTTGTGATTGGGAGATCTGGGGCAAACACCTTTTTCGAGCTGATAGCATTGCGTAAACCAGCTCTTTGTATTCCGCTTCCGTGGTCTGCACAAGGAGAACAACGAGCACATGCAGAATTTTTCGTAAAACAGGGAATTGGAGTGATATTCGATCAAAAAAATAGCAGCGAACAACTCCTTAAAACTATTTATTCATTTCATGCTGCCATTGGAATCTATAAAGAAGCATTTACTCAGTTACCACTTCAGCTTAAACGTGATGCAACTCAAACACTTGTTGAAAAAATACTGCGTCATTAGTGTTTTGTTTATTGTGGGAGGAGTCCTGGGGTATTATGGGATACAGTCTGTCGATACGCTCTTGAGAGTGAAGTCAGTTGTGGTGATGGGAATGCCAGACAGGGCGGTTCGATCGCAAATAGAAGTGTTGTACAAAGGCATGTCACTTGTCACACTCAACTCTAAAACCGCTCATGCAATTCTTACAAACCGATTTCCCACGCTTTCACTTGGGGAGTTGCGCGTGCAGTATCCAAACACTCTCATTGTGATGGTGAGTGAGGAAAAACCATTGGCTCATCTCCGATCTGATGTGGGGTATTTTGTTTTATCCAAAACGGGAACAGTACTCTCAAAAGAACGAAGCACAGAAATTCCCTCACCAGCCATCACATTTTTTCAAACAATTCATCATCTTGAGTATCAAACAGGACAACGCGTGAACTATTCAGCAATCAACAGAGCGCTTGAGTTTATCGCCGTTCTTGAGGAAATGGGGTATCAAACGGAAACAGTTGCTATTGATAGTGTGGATATGATAGCATGTAAGACAAAGGGATTTGTAGTTGCCTTTTCACAAACAAGACCCGTGGAGATTCAGTCTCATGAAGTTCGTCAAATCATGAGACAGATTAAGGCTGGGGCATTGCGCATAGTCCGTTTGGATTTGCGGTTTGATAAGCCAGTTGTGCAGTTACCTAAAAAATAAACCATGAATGAAAGAGTTATAACAGCAATTGATATCGGAAGCTCAAAAATCGCCACTATTGTGGGAATAGAAACAAAAGATAGTGACGAACTTCGCATAATAGGCTTTAACAGCACACCCTCTCGGGGAATTAAAAAAGGACTCATCGTGGACATCGATAAAGTTGCTGGTGCAATTGAAGAAAGTTTGGAGCGTGCTGAGCGTATGGCAGGGCAAAAAATTAATCATGCCTATGTTTCTGTAGGTGGTCCTCATATTGCGTCTCTCAATTCACGAGGCGTCGTAGCTGTTGCCAATACGCAAGGAGAAATCACAAAAGAAGATGTGAGTAGAGTGGTGGAGGCTGCTCGGGCAATCTCACTTTCATCCACAAAACAAATAATTGAGGTGACACCCCGCGACTTTATTGTCGACGGACAGGAGGGGATTCGAAACCCGGTAGGGATGAGTGGAGTTCGACTTGAAGTGGATACGCATATCATCACTGCGTCCCAAATAAATTTGAAAAATATTGAGCGATGTATCGAAGATTTAGGCGTGCAAAACGACGGATTTTTATTTGCTGGACTTGCGTCATCTGAGTCGGTATTAACTGATACAGAAAAAGAGTTGGGTGTGGCCTGTGTAGACATTGGCGGCGGCAAAACAGATATAGCACTTTATGTAGATGGATCGCTTTCCTACTCCACTTCGCTTCCCATAGGAGCACGCCATATCACAAATGATATCGCAGTTGGAACCAGAGTTTCCCTTGATTCAGCCGAAAAGATTAAGGTGTTTTTGAGTAAACATCTCAAAACAGCGTCAGGGCAAAAAAAAAGTGCAGATCAGGTGCTCCTAAACGAACTTAAACTCACAGAGTCACTAGACAATGTCTCAGTAAAAACTATCGTTGACGGCATCATTGGTCCTCGATTGGAGGAATTGTTTAAACTTGTGGGAGATGAAATTATGAAAAGTAGTTATTTTGAACAGATTCCCTCTGGCCTTGTTGTGACGGGAGGAGGAGCACTCACCATAGGGGTTGTTGAAATGGGGAGAAAAGTGATTGGTCTTCCGGTGAGAATCGGAATTCCAGGAGGGGTAACCGGGCTCATTGATGAGATTTTAGATCCACAGTTTGCCGCTACAGTGGGTCTTATTTTGTACGGCCAAAAGCAAACAAGTAAGGTAAAGGATGCATCATTTGGCGACTTTGGCTCATTGTTTAAGGGAGTATCGGTGAATGGACAGATGGATAAAATGAAGAATTTTTTTAAGCAGTTTATTCCCTAATTTATAGCTTGTAACTTATAACTTGTAACTTACAAAAAAAGTTTCAAGTTTCAAGTTTCAAGTTTAAAAAATATATGCTTATCAAACCAAGCGCAGGACAACCAGCTCGAATAAAAGTTATCGGTGTGGGAGGTGGCGGAGGAAACGCACTTTCTTCGATGATAAGCGAGGGTGGTATTGCGGGTGTGGAATTTTTGGCAGTAAATACAGATGCTCAGGCCCTTCTTCATAGTAAAGCAGCAATAAAAGTACAAATTGGTGAAAATGTGACAAGAGGACTCGGGAGTGGGGGAGATCCAGAAATGGGAAAGAAAGCAGCTGAGGAGTCTTCCGAACGTCTGAAAGAAGAGCTTGCTGGTTGTGACATGGTGTTTATCACTTGTGGTGAGGGCGGCGGTACAGGCACTGGAGCAGCCCCCATAGTTGCGGAAATTGCAAAAGAATCAGGAGCTCTCACAATCGCTGTTGTCACCAAACCATTTGACTTTGAAGGGTCTCGGAGACGATTTTCAGCTGATGAAGGAATCGCTCGTCTCAAAGATAAAGTAGACACACTCATTGTTGTTCCAAACCAAAAAATACTTCAAGTGGTGGATAGAAAAACACCGATTTTAGATGCATTTAAAAAAATCGACTCAGTACTTCATCAGGGCGTGAGAGGGATTGCTGAGCTTATCACGGTGCCAGGACTAATTAATGTAGACTTTGCCGATGTTCGCACCATTATGTCAAACGCAGGAACCGCCCTTATGGGTGTGGGAACAGGAACAGGGGATAAGCGAGCACTTGCTGCAATAAAAATGGCAATTTCATCTCCTCTTCTTGACACCTCAATAGAAGGTGCACGAGGAGTGTTGTTTAACGTGATGGGAGGACCCGATCTCACTATGGCAGAGATAGATGAAGCTGCTTCAATTATCACCAAAAGCGTAGATCCAGATGCTGATATCATTTTTGGAGCAGTGATTGATGATCAGATGGTGGATCAGATAAAGGTGACCCTTGTGGCAACGAAGTTTGATGAAAACAAGATTAAGCTATTTAATTATAAAAAATCTACTGAGCTTTTAGAAGACTCTGAACCTCCCTACAGCAAGAGTGTTGAAACTCGCTCTCCAAAAGAAGAGGTGAGAACTGCACCAATCGACCTCTCAACATCTGATGATGTACTGGAGGAAGACAATGAGTTCGACATCCCTGCGTTTTTGCGAAAAAAATAAGGGTTGGAGAAGTTTACCCTGAGTGAGCAGAAGCGAACCGAAGGGATATCCCTGCATTTTTGGGAAAAAATAATTTAAGGGACATGAGAAAATAGCGGCGAAGTGAGATATTGTTATTCTGACAAATACAGAGCAAATCCAGTGGCAATTGGGCAATTAGCACAACTCTCGGGTTTGTGACATACATAATTCCCGCCTTCTTCAAAGGTAAGTGATGCGGCAGAAGAGCCGCCATCCACCGAGCGAGTCATGTTATCTAAAATAGTTCCAGCTTTACGCATGACACTCAATGCATTTGCGGCAGCACAAACTCCTTCAAATCCTGAATTTAAATAGGATATAACTAAAGATTGGACTTCTTTGTTAGGCGTAAGTTTGAATACAGCATATAAACTTGCAAGTTCTATTGGCTGCCTTCCAGTTGATGCTAATGGATGTAATAATCTGTTACCTTCAAGATACGACATAGACCTATATTTATATCATACTTAAAAATCGTATGTAGGATTTCAAATGATACTGTATACTATAGGTATGAAATTGGAAAAACTAATTCAAAGACCTGATAATTCTTCGTGTTATTTTCTCCGTTTAGGAGATAAGATTTTCGTCTCTGACCCAAATAAAAATGGTCTACAAAATAATCAGGAAAGTGCACTTGTTACCGCTCATAGTTTACAAAGGGGCATACATCAAGTTGAACATGCGAAAGCACAGGATATCCAAACTGCTGCGGATGCAGGAATGGTGGCATGGCTTCCAAACGCCCTATCTCAAACTCTATTCTTTTTCGGAAAATCACAATTCCATAATCTTCCCATTCCTGATGTTGCTCATGCAGCAAGAGACATTACAGTAACGGTTGCACAGAAACTATTGCCAATGCTACGGGTATTGGGAAACATATCAATACACAATATCTCCTAAGGTCTATTTCGTGCTATACTATGTACCATGTTTACCCCTGTGGCGTCTACTCAACAATTTCCAGAAATGGAAAAGGCTCTTCTTGAAAAATGGTACTCAACAGGGATTATTGACGGCTATCTCCATAAAAATGATGATAAAAAGGAAACGTTTTCGTTTCTTGATGGGCCTATCACAGCGAATAACCCCATGGGAGTGCATCATGGATGGGGAAGAACATATAAAGATTTATGGCAAAAGTTTCATAACCTCATCGGACACAGACAACGGTTTCAAAATGGATTTGATTGTCAAGGGCTTTGGGTGGAGGTGGAGGTGGAAAAGGAACTAAAACTACATACAAAAAAAGATATTGAAAATCTGGTACCCGGCAACAAAAAAGAGTCTATAGCAAAGTTTGTGCAACTCTGTAAAGACAGAGTGTACAAATTTTCTGGTGTACAAACAGAACAGTCAAAACGCCTTGGCTACTTCATGGATTGGGAACATTCTTACTTTACAATGAATGATCAAAATAACTACATGATTTGGCGTTTCCTCAGTATTTGCCACAAAAATGGGTGGATATATAAAGGTCATGAATCTGTGCCTTGGTGTCCTCGCTGCGAAACAGCAATATCTCAGCATGAAATGTTGACCGAAGACTACAAAGAAATCGTACATGAATCGGTGTTTCTCGAGTTGCCAATAGTGGGGCGAAAAGATGAGTATCTTCTTGTATGGACAACAACTCCCTGGACCATTCCTGCCAACATTGCAGTGGCGGTAGATGAAAAAATAGAATACGCACAAGTAAAGGGTGCAACGGGGAAGTTATTTTGGATTGCCAAAGATTTAGTGGAGTCTGTTTTCAAAAAAGAGTACCAGTCAATTGAAAAAACTGTATTAGGTAGTGAGTTGGTTGGTATTAGATATACCGGACCATTTGATCATCTTCCCGCTGTTGCACGTGTGAAAGAAAAACATGCAAACTTTCATACCGTTGTAGCCACAGACAAGCTCATAATGCCAATCACCACCACAGAAGGAACGGGGCTTGTGCACACCGCAGTGAGCGCAGGAACTGAAGACTTTATGCTTGGAAAAAAGCGAGGACTTCCGATGATTCCTGTCATAAACGATGATGCGAGTTATATGGACGGGTTTGGGGAATTTTCTGGAAAAAACGCAAAAAAACATCCAGAACTCATTATTGAATATTTACAAAAACACGAAGAAGGAGAGTATTTCTTCTCAACACTTCGATATAAACACCGCTATCCAGCGTGTTGGAGATGTAAGGCCGAACTTGTGTGGAAGGTGGCTGATGAGTGGTACATTGCAATGGATGTGCCAGCCAGAAGACAGAAGTCAGACACGAGAACGCTTCGAGAGAGGATGATTGCGGTGGCTAAGCAGATTCAATGGATTCCTGGATTTGGACTGGAACGAGAACTTGACTGGCTAAAAAATATGCATGACTGGCTCATCAGCAAAAAGAATAGATTTTGGGGTTTATCGCTTCCCATTTACGAATGTAGCGTATGTAACACGTTTGAAGTGATAGACTCAAAAGAAACACTAAAAAAGCGTGCAGTGAAGGGGTGGAGTGAGTTTGAAGGACACTCACCTCATAAGCCGTTTATTGATGAAGTAACTATTGCGTGCGCAACGTGTAAGAGCGAGCTTCACCGCATTGAAGACGTGGGTAATCCATGGTTGGATGCAGGAATTATTGCATATTCCACAATTGCAAAAAATAATAATAAAGATAATCCGCTTTATCTCGCCGATAAAAAACAGTGGGAAGAATGGTTCCCAGCAGATTTTATTACAGAAAGTTTTCCAGGGCAGTTCAAAAACTGGTTTTACTCACTGATTGCTATGTCAACAGTGATGGAGGACAGACCAGCATTTAAAACGGTGTTGGGATTTGGCACATGTTTAGGAGAAGATGGCCGACCTATGCACAAAAGCTGGGGAAATGCGATTGAGTTTAATGAGGGGGCTGAAAAAATTGGAGTAGATGTGATGCGATGGATGTATGCCAGGCAAAATCCAACAGACAATATGTTATTTGGATACAAGAAAGCAGATGAAGTGCGACGACAGTTTTATTTGATGGTATGGAATGTTTACAAATTCTTTGTAGACTACGCCACAATGGAAAAAGTGGAGATCCAAGGAAAACCTTCTCTTGATACCAAACGAGTAAGCATTCTTGATACATGGATCATGGAGCGATTGGCACAGTTTGTTGCTGAATCAAAAAATGCTTATACCTCATTTAATGCACTGCTCGTGGCTCAGGGAGCCGAGATGTTTATTGCAGATGTTTCACAATGGTTTATCCGTCGTAGTAGAGATAGAGTGTGGGTGAACTCCGATAGCAAAGAAGATAAGCAGTCGTTTTACACAACACTTCACAGTGTTCTCACTGTGTTTTCAGTGACAGTTTCACCAATTATGCCGTTTATCACCGATACAATTTATACCAATCTCACAGGAGAAAAGTCGGTACATTTGGCTGAATGGATTGATCTTGCACCACTTTCTAGTTCAAACACCATTTTGCACATGGCTCTCGTTCGTACTCTTGCTGAAGCTGGGCATCGAGTTCGTAAAGAAGGGAAATTAAAGGTACGTCAACCACTCGCATCTGTGAGTTTCACCCTCCCCAAAGGCACAAAGCCACTCCCAGATGAATATATAGACATTTTAAAGGCGGAGTTAAATGTAAAAAAAGTGATATTAAATACGGGTACAGGAGAAACTGTGGGAGTTGTGTTTGATACAGTGCTCACCGATGCACTCGTTGCTGAGGGAAAGATGAGAGATTTAGTGCGGGCAATACAAGAACAGCGAAAAATCAAGCAAGTGAAACAGGATCAAAAAATAAAACTTACGATTCCAGCTGAGTTCATACAGTTTAAAGAGTATATCGCAAAGAGAGTATTAGCATCAGAAATTGTTGAGGGTGAATTATCGATTAGCGAATAAGGTTTATTTCCAGATTCCGTCAGAATTGATTGCTTCCCGTCAGTGCTCCAAAGCTGCCAAGCCTGCTGGCGGGCACTTTGTGCGCGCGTGACGGGTCCCTTCAATTCTGCCACCTGTTGTTTGGATTTTACTTTATAAACTTTATGAACTTTATAACTTTATGACTTCTCTTCTTATTCCTTCTTTTTTTCTCTGGATTTTTTCGCTCTTTAATCAGTTTGGTATAAAAACACGATTTGGGATGTCTCAGATGGGATACATCGCAGCTGGAGCGATTGCTTTTTTTGTGATAAAACGTATTGGGAGACGGTTTTTTATTGCAAATATTCAAACAATATTTTGGAGTTTTTTTGCTCTTCTTATTATCACCTTCATAATTGGACTAGAGGTAAAGGGATCTAAAAGGTGGATAGATCTCGGATTTGTAAACTTTCAGGCATCAGAGTTTTTAAAGATTTTTTATATCATGTATCTGGCTCGATTGCTCAGTGGAAGAGCGAGAAGTGACATGACGCCCTTTTTCTTTTCCACCCTCTTGTTTGTTACCTTTCTCCCCACATTTGTCGTGTTAAAACAGCCAGATTTAGGAAATGCATCGGTGTTTATTGGTATTCTCATCTGTATGCTTCTTCTCTCGGATATCCCTAAAAAATATATTGTAGTTTCTGGACTACTTGTGCTCATTCTTCTTCCTTTTGGATGGTTTTTTTTGCATGACTATCAACAGGCGCGCATCACCAGTTTTCTTCGTCCTCACGTCGATTCACAGGGGGAAGCATATAATATGATCCAAGCAATAATCACCGTGGGATCTGGTCAGTTTTTGGGCAAGGGGCTGGGGCTTGGTACGCAAAGCAGATTGTTTTTTTTGCCTGAGAATAATACTGATTTTGCATTTTCCTCACTTGTGGAGCAGTTTGGGTTTGTGGGGGGAGTATTCGTGCTTTTGGGAGAGTTTACTCTCATTGCACTTCTTTTATTTCGTGCCTACAAGTTTATCGGAGCCGACGACTCAGATAGTAGATATAAATACCTATATAGTATGGGATTAGCCTCACTTCTTATTATTCAAACAGGGGTAAATGTGGGGATGAATCTCGGTTTATTACCGATTGCCGGTATTGCTCTTCCGTTTATTTCCTTCGGAGGATCTTTTTTTGTGGCACTCTGTGTTGGTTTTGCACTTGCCAAAACATAAAATCACATTGAAAATTACGAATTAGTAGGGTATACTTACAACTTATGAGTAAAATAGCGGTCATTAAAACAGGGGGAAAGCAGTATATTGCCAAGGAAAACGACATCCTCACAGTGGATCTTTTGAAAGCAGAAAAAGATGCTGCATACGAATTTGAGACAGTTGCTACATTCACTCCAGAGGGAGATGTTGAAGTTGGCTACCCACTTCTTGATACAAAAGTAAAAGCTAAGGTATTAGAGCATGTATTAGGTGACAAAGTCCGCATCGCAAAGTTTAAAGCAAAGGCACGATACAGAAAAGTAACTGGATTTAGACCAAAATATACAAAAGTACAGATTGTGAGTATATAATAAAAATTATTTTGCAAATTACTAATAGCTAAAGACTAACTATGGCCCATACAAAAGCGCAGCGCGCAGTAAAAGGAAATCGAGACTCACATGCACGAAGACTTGGCATCAAAAAATATGGTGGTGAACAAGTAGTTGCGGGAAATATCATTCTCACACAAAAAGGTACTCGCTACTATGCAGGAGAAGGAGCCATGATTGCAAATGACTTTACAATACATGCACTCAAAACCGGAAAAGTGGAGTTTATAAAGAACTTAGGTAAAACTTACATCTGCGTTGTATAACCTGCCTTCCTGTATGCTAAAATGAGCGTATGGACGAAGAACTAATTGAGTATATTGAACAAATAAAACGGGAACCAGATTACTTCGGAAAAACAAAGCTTGTCAACTTTCTTATTCATCAAAAACATATAAAGGTAAAAGACCTTGCAAGCGCTCTGGGACTCAAACCTTCTTACCTATGTCATATCATGCGACTCAATAAACTGTCAGAGGTTATTATGGACGGATTCTACTCTCACCTCATTTCACTCAGTCACTTGTTCGTCTTATCTCTCCTTAAAACTCAAGAAGACATTCTTACTGTATACGAGAAAGTATTAGCAGAAAATCTAACGGTACTTCAAACGGAAGAGTTGGTGCGTGAAAAGCTTCATGGCATTCAGCCGGGGGGAGAGTATATTGAAAAGTCAGAAGTCAATAGTTTACAGACAACAGTAAGTGAAAAGTTTAAGGCAGAGGCAAAAATAACACAAACACGGCTTAAAACAAAACTTCTTATTGAATGGAAGGGATCAATGGAGATGCGAAAGAAAGGCGTGGATCGCTTTTTCCGTATGATTGAAAGTCTGAAGGAAATGGGTTTGGAATAATACCAACTTTACTGGGCGGAAAGTAGCGATAAAATACCTGGCCAATGACACTGGTTTGCACGATAGGACCAAACTCTCTTGAGTCTGAGGAACGAGGTCTATTATCTCCCATCACAAATAAGTATCCATCTTCAACTTTTGTGGGAACTCCGTTTTTGGAAAAACCGCCTTCCCATAAATTTGTTTTTGCAGCGATATAGTTTTCGGTGAGCTGTCTGCCATTTACAAACACTTCATTGTCCTTCACCATTACTTCATCTCCAGGGACTCCTATAATACGTTTGATGTACTCAATGTCAGGATTGTGGGGCGACTTAAACACTACCACATCTCCTCGATGATACGCGCGCATTTTATACGTTACTTTACTGGTGAATATGTAGTCGCCAGTGCCAAAGGTGGGGTCCATTGACGCGCCCTTTACCTGATTTGGCTGTGCTACAAAAAGATATACCACAATGAAGAGAGAACCTACAAATACCACTGTTTCGAGAATGTCCATTACAAAGTTGATGATGCTTTTTCCTACCTCAAGAAAGTCTATATCAAAAAAATCCATATCCTCTGATTGTATACTATTTCATTCTTCGTTTGCAACAATTTTATGAGAGTGGAACGCTGTGGATCCGACAGGACTCGAACCTGTGACCTTTGCAATGTGAATGCAACGTTCTACCAACTGAACTACGGATCCGCTTTTTAATCTATCTCTATTCTACTTTCCGCCCTTTGGATTTACAACCTGTTTTGCAATTCTCAATTGTGTGTATAATAAATCATTATTAGTATATTCTTCACTACTCCTATGAAAACAGAGATGCACAAATCCAAAGGATTTACCACGCTTGAGATAGTTCTTCTCGTTATTGTATTTGGAGGAATTGTGGCAGGAGCATACTATTGGGGTGTTCGTTCAGCAAGCAAAACTCAAACCAATGAAACGCAAAAACAAACTAAAAGTACTGTGCCTACACAGTATCCCACAGACAGGCATGCAGATCCTCTTTTTTCAGGTACTATCAATAAGCTTTCAAATGATTTGGGACTGTTTAAGATAAGCGATAGTGATAAGGAAAATGGGGTTCCAGAATCGCTTGTGTACTATGAGGCGGGCACATTTCTTAGTGGAGAACTGAAAGGATATAAACGAGTTCTTGCGATTCGACCATCGGAGGGTCCCGGTCCAAGCTTGCAGTTTATGTTGGCAACAACGGATTATATATCATACGTTCTTGATGATCCACTCTCCAAAACAATAAACTATCCAGAATCCGACTGGGATAATCCATATATGTACTTAGATAAAGGTAAAATTTCGAGAATTACCACATTTGATTCGAGTCATCCAGTAACCATATCTGTAGAATCTCCCTTTAAACTTATTCGTCGCGAGAGCGTTCTGCTTGAAAACAAAAAGACTGGAGGGAAAGACAAAAATGGAAATGACATCTATCAGGAAGTGCCCATCTCAACATTTCAAACTGAACAAAAGCTTACGGCAGAAATAGATAATCTTACGTTATATGCGGGAGGGACCGATTGGAGCAATGGCAAACCTCAAAATGCTAAAGAACAGGCAGATCAAGCTACGAGAGAGAAGTATTTGAAAAGTTCCACTCTCGTACATGCGGTTGATAGTGTTGGAATAACATATTCCTATATTTTGTCTACAGAAAGAGATGTAAATGCATATATTGCATCTCGCGCGCAAGATGAAAAAAAATATATTGAATATAAAAAACAAGTTGAACTCTATACAAACAAAAAAATAAAAGAATATCCAGAATCACCTGTTTCTCATCCATTTCCTGGACTCAGACTGAGTCGGGCAACGGAGGGGCTTGGAGCTGACTTCTATTCGTCTTATGACTCGGCTTTTCCTGGGGCATGTGGAGGGAATTTGAGTACATATGTTGTAGATGGGATTCAGGAGAGTGATTTAGTTCCCGTGAACTCCTCTTCTGTGTACCCATTGTTTGTGTTAAAGACAGCACAACACCCACTCACCACTCTTTTGTATCACACAAAAACCGATCAGGGAGAGGAGTCGTTTAAGGCTGTGAACAAAGGCATGACAATTCCTCTTCTTGCTGAGTATGATAAAAAGCACCCGCTCATTTTTGCGAAAGATGCATGGGGACGATTTGTAGTGTTGGGTGAATTTGATTTACAACTTATGGGAGGATGTGGAAAACCTGTGGTGTATTTATATCCTGAAAAACCAACCGAGGTTCACCTCTCTTTTGCAACACCAATGACACTCAATATCAATATCCCAACATATACCAAGGGTTGGTTTGTGAAAGCAAACCCAAATGGTTTGCTTACGGACTTACAACCAGAGTTCACCAATTGTAAAGCACTTGATAGTTCACATGTTGGATCTGAGTATGCTGCATCGGCATGTAACAATAATACTTATCCATATATTTATTGGTCTGGGAAAAATGAGGTGCAACCATATCCAACAGTTGATGGGGGATGGGTGGTGGAAAAAAATCAGCTCAAATTATTCTTGAAAGAAAAGCTGAGCGTGTTGGGTTTTACTGATTCTGAGGCAGCAGACATGATTGAGTATTGGGTGACAAAAATGAGTAAACAAAATAAACCATATTATCGACTGAGCTTTATTCAGACACAGGATATGAATGCATTTGTCCCCATGCGAATAACACCACAGCCAGACTCGGTGCTTCGAGTATTTCTCGACTGGCAAGGACTACAAGAAAAACCTATTAAACCAATCATGCCTCAGGAGCTCCGTCCATTTGTACGGAGAGGATTTAGCTATGTGGAGTGGGGTGGGCTTTTAGAGTGAGAGCGCGAAATAAAGATGATGGAAAGAACCACCACCGCTGTCCCCACAAGATGATATGTCGTGGGCTTAGTGTCCGTCAGAAGATACGAAAAGAACAGCGTGGATAGGGGAATAAAACTGGTGAGAGTTCCAGAAAGCGCAGTTGGAATCGCCCCTCCTCCCATAAAAAGACAAATATAGGAAATTGGATTTGAAACTACTCCATATAATAACACTGGAATCCATGACGTAAGCGAGATTTGATTCCAGGAGATTTGCGCACCCTCCCATATCCCCATGGGGAGCAAACAAATGAGAGATACAGCAATAACAATACTCGTTTTGTGAAACGGATTGAGTTTGGAGGGGAGCTTGGACCCAGTGAGAATAAATACGGTGTCAAGAATTGCCGCGAATAATGCAAACACTGTACCCCAGAGTGTGACGTTTTGATGAGATGTGAGAAACAGATCGCTCTTCATGATAAGCACACCAAAAACAGCTAACAAGACTCCCCCAATTTCCAAAGGTTTTATTGTGTCACGAAAGAAGAAGTAGCTGATTCCCACCATGATTGCCGGTGTGAGACTATTTATGACACCCGCTTCAACCGGCCCGCTAAATTGTATTGCATAGAAAAAAAAGATGCGAAATAAAACAACTCCCAGGAGCGATTGCAAAAATAGAAGCTTCCAGTCTGAGCGAGTGAGGCTTTTCAGTGTGGTTTGAATTCCTGTAAGAAAGGGAAGGAGTGAGATACTGGTACTGAGGAGAATCGCAGAAACGCCAAAAAAAATGGGGAAATGTCTCAAAACTTCACTGCTAATTGGTGCTGTAGAACCAATACTTATCATGGAAAGTGAAAAGAAAAGAGCACCTTTCTGTTTTGATGACATTTCATCATTATAAATGATAAAATTTAAATACAGATGGTATGAGTATATAGAATGATATGACAAGCATTTTAGTAAAGTTATAGACTATTGACAACGAGTAAAAAAGGAGTAAGATAGGGGAATGAGAAAGACACTCTTTTTCCGTTTGTTGACTTTTTATACTATATCCTCTCTTTTTCTTCAATCCGTTCTTCCTTTCTATTCAGTAGTGTTTCGACCTGTTTTAGCACAAGACAGTACGTCAACCAAATCAGCAGAACTCATAACGGAAGAAGTTCCCACAGGCACACCAGTCCCGGAAATTACTATTGAGCCAACAATTTTAATAGAACCTACTGTAGTCGTTCCAATAGAATCACTCACACCGACAGTTGCAGTTGATTCTATCGTTGTGCCAACTGTTGAACCTCCAATTACTCCCACCGACCAAATACGTGATGGTATCTCAACTCAGGTTAATTCACAAATTACCCCCACAGAAACTCTCACTCTTACACCTACAAATGCTCCTGCTCTTCCTGATGAAACTGTTGCCGTAGATATTATTAAACTAGATGGATCCTATGCAGACCCTACACTTGTTCCCGCCACATGGACAGATAAATTAGATTATCACCCCTATGAAAAAGTGACGGTGAGTGGTAAAAATTTTATTCCAGGAGCCTCTTACACTGTCGTTATTAGTTCTCAAGATACCGACCTTGAAAAGATAGTTCATACAGGCAAAACGGTTGCACTTGAGGATGGGTCTATTACTTTTGAGGACCAATTGGGGGAATATAGAGCACTCTACTTAGTAGAAGTTAAAGATGATAGCGGTGCAGTTGTTGCAACAACTACATTTACCGATAGTAGAACAACCAACTCAGTTACCTTAAATGGGGGAGCAACCACAGCTGTATTGGCAAATGCAACAATTGCTGTTGTAATGCAAGTTACAACTACAGGAAGCAACAATGCGAATGACTGGCAGTCGGTGAGTTGGAGAATTTCCACCCTCCCAGGTTCTGGGGGAACATCTGGTTGCGTAAATGTTGGTGGAAACACATCAGGAGCAAATGTATATACAGAAAATTTCACAGTTACTGCTCCTAATACGAGCGGTATTTACAATGCATATTTTATTCCATACAGTGGAACAAACTGCGCATCTGAATCATCTGATGGAGGATTAAGTGGTGCTTTTGGAGGGGTAAATGGCATGGTAAACTCTGTTGTGGTTGATACCTCAGCCCCTGTCATCACCATTACAAATCCTAATATAACTCCATCCCTCAGCAAAACAATTACTGCCTCAACAA
>CAYWLV010000004.1:0-119754 GCA_964459595.1 uncultured Gammaproteobacteria bacterium
TCCCTTTAATCTTTTCAATAAACATCATTGTTTTTTTGGAGAGAGGAAAATACCCAACCTTAACATTGTTAGCGGATGATATTGGATTTGGTACCCAAGGAAAGTTTGATGTGACAATATATGCGAGTGCGCTGTTATACGTATTTGCATCATACATACTTGGATACATCTCATATACATCGGGAAGCCCCCCATCAATTATGATGTACGGTTTTCCTTGAGCTCCAAACTTTACTAAAATATCATAGGATATTCGTTTGAACTGATTCTCAAACAATTCATATATTTCAGTGTTTTTTGAGGAAATATCTATCGGGATAATATAATCAGGTTTAATGCCTAAATCGGCCAAAACGCCCACTAGTTTTTTATCAGTAATGAGTTTGTATGGGATATTAAGTCTTTGACACTCCCAAATAAACTCAGCTGTTTTTTTAGCAGGCCCTCGTCCGCCAGTTAAAGTGCAATCAATAAGTACAGTTTTCATACATTAAAAAATAAATAGTAATTGAAAGGTTTATGGGCAGAAAACACCACCCTTATAGGCGGGGGAACAAATTGTATATACAAGAAGTATCCCGCCTAGATATGCGAGATTTGATGAAGCCACAGGTTGAAAATAGGTGACATGTTAGTATGTTAACACGTTAATATGTCTCTGTCAAGTGATATAATTATTGTATGGTAAATAATTACAAACCAAGAAATGATCGAGAGAAGTTGCTAATTAAAGCCTTCTCTCTCGTTAAAAGTCAAGAAGAAGTAGCCGCTCTTCTTCGAGATATTCTTACCCCTGCTGAAATTGAAGAGTTCTCAAATAGAATTACAATCGCAAAATTACTAACTGATGATCTTTCTTATTTAGAAATAGCTAAACAAGTGGGTACCTCAACAACCACAGTAACTCGTGTTGCTCAATGGCTAAATAGAGGTTGTGGCGGATATCAAACGGTACTAAAGCGCATGAAAAAGTAGTATCATGTGAGTCCCATATGATTTCACTCTCCCCAGGACAAAAGAAAGTTTTAACAGATGTTGTTTCATGGTGTAAAAAAGATAAGTCACAATCTGATTCATTTATTACTATTGGTGGGTATGCAGGGACAGGAAAAACAACGCTCATTGCTGTACTTCGAAAACGGATTGCAAAAATGAATAAAAAGCTCAAAGTGGGCTTTGTAAGCTATACAGGTAAAGCCGCTCGTGTACTTCGGAATAAATTAAAAGAGGCCAATGTTATTCTTTCTGAAGATACGGTTGGAACCATTCATTCGCTGATTTATTCTCCTATCGTAAACGAACAGGAGGAGATAATTGGGTGGCAACAGAAAGAAAAAATTGATCGAGATCTTATCATTATCGATGAAGCGTCAATGGTCGATGAGATGATATGGCTCCACTTACTTTCTTATAAAGTCCCTATCATTGTTGTGGGAGATCATGGACAACTCCCTCCTATCTCTGGATCATTTCATTTAATAGCCGAGCCAAAATTGGAACTTACGGAAATTCATCGACAAGCTGTGGGTAATCCAATCATAGAATTATCTATTCAAGCTAGATTAACTGGATATATTAAGCCGGGAACCTACGGGGATTTTGTAAGAAAATTTTCAAGGGAAGATACTGATGCTCAGGAAACAGTAAGTGAACTCTTGAGTAATTACTCTCCAGATACATTAGTGCTTTGCGGATACAATCGTACTCGAAAAAAACTAAATCTTCATATCAGAAATACCTTAGGTTTTTCATCTCCCCTTCCACAGGTGGGAGATAGAGTAATTTGTTTGCGGAATAATCATGAAAAACATGTGTTCAACGGAATGACAGGAACGATTCAAAAAATTAGTGATGAGTCGACCGGTTGGTATAAAGCTGTTATTCAGATGGATGGAGAGGATGGATTATATAAGGGACTCATTTCAAAAGACCAATTTATGAGCGTATCTGCTCTCAACTTTACTAATAAACGATCAGCAATACTGGCGGGTGACCTTTTTGATTTTGGATATGCCCTCACTGTTCATAAAGCCCAAGGCAGTCAAGCAAAACGAGTGATATTATTTGAAGAGCGTTTTTCAAAAATGGATGATGAACAGTGGAGACGATGGTTGTATACTGCAGTTACTCGAGCTGAGGAAGAGCTCTATATTATTCCACAATAATATGTACTTTGTATACATTGTTCGGTGTAAAGATAATTCTCTCTATTGTGGTCAGACAAAAGATATTGAAAAACGAGTGAAAGAGCATAATTCTTCAACCGTAAAGGGGGCAAAATATACAAAAGCAAGACGACCTGTTATTCTCGTATATGTAGAACAATACCCTTCCCTATCACTTGCTTTAAAACGAGAATGCATGATAAAAAAACTTACAAAAAAAGAAAAGGAAGTGCTCATAATATCTTCTGTTGCTACATAAAGAAATACCTGTTACTGTGAATATGTTACATATTATTTTTTTTCTATGGCAACTAAGAAAAAGCAGGGAGCAAAAAAGAAACCAGCAGTGAAGAAAAAGGTGCATGCAGCAGTGAAGAAAGCTGTAAAGAAATCAAAGACAAAAAAAACAGGAAAGAAGTAAGCTTCGCCTGTTTTAAACAAATTCCCCTCCAAAATGGAGGGGTTTTGTTTTAGAGCCTAACAACAGCTTTTTATGGCGTCTTATTGGACTTTAGAGTGGGATATATGATATAATTATGACCAGTTAATCTAAGGTTCCGTCCGTAAGGTGCGGGTTCTTGGGAATTTTCTCATAATCTAAAGGAGGTGTTACAAGAGTAGTGGATAACAAAAAATTATTTGTCGGTAATCTTCCATGGAGCATCAACAATGACTCCCTTCGCGATCTTTTTGCATCAGTCGGTGAAGTTGTAGAAGCCATGGTAATTACAGATCGTATGTCTGGTAGGTCAAAAGGCTTTGGATTTGTTACATTTGCAACTGAAGAGGCAGCACAAGCCGCAATTGCACAAATGAACGAAAAAGAAGTTGATGGCCGAAAAATCATCGTCAACGTGGCTCGACCAAAAGAAGAGCGACCAAGAGATGGTGGTTTCAGAAATGATGATCGTAGAAGAAGCTATTAACCAATAAAAAACACTATCTGGAATTTAAGTTTAACTACTGAAAACCGATAGTGTTTTTTTATGTCTTCTTTTTGTCGATTTTATCAAGTCCTAAACCTTTGACGCCAAAATATACGACGACTGCAATTATGGTGAAATCGATAAATGAGTTAAGAAAGTTACCCCACATTATTTTGGCCGGGCCAATTTGCAGGAATATTTTCTTCAACTCCCCTGCTCTTCCCAAGAATATCCCAACAAGAGGGTTGATAAGGTCATTTACAAGTGAAGTGACCACCTTAGATACAGCTCCTCCTAAAATAAATCCAACAGCCAAACCCATAACCCCTTGCTCTCGAATAAATGTGATGAATCCTTTCATATGAGTTATACTAGTAACTGATTATTAATGTCCTAATTATATCAATGCTATACGTTATTGTGGTTCTCGTTGCTCTAACCTTTGTTGTTGGTGTTCTTCTCTTAAAAAAGAAAGTTGAGTTCCCAGATGATTTGAAAACACAGCTTATAGAGCTTTTGTTAAATGTACATAATTTGAAAGATGAGTTCCCTAAAAATCGTGAGGAAAACTCAAAAAATCTCCATCAAACACGAGAGGAGTTGGGAGTGAGTTTGGATAAAATGACCAGAACTATTGAAGAAAGACTAAAACGAATTCAAGATGACACCAATACAAAGCTTGAAAAAATGAGGGAGACTGTGGATGAGAAACTACATAAGACGCTAGAACAACGCTTGAGTGAATCATTTCGAACCGTTCAAACTCAGCTTGAACAGGTACACAAGGGGTTGGGTGAAATGCAGTCGCTTGCAACAGGAGTCGGCGACCTCAAGAAAGTGCTCACCAATGTAAAAACGAGGGGGGTATTGGGTGAAATTCAATTAGCAAATATTATTGAGGATATCTTAACTCCTGATCAATATGAAAAAAACGTTAAAACAAAAAAGAACAGCAATGATTTGGTTGAGTTTGCAATAAAACTTCCTGGAGATGAAAATGGTCCAGTCTATCTCCCAGTAGATTCTAAGTTCCCCACTGAAAACTATATTGCACTTATTAATGCATATGAAACGGGCGATGTGGTGCAGATTACTCTATACTCTAAAAAGTTACAAGATGATATTGAAGGATTTGCAAAGGATATCCATGACAAATATATCGATGTTCCCTACACCACCGAGTTTGCAATCCTCTTTCTCCCAACCGAAGGCTTATACGCTGAAATTGTGAGAAAAACAGATCTTATTCAGAAGTTGCAGAATAAGTTTCATGTGAATGTCGCGGGGCCTTCAACTCTTGCTTCTTCTTTAAGTGGGTTTAGAATGGGATTTAGAACACTCATGATTGAAAAACAATCGAGCAAAGTGTGGAAAGTATTGGGAGAAGTGAAAACAGAGTTTAAGAATTTTGAGACGGTATTGGAGAATGCACAAAAGAAAATCCGGCAAGCAGACTCCGATCTTGATTTGTTGGTGGGAACGAGAACAAAGCAGATGCAACGAAAGTTGAGAGATGTTGAAGAACTTCCAACAGGTGAGTCTCCACTTCTTTTTAATTCTATCGACCCTTCTTCCGGGGTGAAGTAGAAGTAGGCGAAGTGCTGAGCTGTCGGATATAGGAGGCTGTAATTTCTGATGGATTATCTTTCCTTTGTCTTCCAATCACCACAATTTCATCAAACTTCTTGATTTCCTGACGAGAACCAGCATCGCCATTTTTTCGTCTAATATCAGTCTGGTCGGATGTTTGCACCTGAACGGTCTTTTTATTATTTTGTATTGTTATGGTCTCGCCGCGTGTAGTAGTTACCACTCCTCTTATTTGGTTTTGCATAGAACTACGAACGATTTCCTTCGCTTTTTGAATGAGTGTGGTCTTTTTTGAAGGCGCAGCCAAGAGTGGAGAGGCATATGCAAAATAAACATGGGTACATATCAAAATTGAAAATAGTTTTGTTCTATTCATATAATATATATGACTTTTATAGATAAATAGTTTCACTAGAGCCCAAACCAATACGATAAAATCGACTGAATCTTGTGTAAAATCACTCTCCTTCTCCCAATCACATACCAGAGAAGCGTGACCACTCCTACAACCCCTCCCCCAGCTAACAGAAAGAGCCAATAGGGAATCTCTCCTATAAGTATAGATCCAATCAAGGGAGTATTTGAAATGCGCCAATTTGAAATAAGCTCAAGTAGTTGATTTTCAGTAACAATGTCTACAATTACTCCACCAAACACTAAGATGGTAATACAAAATACAATAATGAGAACGAGTTGGATCGCCGATTGTGTGGTAACCCTTTTTGTTTCATACAAATAAATCGAGTTAAGTATTTTTTTACTAAGTGACATTTTATTTTTCATGTGCATAATTTTTTTGAATATATAACCGTGCTCTTC
This sequence comes from uncultured Gammaproteobacteria bacterium, assembly GCA_964459595.1. GTDB lineage: Bacteria > Patescibacteriota > Microgenomatia > UBA1406 > GWC2-37-13 > JAKBEU01. The sequence continues at coordinate 5,501 of CAYWLV010000004.1, forward strand.
GGATGAGAGTGCGCACTGTGTTGAGAGGTTTTTTAAGTTTTTTTGCAATTTCCTCATAGCTGTATCCTTCAGCAAACCACAGAAGAGCCTCTTTATGATCTGACTTTAATCCGGATACAATTGTTTCTATTGGATCTTCATAAGCAAGCTCTGTCGTTGCATGAGTAAGATTGTCATCAAGTGACACAGTCGAGTGATTTTTTCGAAAAAACATATAGAGTTCATTTCGTGCAATTTGAAGGAGATAGGGATATACTGGCTTTGTGATATCAAATCGCTCAAGAGATTTATAAAACTGAATAAAGCTATTTTGCACAATATCATCTCCGTGTGATTTATCAAACAATCGAGCGCTAATAAACGAGTGAATTTTTGGGGAGTATTTTTCCACTAATTCCTCAAATTTATTAATATCTCCTTCTTGAATACGCCTAATAATTGTCCCATCCGCAGTGTCCATAGTGAATATATGCTACCACACGGAACTTAGTTTCATTTGGTACAATAGGGAATGGAAGAAATCAAGAAAAAGAGCGGCAAGGTGCTCCTTGTGGGGCGTCCGAATGTAGGAAAATCAACGTTTTTAAACAATCTCATTGGTCAGAAAGTGGCTATTACCTCCCCAAAAGCGCAAACCACTCGCTTCCCTATCCGTGCACTCCTTGATGAACCACGGGGAAATATTGTTTTTATAGATACACCAGGAATCTTTGCAAAAGCAGAAGATAAACTTTCTAAAAAAATTAACCAAAATACCCTATCTACCCTTCATGAAAACGTCGATGCCGTGATTTATATGGTAGACCATACCAGACGGCGTGATTTTGAGGAGGCAAAAGTGCTTGGAATTGTGCGTCAAATGAATAAACCAGTGATTTTGGTGATAAATAAGATCGATAAGCAAAATGAGTCCTATCTTGCCCAATATGAGTTTATGAAAGAAGAGTTCACCAACTCATTTGAAATCTCTGCACTTCAAAACATGCACCTTGGACCACTACTTGATGCTCTTTTTGAACTGATGCCAGACAAGCAAGATGATGAAAACCTCGAGCATGTAAATCCATACCCTGTGATGAATATTGATAGTAAAACGTTCGTGGCAGAGCTTATTCGTGAAAAGGTATTTCTGATGATGGGCGAAGAGATCCCCTATACCACAACTGTCGTAGTAGATGAAATAAAGAATAGATCAAATGATATGACATTTATAAAGGCACGTATTCTCACTACCGAGGATAGATACAAGAGAATGATAATTGGCGCATCTGGACGAAAAATAAAAGAAATTGGTAGTTATGCACGAAAAGAGATAGCTCTCGCTATAGGAAAAAAAGTATATCTGGATGTAATGGTGGAAGTAGACCCACATTGGCAGGAGTTATACAGTTAAAGAGTTAACTCTATTGAGGCATTCTTCTTTCCCTAAAATCTCCATGGACTCATTCAAGGGAGGTGAGATTTTTTTTCCCGTAATCGCTACACGGAGTAATTGAAAAAATTCACTGTTTTTCATCTCAAGTTCCTGTGCGCACTCCCCCATTATTAGTCCAATTTGCTCCGTAGTAAATTCAGTTATAGATTGTATTTTATCGCCAATTTTTGTTAATTGTTCTTTATATTTTTCTAAATCTATCTCATATATTTTTGGTGATGTGAAGAAAAACTCACAAAGAGGTATATAGTCTGAAAGTTTTTTTAGTCGTTCTCGAACAAGTGGAATTGTTTTCTTCACTATTTTTTCATCATATGATTTTCCAATATATTCCAATATTTTTAAGTTTAACGTTTCAAGATTCAAGTTTCGAATATATTCCCCATTCATCCATTCAAGTTTAATTTGATCAAATACAGGAGCTGTTGTTTGAATATCCTTAATATCAAAAACGTCGATATACTCTTGTAAACTAAATCGTTCTTTTCCTTCTGGATGACTCCATCCCATGAGGGCGAGATAGTTGAGGAGCGCTTCAGGAAATATTCCTTTATCGACATATTCAGAAGCCCAAACAGGATTTTTTCGCTTTGAGAGTTTTGATTTGTCCGGATTGCGAAGAAGTGATACATGTCCAAATGATGGTGGAGTCCATCCAAACGCTTCATACAAAATGATGTGTTTTGGAGTAGAAGGAAGCCACTCTTCACCTCTGAGCACATGGGATATTTCCATTAAATGGTCATCCACTACTACCCCGAGATGGTAGGTGGGGAATCCATCCGACTTAAGAAGAACTTGATCATCTATTGTTGATGAATGAAATCTCACCTCACCTCGAATAAGGTCGGTAAACACCACTTCTCGCTCAGGCACGAGAAGACGAATAACATAACGTGCTCCACCTTGTATCTCTTTTTTTACCTCATCTTGCTTAGCTACACAGAAGCGATCATATTTTGGTACTTTTTTTTCAGCTTGCTGCTTTAAACGCATTTCATTAAGTCGTTCTGAGGAACAGGTGCAATAATATGCTTTTTCTTTTTCCACAAGTTCCTCTGCATATTTTTTATAAATAGCTAATCGTTCAGATTGTCGATAGGGAGCAAATGGACCACCAACGAGTGGCGACTCATCTGCAACAATACCAAGCATCTGTAGAGTATTGAGCATTTTTGCCTCTCCTCCTGGAACAAGTCGAGACTGATCAGTATCTTCTATGCGAATGATGAACTTTCCCCCATTTTTCTTTGCCCATGCATAGTTCATAAGAGCCGTAGCAACAGATCCAATATGAACATCTTTGCCTGTGGGGGAAGGTGCAATTCGTGTGCGAATCATAATTGATATTATACTTGAAGATTTATATTTGGGCTTGATTTCCTCTCTCTCTCTCCATAATGAGAGATATATGAAAAATGAAAAGTTTTGTTTTAACAAATCAGTGGGAGTTATGATTCTTGCTGTGGTAGCTCTTGGAGCTTTTGCTTTTGGCGCTGTCCAACTTACTCAAAAACCAACATCAACAAGTACAAGAGCTGCTGGATGCGCTGTTGGAAAAGATATGGGGGGAGGAATGTATCGATGTCAAGCAAATTGTGGAGTAACTAAAAGTGGAAAATGCCTCAATTATGTTCATAATTCGCCAGATAAAAATTGTGTTCAGTGTAATAATACAACCGCTGCAAACACCCTTCAGACACAACCATCCCAAAACTCATCTACACAATCTACAGATTCTCAATCTAATGCAATTCAAGTCCTCGCATGGAATCAATCAAAAATGACTCCAGCGGATACTGATGGAAATGTACTTATTATTAATAAAGATGACGTTTACCAAGTATGTATGAAGTATCCAGGTATTACTAGTACTCGACTCCTTCAAAGAGCTTATATGCTAGGAAACCCAACTGAAAGTGTCTTTTATATTAGCGAGGCAAGTAGTCGAATCAGTAGAAATAGTAATACCGATAAAATATTCGGGTGTACATCAATTGCAGTTTTACATGAAGAATCAACTGTAAAACAAGTAGCGCTTAAAGGATCGATAGTGTTAGGTGAAACGACTCCATATGAGATATTAAAAGCTCCGGTTATAACGGTAAAGTTGAATTAGGTAGGTTAACTGAAAGCCTAAATCAAATTTAATAAAAAAAGAGCTCCGTAAATTTATTGTGATTACCTATGGTTTTTTCTTATTTATTCAATCGTCTCTTTTTCTTCACACAAGTGACACAGCAGAAATCTTTAATGTAGTTAAAGAGATCTCTACAAAAAACAATGTTAGGCAAATCGCCACTCCGCCAATGGCGGATCGCGATGACAAAATTTCTTAAATAATATCTTATCCATGACCCCGGACTAGATAATTTATGCAGCACACCTGCACAGTAGAGACGCAAAATTTTGCGTCTCTACCAATACGTGATTGCATGTTTGTTTGTAGAGACAGGTTTAAAACCTGTCTCTTCAGATGTATAAATCATGTGTTTTTTAACGTGTATTGACATCTTTTGTGGTGTATTGTATACTTTTGTCATGTTAAACAAACTGCAGATCCCACAAATGTATACTCCAGAGCAAGTTGCTACATTTCTTCAATTGAAAAAAAATACTGTGTATGACCTTATCAATCGAGGAGAAATTGTAGCAAAGAAAATCGGGAAAGTTTACAGGATTTCAGCTACCTCTTTATACTTTGCCCTCACCGGTCTAGACTATGATCTGTATTTGGCCGAAAAGGAAGATGATAAAAATATTGGGAAGATTCAAGATGAACTTATGAATATAAGAAAAATCTTGTAATATGGTTTCGCTCTTTTTAGATTCAGACGTCGTTATCTCGTCAATTATTTCTTCGAAAGGCGCTTCTTACCAGTTCATTAATACTTCTCCCCATATAAAAATAGTGTCTTCTTTTTCTTTAAGTGAGCTCTATCTGGTAATTGAGAGGCTCAACCTACATAAAACACATCTTGATGCGCTCGTTTCACCTGATAATAAAATTAAGGTTGAAAAAATATCACTCCAGATGACGGTTATAAAAAAGAAATACAGCTTGTATGTCAAAGACGTCAATGATGCTCATATTGTTGCGGGAGCTTCACTGTCCAAGTCTCGCTTTCTTATTACCTACAATATAAAGCATTTCAACATGGACATTATAAAGAAGGATTTAAATATTATTATTATGACCCCTGGACAGTTTCTTCAGTATATGAGAAGTAAAGAATAAATATTATTCAATCATCGACTTTTCTTCATCCGACGCAATGCCACGGAAACCAACATGCGACTGGCCAGCAAAAAAGAGTCCCTCTCCTACTCCTGCAGAAAGGAGAAAATGTTTTTCTCCACCCGTGAGATAGAATGTATCAGTGATCTTATCAACTGCAGCAGTGCTTTGTTTGAGGATTATTTGCATCGATGAATTGGTGACAATCGCCTTTCCCTCTTCTGTAGATAAGAAATCTTCTACATCTTGTGTGATTGTGGTGAGACCGAGTTTATATTTTCGAGCTCGTTTTGCAAAGCTGTGTAAATATGCACCTGAGTCTTTATGTTTAATTAAATACCATGCCTCATCAACAATAAGGATTCGCTTTTTTATGTCTCGACGCACCTTGTTCCAAATATAATCAAGCACGATATACATAGCAACTGGTCGAAGATTCTCTTCCAAGTCTCGAATACCAAACACTGTGAAATGGTTTTTAATATCAAAGTTTGATTTTTGATTAAATATTCCTGCGGCCGATCCCATTACAAACTTCTCTAAACGACCCGCCATTTCTTTGGCCTCTGGTGTTTCCATTCCCATAAACACCTTGTATAAATCCTCAAGGAGAGGTGCGGGAAGTTTGAATGTTGCCGGATCTTGAGTGATGCCTACATTACGATAGGTCATAACAAGAGCTCTGTCCAACAGTGCGTCCTGTGCGGGAGTGATATCTCCCATAATCACCTTCATGAGTGAGTGAAGATCAAGAATTTTATTTGACAATTCATCTGCCTCCCCCACTTCCCCGATCAAATCAAATGGGTTTATTTTATACTCCGATGTTGTAGAAAATACCACAAACTCTCCTCCCATAGACTGCGTAAGTTTTTGATATTCGTTTTCAGGATCAAGAATAATCACATCAATCCCCATCATGAGAAGGCGGAACGCTTCCATTTTAACAAAGAAACTTTTTCCTCCTCCAGATTTTCCTAAAATTACTGAGTTTGCATTTTCCAGAGTAAATCTGTCGAATATTATAAGACTCCCATCGTGTTGATTCATACCATAAAGAATGCCTTCATTCCGGGTAAGTGCTGCAGTTGAAAATGGAAAGGTTGTGGCAAGAGAGGTGGTGTCCATATTGCGCCATACCGCGAGTTTATCTGAAAACATGGGAACAGTTGACTTAAATCCTTCTTCGTGTTCGAGTGTTGCTTGCTTGGCGATTATGAGAATTGAAGAGAGAGAGGAGTCTACTTCTTTGGTGACGTTGTCAAGTTCTTCTTTTGAGTCTGCAGGAATAGTGATATAAAGCCCGAACTGAAAAAATCGTTCACTTCCTTTGGCAAGTTCAGCTTGAAGTGCAAGTGCATCATCAAGTGCTACCTGAGTGGTGGGGTCAACAACCTTACCCGCTTTTATCTCTCCTTCAATTGAGGCTTCCATTTCACCAATTTTTCGCTTTAACTCATCCAGAACTGTTTTTGATTCCGTAGGATAAATATACATTGAAATATAGAGCGGATGATCAAATGTGATGAGTGAATACAGCCAGTTTGCAGATACATAACGGGGATAGGCAGTGACAAAAAGAGTTTTATAATATTTTTGATCGATTTTCAGGTGGTTGAAATCTACTTCAATAAAAGACGGGGCAATCATATCTTTTATAGACACAGCTCCCTGAGCTAAAACAGCTCCGACATTTTGAACTTCACTCGGAATTGTGTTATTTACTGATGCTCCGCTCATATTAATTGTTACTCATCACTACATCGGTATAGGAATCGATGGGGGCTAACATACGCCCAGTGGCCGATGGATTATATAAATTGTAAAACAGTTCGGTAAGTTCTTGCTTTTGTAGTACCGTTGCTCTTAGACCAATTTTTGCCAATAAACGAAGTAAATTATCTCGTTTTGGATACAAAGATGTTTTTGCACGTGCAATAACATATTCTTTCTTGAGCCCGCTGCCCATTCCGGTGATTCCTATTTCAAGCGGAGAAAATGGCACAACAAAGTAGAACTTCTTTTCAAGTACCGAGTTTTTCTTCACAATTGATTTGATAAATTCCTTATAGCTCTCAAGGCGTGTTTTCATGAGGTCATCTTTACTTGATGCGGCAACTCCCTCTAAGTATTCTAAGTAGGAAGAAATATCCATTTTTTTTGAAAGAATGAGGATTTGGATAGGAAATGAAAGTGAATTCAGCAAACTTGAGTATGAATAGATTATAGAAGACTGCTCCTCGGCAGATAATAACCAAAAATTAACAGCTCCCACACTGATAACTACTGCTGCAGAAAAGTCTTTCAGAAGCAGTATATCGTCTTTGATATCTTCAATCTCAGTAAATGACTGAGTGGAAGACTTGATGGGTGATGTTGGTTTTTGAACTGGCATAGCGATTAATAAACTACAGTAACTCCCGTGAATAAATCTCAATTGATTGAGAATTTATTTCTTGGATAGCTATTTTCATTGTATCAAAAATATAGGTGCTCTTTGGGTCCTTAATTTCAAACACATATACACCCGGCGGAAGAGCACTAAATGTAGCAAAAATTCCCGATTCATTGGTTTTTAAAAGACGCACGGGTACATTTTGACTATTTTTTACATAAATAAGAATGCCAGCAAGCGGAATACGCTTTCCATTTTTTACCACACCGACAAAAAAGGCTTTTCTGTCTTTTAGAGGAGGTGGAGGTATAACTGCTACCTCTTGATGAGTGGAAATGGGAGCACTAAATGCTTGTGCTGTTTGTACTGCAGACTGTACATTTTTTGTGTTTTGTTGGGGTGGAGCTGTTGTTGCAGCCACACTAAATGGGTTCTGAAAAGCCTGCTGAACTTGCTTTTGCTGAGGGCGAGGTTGTGTTGTTTGTTTTGTTTTTTGAAGATACGCCGCAAGCATTTGCTGAGACTCTATATGTGCCATCACGTGATGTGGGTCTGATACATAGTAGAGATTTTGAAGTAAACTAATGGGCTCGTTATGTTTGTGGTAGGTGTACTGGGTGGGAGAGTTTAGTCGTTTCCAGATATTACGAATCCAAATATCTAAGGGTCTATCATTAATTGGAAGAAATGCAAGCGCGGCGCCAAATCCCGCTATGAGTATTCCTAAAATAACATTAAGAAGCGGGAGCGGAAAGAGGATAAATACAATGTAGCCAAGAGGTCCAAAAATAACCAAGTATAAAAACTGCTTGAGCGTCATAAACCCAATGAGTTTAAACTCAAAAGACGTTATCTGACGAGGGATAGGATGCTGCTCCATACTTTCAGTATACAAGGATTAGTTCGTAGTTCGTAGTGAATTAGTTAGTAGCTATGGACATAAATACAATAGTGATGGAGGCTACGCACTACGCACTAATTGCTTCGCAATCTGAATTTAGCGGTATGTTACAGGCTTCTCTTTTTGTGTGAGTACAAGACTCATCTTACGAGATCGTTTGTCGACCTTTTCGATGTATGCCTTGATTTTGTCACCCAATTTGAGATTTTCTTTTCCTGTGAGCTTACTGATATGAATAAGTCCTTCAATTCCAGGAGTAAGGCGTACAAAGTAGCCATATCGTTCCTGTCGAACAACTTCTCCTTCAACTTCTTTGTCTTGTGGGTAGTTTTCTTCAATCTTTTCCCATGGATCGATTGAAAGTCGTTTAATAGAAAGATTAAGCTTTAAGTCTTGTGTATTCTTTTCAACAACTGAGACATCTATATCGTCTCCCACTTTTGCATATCCTGAAGGATTCATCACTTTCTCCCATGAGATTTCTGAAATATGAATAAGACCTTCAACGCCTGCTACTTCACAGAAAATACCAAACTCTGATACGCCAAGCACCTTTGCTTTATAGGTTTTTCCTACCTCAATGCGCTCAAACTCTTCATGAAGTTGCTTTTGAGATATATTAAGAGCTGCTACTTTTTGAGAGACTACAAGTCTGTTTTTCTTTTCATCCACTTCCAAAATTTTTACCTTCACCTTCTGTCCACCGAGTTTGTCTGGATTGTTAAGAAAGTTTTCTGTGAGTTGAATTTTTGGAATGACACCTCGAATACCCATAAAGTCCACAAATACGCCACCCTTACCATACTCTCCACACATAACCTCAATCTCTTCTTCTTTGTCTTTTTTAATCTTGAGGATTTCCCATTTCCCTTGTTCAAAGAACTTTCGCATGGAAACGACTGGGTATCCTTCTTTAGACTCTTCTGCAATGATGCGAACATGGGCAGTCTGGCCTTCTTTTAGATAAGGAAGGTATGTAGAGATTTCTCTCAGCTCCTTTTCTCCAAGGAGTGCATATGCTTTTGCTCCAATGTCAAAAAGGACATTCTTTCGTGAAAGAGAGATGATAGTAGCCTCAATATCTGCATTTTTACGTACGCGTGCAAATGGCGCTTTCTGGAGGAGAGCCTCCATGGGGTTAGTTTGGGTTGTGTTTTTTTTCTTCATGTGTTTTACCTTTCTCCTTGCGGAACCTCAACTATACCAAATACTTAGGTAAAAAACAACCGTTATAATCCCTCAAGTTCTGTTGCAATGCGCTGATTTACATCTATAAGGGCGCTTAATACTTGTTCATCCTGGCCTTGTGGAAGCATTTTTGCCAGCTCCTGAATAATTTCTTTGTGCTTGGAGTTACTGAGCTTCAGAGTAAAAATAAATTTTTCGCTGGGAGCTGTGCCCTGCTTCTTAGACTGTCTGAGGAGTTCCGGAATACGCATAGCCTTCTCCTCTGCATCGGCTAGTACTTCTACAGACTGGCGAGTTTTTCCTTTCTCGGCAAGAATTATTGCTATATGTGCTCGCTTATCTGATGAGGTGAGAAGAAACTCCGCTTTTTGAATATTATCTCTCGTGAGAAACTCATTGATTTGATCTCGAAGCTGCTTAAAGAAATAGAGGGGGTTTTCAGGAGTTATCCCAGCATACGGAAGCTCATAGATCACTGTACTGTTTTTCAATAAATCTTTTGGTGTGGCCCCAATCACTACTCCTACCAAACTTAACCCACATAAAAAAATAAGTGCGTTTTTCATACTCTATTGTACCATAACCACATTGTGTGGTAGTTGACGAATTAATATATTCTTCTTGCGCTCAACAACAATTCATACTATAGTTATCTATATGAGTAGAAAATCGGTGATGCTGTGTTTTATGTTTGTTGTGGTTGCTCTTTTTGTATTCGCACCATCCAGTTTTGCTACTCGATTTGATCTTATTCCACCTGCCGGAGAACTGCAGCGCGGTCAAGATATCACCTTCACTATCAATGTCGACACAGAGGGAGTTTCCGTCACCTCAGAACAAGCAGGTCTCACTTATGACTCTGCTCTTTTGCAGTATGTGAGCGTTGCTGCTGGAGCCGCTATGAACTCTGTTGTTGCAGACACCTCCACCTATGGAACTGGTAAAATCCTCTTCACCGGCACAAATACCGCTGGTTTTAATGGAACCGGTGTTTTTGCTACGGTGGTTTTCAAAATTATTGCTCAAAGCTCAGGATCCACTGAAATCTGTACGTTATGGCTTCCAGAACCAACCCCCACTATTGCTCCAAGTCCCACTCTTGGCCCTTCACCTACCCTTGGTCCCCCACCCACAGCTGGCCCCAGTTGTGGCACAGTATGTACCGCAAACACTCAATGTCCTGCAGATATGCCTTGTTATATTCTTTCAGGACAGACGAGCGGATATTGTAGAAGAGCCGCATGCCCAGAACTAGCAAGTTGTGTGTGTCCTGGACCTACAGCACTTCCCACTACAGGATCCACAGTTTCAGGCACGTTTTCGGCGGTACTTGGAGGAGCGCTTCTCCTTCTAGCTGGAACTATATTTGTTGTTTCTCAAAAGCAGAAATACTCAAAGTGATTTCTTCCTCATAACAAAGTAGGCACCCACTCCTATTCCAACAAGAAGAACTAAGATACAGATAATAATAACTATTCCCTGCATCCCCTGTGTCATAACTGAGGTATTTTTTTGCGCTGATGAGGCTAATTTCTGATTCTTCTCTCGCTCAAGAGCTTTCAAGTCTGCATCTGCAACCACATGGGAAAATGCATTTATCTTTTTTTGTGCATGATACGTTTCATTTTGGGAGAGAAACTCAGATGTGGTGAGAGAGCTTTGTTTGCCAGTAGCTGAGGAGTAGTGAAGAGTATAAGGGAATGGTGGAATTTTATTGGAATAGATAGTAAAGTGACCTTCTGCATCGGTAGACACACGTATGAGTGGTTTTTTTATGCCGTTTGCACGAAGTGCAACGGTGCCGTTTACAATCGGCATGCCGAAAGCATCGCGAGCAATTCCTTCTAGATAGGTGGGCATCGGATTCATGGGGAAAGTGAGCGTTTTGTCACTATACGTGGAGGAGACGCGCAGTTCCATAAACCTCCCCTTTCCTTCTTCCAACACCACAGGAATCCATAGATCAAAATTTCGTTCATCACGTAAGCCTTGTGTGACATAGGAGTGTCCATGCTCTAGCTTAAATATCTTTTCTCCTACAACTTCCTTGAGATCATTTTGATACACCGCCACAAAATGAACGGGCAACTGCTCCACTGTACCGGTGAGACGCACAGCAAGCTTTCCTCCTGAAACAGATTGCGACTGCATGATATCTCTAATTACAGGACCTTCTTTTTGGAATGGAGCAGGGGCACCCACTGTTTTTATTGCAATATCCCGACGTTCCACCTTTCCTGCAAGCTCATGTATCACCTCTGGTGTATCGGCAATATAGAGCTGCTCATACCCAAACTCTTCATAGCCTGGTTTAATTTTGCTTAGGTTTTTTTCAATAGTATGGGGAGATGAAAGGAGAAGTTTGTAAAATCCTGGCCCGACATAGTAACGATAGCTCCCATCTTTTTTTGTTGCTATGGGGTTTTGAGGTACTTTCCCCTCACCTACTCCAACTGGAACGGGAGTGTATACGCCATTTTCTGTTTTACTACTAAGAATTGCCACTTTCACTCCCTCAACGGGTCCGAGAGTTTGTGCATCAAATACGTAGCCATATGGATCCCAGCGGACAACGTCGCAGTCTTTGGACGACCCCGCTTCATCAAATGTAAATGTACCTTGCTGTTGTGCACCTGCTCCACCGGCTGCCATATCTATTTCTGGAAGTGCTTCTTGTACCCCATACCAATAATGAGCTCTGTCGGCAGCTCCCCCTTCTTCTTCGGTAGCAACTAAATCATCAGTCCACGTGATAGGAAATGATTGAGTGGGGTTTGTGCCGTCAACAATGCCTGCATTTGCAAGACCATGATCGGGACCTTGCAGAGTGATAAGGCCATCGTGTCCTCCAAGTATTTGATCATCTAGTTCACTGTCGCCTGTTGTCATGGCGCTATTATTGTCCATGTCTGCAGCTGTTTTTATTTCATGATCGAGTGCAATTCGTACAACTACTGCTGTGTCCACTCCATCTCTATATCCAGTACCCTCCTTCACTCCAAGCACCGCGGTATGAGTGTAGGGATCGGCCGACTCTTTTGATAAACAAAACCAATGCATTCCCTCACTTGCGGGTACCGGTGGCGCTTCTTGAGCATATGAAAATGAATAGCTAAAAAAGATAAATAGAACTAAGCACATTCTTAATGCATGTTTCATTATTGATGATTATTATTAACTGTTTATATTTCTATTATGAATAGGTGTTTATTCGAAGTCAAGTTTTTTCCTTCGCATCCACCAAACCACACTTCCAATACCAAGAATAAGGAGAACAAGGAGAAGAATAATCTGCACTATATAAGTTTGTGTAGTTTGTTGTGATGAGTTGCCAATCCCGTCACCTCCCGATTCTTTATTTCTGTTATTTCGGGAAATATCAAGAGAGGGTGGAGCATCTTGTTTTTCAAAATACTCCTGCACTTTCTTCTCTACGGCCTGTGATGTATTTTTGAAAACATATGGATTTATTTTCTTTTCTGAAAAATGAGTCGTGTTTTGCATGATAAATTTTTGCGTGCTCACCTCCATCACTTCCCCTGTTGCTTTTTTATACCGAAGTGCATATCGCATCCGAGGAATGTGTTGAGAGCCAATAGTAAAATGACCAGCAGCATCTGCGACGGTAAGATACATTGGTTTTTCACTAAATGATGGATACAGTGCAACAATTGCATTGGGAATTGGTTTGCCTTTTTCATCATATGCCACGCCGTCCACAAAAGGAGGAATGGGAAAAACGGTAATTTGTTTAATTTTGGATGGCACTGCATTTGGATACACCTTTGAATTAAGTTCAAAGTTCATCGTTATTTCTGTGAGGTATTTTCCATCTGCTATCTGGGGAATTGTTATGTTGTATGCACCAAGTGAGTTGGCCAGATGTTCCTCTTTCCGCACTGTGTCTGCTCCAGCATCATCTCGAAAAGAAAGTATGAGGTGTACTTTAGACAAAGGATGAGATAGTCGCCCAGTTAGTCCAAGATTGCCTGAGGCAAGCGATTCTTCGTGGTGGTCTTGAAGTGATATTTCTGTAATCAGGAGAGATTTGTTTGAAACGGTTACCGGAATATGGCTCACCGCAACTTTTCCCTCTACCTCTTCAACTATGGTGGTTGATGTGTAGATATTGGGACCAAACACTTCCTCTGTTTTTACATTATTTATTACTGATGCGAGTACTGCATTTGATGATACGACATTCATTTTATAAAAGCCTGCAGGAACGATGAATGAATACTGCCCGTTAGTTTTAAGCGAAGAGAATGGATTAGTAACACCGAGCCCATTGGGAACCATAACAAATGATAAATCTTTTTGCTGTTGAGAAAGAGCGATTGAAACATCTCTCACTGGATAGAGTGTTTGAACGTCAAAAACATATCCCATGGGATCCCACTGCACCTTTGAACAGTTTATGTCAGACTTGAGTTGGATAAATTGAATCTTCCCCATCTGCTGACTTGCCTCACTTCCCGGCACTTCGGTTGTGGTAACGGGTTGAAGTTCCTGAAGCCAGTACCAGGAATGCGTTACTCCTCCAATCACTGGATATGCGTCATACCAGTAGAGATCTTTTCCATATCCTGCTGTTTCAAGGGCTGACTCTTTTGTGTCAAGTTCCTTAAATCCAGGATGCACCATGAAAAGTGTTGTCTTTTTTGGATTTGTCCCTTTCACGTATTCATTTTGTATCCCTTCTTGAACTCCTCCAATCGTTGCAGGAACGCTTAATAGTTTTGAGGGGGTTGGGGTGGGAGGAGGAATAAGGAGCTTTGAGAGATCATCATACGATGCGGCTGTTCCAAATAGCTCGATATCCACATCACGGTCTCCTGTGGTGCATTTTTGTCCTTCATCTGTTGAGATACATGCAAAGATCCACGTTTTTGTGTCATTTCGCGGAGAAATCTTGCTTTTTTCGTACGGAGGAAATGTGAGTTTACCTGTATTCTCATTTTCTGTTTTTACTCCATCCAAACAGTCACTCATGAATCCCTGGAGCGGTGCTGCCCTCACCCATGGCGTTTTAATCAACAGAAGCAAAAGAACCAATACGATACCGATTTTTTTACACATAGATTTCAACTCTCACTATAATTATCATACTATGTATTGTCAACGGAGAGAATTTCCTCTAATATGAATGTATGGTACGGAAATGCGCTACTCTGCTTGGTGTTGTATTATTTGTGTTGTTTTTTTTCGTATCAACCCTTTCCGCACAAACCACGGTTCTTGATACTATTAATACAAGTGTTATTTCTTGTGGCGTCGCTCCAAACTTAGGCAACTGTCCGAGCGAAATGGAGAAAGTATTTGGCGATCCAAAAAGCCCCTACTACAAAGAAAAATGTGTTGCCACCTATAAAGAGTTTGTCGAAAATCCAATTCTCTATCACTACTGGGTGCTTGATGAGCCCACCACCACACAAGGAAAGTCAAATGAGCGTGCCCGTCAGTTTTTGTATTGGGTGATGAACAAAAGTGCAATAGATCAACACCCCATTATTCGTCAAGTGTGGACCACCACTCAAAACATCACTCTCTTTCTTTTTCTTCTTGTTGCTGCTCTTTTTGGACTGGGATATATTGTCGGTCAACGAGCCGATTTTCAGCTAAAAATTCAAATTTGGCCGATAATCTATAAAATTGGGGCAGGTCTCCTATATGTGGTTTTCTCCTACGCGATTATCATGACCTTCATCCAACTGTCAGAGATCATTATGAAGTTTTTTATCGAATCGCTTGGAGGAAATAAACTTTTCAATATTTACTTTGCAGGGCCTGAAAGCAACGAAGCAAGCTACACTTCAATTGTGGGGTGTCGTGATATGAACTTTAAAGTACAGGAAGCTGTAAAGAGTGAGTTGTTTTTGATGAAAATTACGAATGTCACCTACTACATGATGGGATTTATGCTTCTCGTGCGAAAAATTCTGCTTTGGTTTTTACTGTTTGCTTCTCCATTTCTTGCACTTCTTATGCCGTTTGTGTTTATTCGAAATATTGGATGGATTTGGATTGGTGTATTTGCCCAATGGATTTTCTATGGTCCGCTTTTTGCCCTATTCCTTGGTGCTCTCACCAAAATCTGGCAAAGCGGTATTCCTTTCCCCTTTGATTTTTCACGAACTTCACAAATATCGGGATATATTTATCCCACTGGCATCAATATTGTGTATGGGGGACCTGCACAAATTGGAAGTCAGATAATCAACTTCATGAACAATGGCAATTATGTCGATACGTTTACCGAGTATGTTATTTCTCTCATTATGTTGTGGGGTGTTATCTTTTTTCCGTGGTGGCTCCTTCGTATTTTCCGTGATTACTGTTGTGATGGAATTATGGCAATGAAGAATGTACTTATGTCTATGTATGACAGACTAGGCCCTTCCCCCACTCCTCCCACCGGTCCTCAAAGTCCAGCATCAACTGCAAAGCAATCATTTAATAATACTTCAATGAAGGTGAGTCGCGAAGTGGAAACCACAAGCCGGATAAAGATGGAATCTATCCAAGAAATACGTCAGACCAAAACGGAGGATATTACAAAGTCGCTCAATCTCTCCATGAATAAAATCACCGACATTGCTCGATTTGAAACAAATAAAACAACAAACGAGACAGTTCGCAAAAATATCGATATGCTTGCTTCTCCTACAAAAGCATCAACTCCAGCAGAGCGCCAGAAGTTTATGAATATCCGAACTGAGTTGTTTAATCGAACGATCAAAGAAGATAAGGTTGCTCGACAAATTCTTTCGTCCATCTCATCTTCCAAAACAGAGATAAATGCACGGAAAGAAGAGCTGCTCAAAACAGTGCCACGAACAACACCTGCGCAACCACAATCAGCGCCATACAAAGTATCTATTTCAGCAACTCAAGCATCTTCCATAAATACCACGCTAGTAAATACTGTTTCATCCAACTCTACAGTAATGCAACAGATTGCACAAACCACTCAGTCGTCTGTACAACAAGTACAGAATGTATTGAACTCCTACAAAACAAATATCACTAAAGCTCCATCTCAAATTCTTTCCATTATTTCAAAGGAAACAGGAATTGCCTCATCCACGGTGCAATCGATAATAAAGAATGTGGGATCATCTATCTCATCTAATAAAGAGGCAATAAAGTCTATTGCTGACAAAGAAAAAGTGAAAATTGAAGATGTGGCGCATGTTATGAAAACGCAAATGCCTCTTATCGCTGAGGTTGAAAAACCAAAAAAAGCGATTGAGCAAACTGTCTCAATTCCACCGAGCGTTTCAATTGAAGACTATGAAGAAGTGAAAAAAATGTGGACACATCAATACGAAAAAGGTGAAGTGCCCGCATCTGAAAATATTACATCACGCGAACAGTGGGTCGATCAAGATATTGTCTTTATCACGAATACACTTAATAAACTTCTTTCAATGGATGATGAGCAAAGACAAGCGGGAGTTGATGATCTTGCCTATATTCTTCCCATCTTCCTTATCAATAGCTTAAAGGGAGAAGAGCTCATTGTATATTTGAAAGCAAAAATAGAGGCAGCAAAATCTGTAAAGCACGATATGGATAAGGAGCGTGAAATTACAGAAAAACTAAAGAAAAAGTCAGAAGAAACTGAGGAGTTTGTGGTTGTCAAAAAGAAAACTGAAGAAAACACAAAAACACAGGAGCTCAGTCAAGAACTTCCAACTGCAACTCCTTTGGAAAACGGGTCAACGCCTCCGCTTCCCCCTGATCAGAAATAACTACTGTATCCTCAATGCGCATTCCCCATTTTCCGGGATAGTAGACACCAGGTTCTATGGTAAATACTTGCCCTACTTTCTTTTCATCCACAGATACTGCACTTATACGGGGAGCTTCATGCACATCAAGCCCAATACCATGTCCTGTTGAGTGAGGATATGAGGGAAGTGAGTGAGTACTAAGTTGCATGCGACAAAATTCATCAACCTTTCGAAGCGATGTACAGGAGGCGATTGACTCGATAGTTTTTGATTGAGCGCTGAGAAGGTGAGTATAAGTTGATTGAATTTCATTTGAGGCTTTTCCCACTACAAACATACGCGTAATATCTGAACAATATGAGTGTACTTTTGCTCCACAGTCGATAAGTATAAGAGAGTTTTCCTGAATAACACCCCTCCCCTTCTTTGTGTTATAGTGCGGCACTGCGCTGTTTGCATCAACCGCAACAATTGGATCAAAAGCGAGCTCTGCATGGTATCCTTCTTTAATTGATTTTTCGATATACCACGCAATCTCTTTTTCTGTTTGACCGGGGTGGATATACGGAGTGATATCTCTTAACACCATATCGACAATATGGCATGCTTGCTTTATGGCAAAAATCTCTTCCTCCGATTTTATCACTCTCTTTTCTGAAAATAGTTGTGAATGAGGAATTATTCCTAATCCAATTTTCTGGAGTGAGGTAACCTCACTCCAGGTAAGATTATCGGCTTCACACCCAAGCGTCTTCACTCCACTCTCCAAACAAATTCGCTGTATCACCTCAATCGCTTTCTCGCCCGTCTTTAAGATATATAGCTCTGAGGTTTCATTATGCTGTTCTCCAGCATAGCGGGCATCGGTGATGAGTATTTTTCTCTCCCCAATAAGGAGTAAGAATACCTCTCTTTCGGAAGGACTAAGTGTTTCAAATTGAGTGAGGTAATAAATTGTGTGGTGGTTTGAGACGAGAAATGCATCTGTTGTGGCCATATTCTATTATATAATTTGTATAAGTATGTTTCCAATTGCTTTCATCACATTTCGAGAATCGCTTGAAATGCTTCTTATTGGAGTAGCTGTGTACACTGCATTAGTTGAACATAACATTCCCAAAAAAAGAGAGTTACTCTCTGGTTTTGGTATGGGGTTTGTACTTTCAGCAGTGCTGTTTGTGATTTCTCTTTTTGCACGTTGGAGAATCGGATTTGAAGTGCATGAAATGGGTGAGCTTGCAGAGGGTATTTCTTATCTTATCACTGGATTCTTTTTATTCTTCACGGCAATTCTGCTCCACCGGAAAGTGAAGAATGATTTAAAATTATCTTCTTCATATCTTTTGAGTAGCTCGGTATATGCTATTGGATTTTTAGCAGTCCTACGTGAAGGCTTGGAAATTGTTTTTTTCAGTCTTTCAACCTCAATGATTTCCAATTTAACCTCTTCCCTCTTGGGGTTTTTGCTTGGTGTGGTAGCTGCAGGAGTTGTTGGGTTTGTGGGAAGTAAATTTGCTGGAAAAGCCATTTCTCATGCCAAACTACTCTGGATTTCAGAAGTTGGAATAAAGCTGCTTTCTATTTATTTTGTGGTGAAGGGACTTGCTGAACTGAGTGAATTCTTCATCTCATAATGGTATAATATAGCCTTGAATGAGGCTGAAGGGGATGACAGGAATCGATGAGGAATTGCACTTTTACAAATGGTGAGGGCGTAGTTATGCGTTGGTCAGCCTTGGGCTGATCAAGAAATAGCAAAAAACAATAACAGCAAAATCATCTTTTGATGACGCCGTTTCAGATTTGAAAGCTTTTGCTTCAAACATGCTTGGTGCAAATCAAGCGTATTTGGTTGCTTAATTGCCTTCAAATCACGACTCATATCTTTGATCCTTCCGACTTGCAAAGAATATGAGATTAACCAGCCGGAATAGGTGAACCGTCATTCTCAATTGGGCGGGGATCAGAAAACTATTAATTGACTGCATGGGAAGGTTTGTTTATTTCCCTCCCCCATGCATGCGTAAAAAATATCCTATCTCTCACTAAACCTTTGTATGCGGTGTTTCCCCAGATCCGGGTTCAATTCCCGGCATCTCCACACTCCGTCCTGTTATATAAATGGAGCTTCGAACGGAAAATGCAGTTTACTTTTATTTTTTCTTCATAATTAGGAGTACAGCTTCGCCGGTGTGCAGTGCTTTATTGATACAGGAGAGAAGGTAGAAATATATTTTTTTTATCAGTGGATATTCTCTTCTCTTATCATCAAAAAAATATGTTTGTACTGTTGAAAATCCATTTTGGGAAAATAAACGGGTGAGATATCCTGTGTTAAAGTGCCATATGTGCTCGTTTGGGAGAAGATATTCCCAGTACTTTTTTCTCAGAAAATAGACACAATTGTGAGTATTTGGAACTCCAACGATAAGTACTCCCTGGGGAGCTAGATGCTCTCTGATATGAGATATCTCGTTGTTTGTATCTGATATATGTTCCAATACATGATTGTAGATTATGCAATCAAACTGTTGGGATTGAGTGAGCGTTTTGATGGTGGTGTTGAGTACCCGTTTTCCCAGCTTGCATTGTGCGTATTTAAATGCGAGTTTATTTGGCTCTAAACCCAATAAATCAAATCCCTCTCCCTTAAGAAGCTCAAGCAAAATACCTGAGGAGCAGCCCACATCCAGTATTCGCCCGTGCGGCCTCACATGCGTTTTCACAGCGGATACAATAGGGCGAAATAATGCTTCAAACTCTCCTCTTTTTTCTTCATAATCTATATACTTTGTGATTTGAGGATTAAACTTCTTTGAATGAAGTGGGGGAAACGTTTTTAAAATACCACAGCGAACACACTTCCCAATTATTGACCCTTCATATTCCTTAAATACAGATTCATTTTTATACACAATCTCAGGAGTAAATTCGGAGAGAGAGCCACAAATGCACGATGATTTCATATAATTATGCGGCAATTGCATCCCAAGTGGATTTTATAAGTGGTGCAGGTACTTCGCTTCGTATTTTTCGAAGAAGTTGCCATACCACAAAGGCATCATCATATGCGCGGTGACGTGCTTTGTAGTCAAATCCATATCTTTCAATAATACTTGCGAGACTATGTGATTTATGCTGGGGAAACACTCTTCTTGACAACCGTACAGTGCAGCATCGTTTCGCCTCAAAGAGACTGTTTGAACGCGCAAACTCCTGTTGGATAAATGAGTAATCAAACCATACATTATGAGCAACAAAAGTTGCACCGGATAAATATGTTAAGACTGTTTTTTTTATCTTATCAAAAGTGGGAGCAGTCTCTATATCACTATTTTGAATGCCAGTGAGATGAGAGATAAATGAAGGAATTTGCACCCCTGGATTCACAAAGCTGGTGAATGAATCAACCACCCGTCTGCCCTCTACCCGAATGATGGCAATTTCGATAACGCGATTGAAGTGCGCGCTCATGCCGGTTGTTTCCACGTCTACAATTGCCAAGCTCTTATCAAACATACATATATACCTTGTTATCTTTTTAAAAATTCCTTCATATCTCTTTTTTCATTTCGTATCACTTCTTGTTTTTTTTGGATATTCTTTTTTTCAAGATCCCGACGACCACGCACCACCGCTATCTCAAACTTAATGTATGGACCCTTGTTAAAACAGGATACAGGTACGATAGTGTGTCCTTTTGAAGCCACCTTCACCTGGAGTCTCAATAATTCTTTTTTATGGAGAAGTAGTTTTCGAGTGTGTTTAGAGTCGTATTCTTTTTGATTGGCAAATTCATATTTTTGAATATCGGCATTCACCAAATATGCTTCGCCATCGAGAAGTTTTACATGTGCAGCATCAATATTTATGTGACCAAGAAAAGCAGATTTGGTTTCAGCGCCTGTGAGCACTGCCCCCGCCTCTGCTGTTTCTAATATCTCATAGTCGCGAGATACCTGTCTATTGAATACTTTCATTATTTACAGACATCATTCAAGATATTCATGAATGAGTTTGCCCATCCAGCAACATCATCTTTATATTGATAGTTCTGGATACCTCCTGCAATTGTAATAAGAGTTGTCTCATCAATATCGTTGGGTTGCGCGCCATATCCTATAACTCTATATTCTATACCATTTGCTCTTCCAGCTGTCGCTTCTTGGATAGCGTTATACACTCCATTATTTGTGGATGATAACCACCCTCTCCCATCCCAACTTGTATTTGCCTTACCATCGGATAATAATATTACTACACGCTTGGCAGTGGTGTCGACTAGTTCTTTATTCCCAATTCTGATACCGCATTGCACACATGTACCTTTTTTCACATATTTTACAAGTGGAATACCAGTTAATACAGGTGCAAGATTATTTACTGTAAGAGGTATATTAAGCTTAGAATCATACGAAGAATCATTAATACCAGAACCAGTTCCAATTTGTGAAAAATTACCCTGAGAGCCAAATGATGCGACAGCAACTCCAACTGAATTTGCATTGATGTTTTTAAGTGTAGATACCAAATTTGAAGCCGCACGCTTCACCCATTCTAATTTTGTAAGTCTTACTCCATTTACAGTTTGATAAGCAGTCATAGAGCTTGATCTATCGATTACAATAGCGATATCCAGGTTTTTGTTACACGAAATTGGTGTGGGCACAGCTGTCGGCACTCCAGTTGGGGTATTGGTGATTGTAGGTGGTATAGATGTTACTGATGGCACAACTGTTGTTGGTGTTGGAGGTACGGTTGTTGGGATTGTTGTGGGTGTGGGAATTGTGATATCAAGTGCACATGCGCTAGCAAGAGAGGTTAGTGTATTTGTGGATGCTTTACTTCTGGTGCTTTTTAACGTCTCACTTTTATTCAGTTGTCCTAGGTACACCACGGTACCGATACTTCCCACTACTGCGATGAGAAGGACTCCTGCTAACACTGCTCGGACGGTAGAGTTTGAAAAAAATTCTTTCATTTTTATTGTGGGGTAACTGCACTAACTTCTATTCTATGAACGCCATAGCCATTGAATTGATATTCATAGGTACTCGCCCAAAATCCATCTGCAGTCTGAACTGCGTCTACTACTGTACTAATTTCAGATACATCGCAAAATGAAGAAGAAGTATCTTTTTTGATACAGAGTTTAAATGTCATATTCTTTACATACTGACCGTTTTTGTTTGCTGTCGCTGTAAAACGTACCATATCGCCAAGTTTAACCTGGGATAAATTGTTTGTAATATCGGTCAATCCGAAATACGCATTCATTTTTTCACACTTTAAAGGTGCTGTTGTTGGAATGGCAGTTGGTGTTGGAATATTGGTGGGTATTGGTGTTGAAGTGGGACATGTTGCATCACATGATGATTTGAGTACGTGACATACTCCCTTTGTTCGTGCACTTCCATCTGGGTTTGACCAATATGTTTTTAAGTTTTGAGCGCAAGTAGGGCCAGTTCCACCGCCAGGAATATATTGATAGTCGGTCACTGGGTAATATAGTCTGTTTGTTGAGTCTGGACCGCACGAATTTGTTTCAAGGTTGCAAAAATAGCGGACACTCGGACAGTTTGTAGAACATACATTCTGATCTTTATAACAAATACCAGTCGTTTGATTTGGCCAATAGGTGCCTAAATTAGCAGCACATGTAGGTCCTCCTCCATATTGAATATCGGTAACAGTGTCATAGAGTCTGTTTGTTGAATCGGGACCACATGATCCTGTTGTTGTGTTGCAGAAATAACGAACGGTGTATGTTTGCGGAGGAGTGGGAGTGGGTTGTGCAACTCCACAGGTACTATCGAGTACTCCTAAACACGAAGTATAATTGTTTCCAACCTTACCAGTACAATTACATCTCCATCCTGGTGCATACGTGCTACACTGTCCACATGCTGCAGTTGTGCAGTAATTACACTGTCCTACAGGAATTCCAGTTGGTGTTGGTTGTGGAGCACCGCAAGTACTATCTAGCACTCCTTTACAAGAACTATAGGTTGCTCCATTGAATCCACTACAGTTACATCTCCATCCGAGCGCATAGTCACTACATTGACCACATGCTCCTGTTGTACAGTATGAACAGCGAGGTGCTGTTGTGGGAACTGGTTTTGGTGTTGCAGTTGCTACACACGGTGCTGTTGCACCACAGCAAACTTTTGTTGTACCAACTGTTGTACATCTATAGGGAAGTCCGCAAGCGGTACTACAAGTAAGTTGTGCGTTTGTAGATAATGGTGCAAGAAAAAGTGCAAGTACTATCGCAAAAAAAGTAACGACAAACGTTGGGATTACCTTTTTTAATTGTTTCATTATAGGAAATTTATACAAAAATAATTATTTCTATTAATAATAGTAGTTAACTAATTTTTGTTTGTCAACATCTAAATGAAATCTAATCTTAATTTTTGCTTAATAAGACATTAACCCAAGGAGCAAGAAGAGAAACTATACGCGGATCGGCAAGTTGGGAAGCATTTTTTTTGTGTACTATATAAAAACCATATGCAAAATCATACACTGGTTGAGGAAGCTTGTTGAGTTCAACCGTATAGATATGATCAACCTCATGTTCGTAATATCCAGAGACATCATCAAATGCTTTGTAGTAAATTTTTTTCGAAAAAGAGATGTCTTCTACAATATCCTCAGCATGTATTCCCCACTCTCTTTGGAGCCCTTCTAGAATTGCAACCACGCTATCTTGTAGTTTATCGCCCTCATACAGCTGATGCGAAGAAAATGAAAAATCAAAGACTTTGTCAAAAACAGGATGTTTTCTGTGTTGAAGCACCAATTGATCTTCGAATGTGATGATTGCTGTGTACCCTCTGTGGAGGATTCCCTTTTTATGGGCCTCCCATTTTTCTACTTTTCCAATCACCTCGTCCTGTTCATTCACCTCGGCAATATATTGTTTCTTCTTGTAGTAGTTCATTTGTATGTATATTATAGCAGTAGAATATTCCTATGGAATCTCTATTTATATTTTTATTTTCGCTTCTTCTCTCTTCACAGCTTGGAAAACATTTTTTTCTTTCCTTCTCTTATTTATCTGGAATTCGAATAGACTATCTTGCCCCAACATTATATTTGACTGATATTCTCTCATTGGTTTGTATCTATTATTTTATGCTTCAGTGTGTCATTCCCGTGAAGACGGGAATCCAGACTATAATTTTTCAATTCAAAAGGGGAAATCTTCGACTGGTAATCCCTTTAATTTTTTTATTAATCATTAATTATTTCTTTGCCCTTTCAAAACCCTTATGGTTCTATAGCGGTTTGCGTATTTTGCAGTGGATATGCATATTTATATATTTTAAAAACAAAGCAAAAAATAAATCATTTTTTTCTGCATTATTACTCGGTGCATTTCTGGGAGGTGTAGTTGAACTCATTCTTTCACTCTCCCAACTCGCATCGCGTCAAAGTATTCAGGGATGGTGGTATTATGCAGGTGAACGAGCTTTTTCAATCTTAACCCTGGGTATTGCAAAAGCATATTTTTTGGGACACGAGTTTCTCCGCCCATATGGCACATTCTCTCACCCAAACTCGCTCGCCGGATTTTATCTCTTGCTTTACGCAGTAGTACTCGTGCACCCTCGAATAACAAATATGCTTTTTAAAACTATTCTTCTAAGTGTATTTTCTTTTTTAATTTTTGTTTCCTTTTCGAGAAGCGCAATAGCAGTATATGTTGTGCTTAATAGTATTTATTTAGTGAAAAATTCTCTTCACTGTAAACTGTGCATTCTGGCAAAAGTGATAATATCCTGCCTCCTCCTTTTTTTTGCTTGGAATATATCTGGAGATTCCAAGGGTATGCAAAAACGATTTGATTTTTCAGAAAAAGCAGTTGCGATCATAAAAGAAAAACCATTAAGTGGAGTTGGTTTGGGGAGCTATCTTATTGCGCAACATAGCTATCCGCAAAAGTTTTCCACCTTTTTTGAACAACCGGTTCACAATATTTATCTTTTAACAGTGGCTCAACTAGGTGTGCCACTCTCCCTACTTTTTCTTATTCTCATTAGTCGGTTTCTCTCACCAAAATTTATATTTCTCTTCCCTTTACTTGTTGTTTTATTAACGGGCTGTATGGATCACTATTGGCTCACTCTTCAGCAAAATGTGTTGCTTACTGCTGTGGTATTTGGCATGATAAGTTCATATGAAACAAAGACTTCCTGAAATTGATGATCTGCGAGGAATATCGATAATCGTGATGATCCTCATTCATACAAATGCCTATTTTCTTTCAAATCCATGGGCCGCTATTACCCGAGAAATTAGTCAGTTTGCGGTAGTCGCTTTTCTCTTTTGTTCTTCATATCTTTCTCTCCTCAAACCATATCCTACATTGTCTGAATTAATTCCATCTATAGGAAAGCGGGTAAAACGTCTACTACTTCCTTTTTATTTATTTTTCACACTTTATTTGCTCTGTATGACAGTACTACTGGGAAATACATTTTCCGTTTCATATATATTTAATAGCTATCTCCTTGCAGGAGGTATTGATTTTAATTGGCTCGTTTTACTTTTCGTTGAACTTATTATTGTCATTCCACTTATTCAATATTTATATGCAACAAATAAAGTTGGTTTATATATCTATTCATTTTGTGCTCTTGTTTCCTCAATCGTGTTTCTACAATACACTCCACTTTCCTACTTTCGCTCTATTATGTGGCTTCCCTGGTCATTGGTTATCGTCTATACAGTTTACTTTGACACAATTTGGAAACGTAAGAAAATATTCTTCGGAATAACTGTATTTTTTGGATTGATTTTTCTCATTACTCAACAACTTGTGCTTGCTCCCCTACATCACTCAATGTCTATGTATGCAAACAAATATCCCCCCAATCTCTATCACATAAGTTACAGTTTATTTGCTCTTAATATCATTTATTATCTTTCGCGCAGGCAGTTATTCGCCTCAGACCTCGTCCAAAGCATTATCAATTTCTTTAGTGTTAATTCATACACAATATTCTTTATTCATATTATTGTTATTGAAGTGGTGCGTGCGTGGATTCGTCCAACCAATTGGATTCTCTTTTTTCTGATAGTGACCTATATAAGTGTACTTATCCAGATGGGGATGAATAAATTTACCTCCTCTCGACATTAAAGAGCTGACTGACTATTTGAAGATTTGCTGGAGCACGAACATTGAAGAAGTCTTTAAATTCCTTTCCATCAAACGTCTGACTTCCTGCATCCCCTTGTACAGTAACGCTGTTTGTTTTCCCGTATCCTATATCCGCATTTATCGAGACTGAAGATATTGAGTTGAATGGGTTCCCTCCCCTACTTTTAAGTTCAGATTTTATTTTTTCTTGATTCCACGTATCTCCTGTTGGCTTGTCTGGTTGTCCAACATGAGAAGATGTGGAAGAATCTGCTCGGACTAGAAGAATTACATTAACTATATCAGCAATTTCCTCCCCCCTCATCCATGCAGTTTTGTTATTTTCAGGTCTTGATCCCCAGTCACAATAAAACCATGGTGATTCTTTATCCCACGCACGTTCGTTGAGTTCAGAAAAGCTACCTGCGTTTGAACTTGTATCCTGCATGTGTTTTGTCCATGGTTTTTGGCTTCCCCATATTTCCCCAGATGTCCATTCATACCCTCCGTGAGTCGAAGCATACCATGCTTTAATTACTTCTCCTGTGTCGTTGGATACCATTACGCGTGCACTATTATCTCCACATCGAACATCATTCACTGCCGCCTCCCATTTACCTCCTTTGTTACCCCCCAAATATACCTGACAATCTTGAGTTGTACATATTTCGGAACTTCCCCCTCCAGTATATGCGTAGGCAAATGAGGCTGCTGCCACAACCTGTGCTTTAAGTGCCTCATATCCACCCGAATTCCCCCACGATTCAGGCATTTCGCCGATTCCTTTCAAATAGTCGTTAATTGAAACTTCTCCATACCCTTGCACGCGCACTTTTCCATTTTGAAAGTCTTTACACTCAATTTTTATATTGTTATAGTAGGCATTCAAAATAGTTTCGTAATTTTGTCCAGATTTTGCTCTCCCATAAGCACCAAACTGGTTCATACCCACTCGATGTACAGATCCATAACTAAAAAATGCAAATGCATTCCCAAACCCTGGATCAACATTTCTATCATCTACGCATCCCCCCAGTGATGTTCCAGCTGATCGAGGAAGATTAAGTCCTGCTTGACGACTTGCAATTATTGACTGTTGCTGAGCGGTAAGAGATGCTATCTTGCTCTGTAGTTCGCCCAAATATTTTTTTGATTTTGCCACCTCTCCCGCCAAGAACGAAGACTGCTTATCCACCTCCACCTTAAGTGTTGCGAGAGAAGTTTTTTCTTTTTCAAGTTCGCTTTTTTTGTCTCCTACCTGTTTTACAAAGAGCGCAATCCGCAAAATTGCTTTTCTATCTTCGTCAACTAATGTTTTTTGATAAAAGTAGTTTTGAAGAGAGGTTGAAATATTGTCTGAAAGAAGTAAATTTACTAATGAAAATGAATTCTTTCCCATATTCTTGTAATATGACTTTGCTCGTTGATTAAGAAGTTTTTGCTGTGCTGCAAATGCCTTTTCACCTTCATTTACCTGCACCTGCTTTTTTTCAATCTCTCGTTCGAGTGCGACTACTTGTGACTTGATGTTATCCAGTTGTTTTTGGAGCCCCTGCAACTCTGCTTCATTTGTTTGATTGGCTTTGCTCAAATCGGAAAATGTTTTTTTGAGATCATCAAGTTGCTTTGTGACATCGTCCAATTGATCTGCATACAATGAGGAAGTAGCAAATAAAAAAACAATAATACTCAGACATAGAAACAATATCTTCCTCATGTCTATTAGTATACAGTTTAACTATCCACTAGTCACCCGCTTGGCGAGTTGGTATACTGAATCGTATGAAGAGTGTCGTTTCGCTTATTTTTATTGCTGTGCTTTTCCTGAGTCTTACCCCCCAACGAGTGAGTGCTGCTCGATACTCAACCTGTGATTCATGTGGGCTCTGTCCTAAAATAGAGAATGGCCCTTCCCCATCTTGCACCGTAGACTTTGTCCCTGGAGATTGGAAGCAGTGTGCAAAGTGCCTATACCCCGATACGTTTCCCGCATCCAGCACTCCAGACCCCACAGACTGCTCTACACTTCTCATTGATGAAGCCACAAACTTGCCAGCAAACCCAGTAAAGTTGGGGCGTCAATATACCATGCTTGGCTGTATTTCCTCAGGTACCGGAGTTGGATTTGAGGCAGGAGCTCCAAGTGTTGTGCAGGTGATGCTGAATGTGATTTTTTCTCTCTCAGGAGGAATTGCATTTTTGTATCTTATGTATGGAGGATTTATTATTCTTACTTCTCAGGCGGATGCCGAACAACTCAACTATGGGAAGCGTCTCATTACAGGTTCAATCGTTGGAATTATCATCACCATTGGATCAGTATTTTTAGTGAATCTTATTGGATCTGGAATACTAAAGATTCCAGGATTTACAGGAGTAACCAAACCCTAATTAAAATATTTAGAAGGCAGGATACAGAAGATAGAATAATACAAATACCTGTTCTTACTTCTTACTTCTTACTTCTTACTTCTTACTTCAGTCTTTTTAAGAAAAACCCCAGTTATGAGTGATGTTCCCAATAGTGGAAACAGAAGAAAAGGCACTCCTGTGTTTGGAATCGATGTTGGGACAGATGAACCTGAATATGAATGATAGTTTGGATCTACTATCTGTTGTGTTGCTCCAGTCTTGTTATAGGTATACATAGTTTGAGTAGGAAGTGGTCTCTGTACTGGTCTTGATGTTGGCTGTACAGTTGGTTTTGCTCCAAAAGAAAACCATGGTTTTGAGGTTGGTTTTGGGGTGATTGAGATTGCAGGAGTTGGTGTTTTGGTAGACTTTGCTAGGTTAATTCCTTTTATGTTTATTTTTCCACTTGCGACTATAATAAATACGGCAACTACAACGAGTCCCAGTATGAATGAAAGAGCCTTATTGAATTGTTCCATAGGTAATAAGTATATCATTATAGGCTATTTATTGCAACTCAATTTGACTTTTCTTACCGCATGAGGAACAATGAGGTATGGAGAATCCTCAGCTTGTGTTTGCATGGAAGGCGCCCCTTCGTGCCTACAAACGAAGAAGTACGAGTATTTTGCGCTTCTATATGGCTCTTGCTCTCCTGTTGAGCCTCATTGTGTTTTTCTTTGGGGATCGAGTGTTACTTGTGCCTATTCTCACGTTGCTGTTCCTCTTTTATGTTCTCACAATCACCCCTCCTCCTGAGGTGGATAACCTCATCACAACCTTTGGTGTAGAGACTGCAGGCATTAGCTTACGATGGGAGTTTTTGTCCCATTTCTACTATACAAAAAAGTTTCATTTCAATGTGCTTACCCTGGTGAGTAATGCCCCCTATTATTATCATGTCTATCTAATCGTTCCAGATGAAAAAACGAAGTTACAGATAAGTGCCATCCTGTCAAAGCATGTTATGTATGTAGAAAAACCAGCACGCAGCGCCACAGATAAAATGGTTGAATGGCTCTCCAATCTTATGCCAGACGATGAAGATGTCCAAACACCTCTGGTGACATCTCCTTCACCCCAAACAGCCGTGCCCATTTAAGAAGTCCTTCATCTGTTGAAACAACGGTTCCGTTTATCTCTTTTGCAAGTACGATAATATCGAGATCTGCGATACTATCGAGAAACCCAACTCGTGTTGCTTGTCGATATCTATCTCGAAATCCTTTTATCTGTACTCCTACCTTTTTTTGAAACTCCATTTTTGACAGCTCCCCTGCCTTCATCATTCCTGCTGCTGCCTGCTCTATTTCTTCTTCTCCCACGCGTAGACCTCGATAGCTACGACCCCGAATATCCTCAATCAAAGTGTAGAAAATTGAAGCAGGAAAATGAAATGACTCAACAACAGGTGACTTGACAGTGATTACTGAAAGCAATTTATGAATAAGTTCTTTTTCGGCAGTTTCGCCTGGTTGTTGATAGGTAGGAAAAAAGCTTAAAAACTCTTCAATAATTCTTGGTGGCATATACAGTTTTGCAGATTTACCACAACGAGTCATTGCTTCTATCACTTTGAGAGTCGAGTCACCAAAGTTAAGTCCAGCCTGCATATTAAAAAATAGGTTTGTGTCAAGAATGTATGAATCCATATGATATAGATATATCATAACATCTAAATCGCTCATTCTGTTCATAAATTATATGGCATCTGATACCCGTTCCTGCTAGCTTATGGCTAGTTAATTTTTGTGATGTACTTTGATTTATATTGACCACTTGTATTTACACCTCTAGTGTTCTACAGTTTTGACTGACACTAAAAATATGAATTGCTTATTTTGCAAAAATGCGGACACAGAGGTGATAGAAACACGTCTTGTGGATGAAGGAATTGCAATCCGAAGAAGAAGATCTTGTCCGAAGTGCCAAAAGCGCTTCACCACCTACGAACGTGCAGAGGAGTTTCCCATACTTGTCATAAAAAAAGATGGCAAGAGAGAACGTTTCAACCGAGACAAAGTACGACTGGGTCTACAAAAAGCATGTGAAAAAACGGTTGTAACTGCTTCTCAAATCGAGGAAATGATTTCGCACATTGAACAAGAACTAAAACAAGGTGACACTGCAGAGGCAGATAGTTCACATATCGGAGCGCTCATTGCAAAACAACTGAAGCGAGTAGACAAAATTGCTTATATTCGGTTTGCTTCTGTTTTTAAGCGGTTTGTAGAACTTGACGATTTTCAAAAAGAAATTAAACAACTGAGTTAATTATTTACTATTTACATTATTTATTTTTTTATAAAAATAATATGAAACTTACCGGTATCTCGGAAAAAGTGTTTCTTGATCGCTATTCATTAAAAGACAGGGCCGGAAAGCCCATGGAAAAAAAGCCAGAGGATATGTGGAGACGCATTGCAAAAGCAGTGGCCTCTCAAGAAAAGACTCCTGAAGGAAAAAAGAAGTGGGAGAAAGAATTTAACGATGCTATGAAGGATTTTAAATACGTCCCTGGAGGGAGAATCCTTGCTGGTGCTGGTACAGGATACGATGTCACTTTTTATAACTGTTTTGTAATTCCAAGTCCCAAAGATGCGCGCGGTGGTATTTTGGAAACATTAAAGCAGATGGTGGAAATTATGGCTCGTGGAGGCGGAGTTGGAATCAATCTTTCATCGCTGAGACCTCGTGGTTCACGGGTACGAAAGGTGAATGGATTCTCATCAGGACCTATGAACTGGGCCGAGCTTTTCTCAGTCACCACAAAAGATATTATTCAACAGGGTGGTACACGAAGAGGCGCTCTTATGCTTATGTTGTGGGACTGGCATCCAGATATTGAAGAATTTATCACGGTAAAGCAAGACCTCAAACGAATAAACGGAGCAAATCTTTCTGTGTGTGTTTCAGACTCACTTATGGAAGCGGTCGAGAAAGATGCGGATTGGGACTTAGTGTTTCCTGATACCACCGATCCTGAATATGACGAAAAATGGAACGGCGATATTTTTGCATGGAAAGCACTGGGAAAGAAAGTGGTTGTCAGAAAAACAGTGAAAGCACGCTTTATATGGAACCTTATTGCAGAAGCTGCATGGAAGTCTGCCGAACCGGGACTCGTATTTATGGAAAGATATAACAAATGGCACAACAATTGGTATTGGAACAGAATCAACTGTGTCAATCCATGTGGAGAAGAAGGGCTACCTCCATGGGGTGTGTGTAATTTGGGATCCATCAATCTTTCAGCACTCGTTAAGGGAAATGATGTAGACAAAAAAGGAACGTTTGATTTTGCAGAACTCAAAAAAGTGGCACGAGCGGGTGTTCGATTCCAGGACAACATCATCGATATGGACCAATATTTCTTTGAGGGTATTCGAAAAACACAACTTGAGGGTGAACGTCGTATTGGACTTGGAACAATGGGATTGGGCGACACTCTTATAAAGCTTCATATGAGATACGGCTCCAAAGAATCGCTTAGTTTTATTGATAAGGTGTACCGCATTATTCGTGATGAGGCATATAGAGCTTCAGCAGAAAACGCAAAAGAAAAAGGGTCATTTTTGAAATATGATAAGGAAAAATATCAGCAAGGGAAGTTTATTCAAGAACTACCTACTGATATTAAAAAAAGTATTGCAGAACGCGGCATTCGCAACTCACTCCTTTTGATGCAAGCACCAACAGGATCAACGTCTCTCATGGTGAACACCACCTCAGGAATCGAGCCAGTATATGAATTTGAATTCATCAGAAGAGATCGATTGGGTGAGCATATTATTCGACATCATATTTATGAAAAATGGGTAAAAAAACATGAAAAAGAGATGAAGGAGGGAAAAGTAAAACGACCAGCATGGTTTGTGTCCGCTCAAGAGCTTACTCCAGAAGAACACGTAAATGTACAAGCTGTCATTCAAAAATATGTGGATGCTTCTATTTCTAAAACTGTAAACGCTCCAAATAGTCACACAGTTGAAGATGTAAAACGACTCTATATGCTTGCCTATAAACAAGGCCTCAAGGGTATTGCCTACATGAGAGAAGGATCACGCGACGGTGTTTTGGAACGCATAGATAAGAAGGATGACAAAAAACCAGAGGTGGCAACTCCTCAGTATCAGGTGAAACCTCGACCAATGGTGGTTCACGGATCAACATATCGTATGAATACACCGGTGGGGACTGCATTCATCACAATAAATACAAATGGGGGTACAGTACCTGAGCCATTGGAAGTATTTATCAGTATTAGCAAGCCAGGGAGTGATATTTCGGCAATGGCAGAAGGACTCGCCCGCACTGTGTCACTCGCCTTAAGGTTTGCTTCTCATATTTCAGCATTGGACAGAGTAAAGGAAATTGTGAATCAGCTTGAAGGTATTGGCGGTGCGCGTGTCACCGGATTTGGAAAAGATAGAATAAAAAGTTTGCCTGATGCTGTAGCGAAAGTTTTGAAGATGCACTATAACATGAGTGGAAAAGGCGCTGAGGAGAAAAAAAGTGAACCTCAACTTGTGACCGAAACAACACAAGCATCACTTATCCCCTCACCACAACCAAAAGGACTATTTGATATATGCCCAGACTGTGGAGAAGCATCATTTGCACATGAGGAAGGATGCAAAAAATGCTATAGCTGTGGCTATTCGGAGTGCTCATAACTATGCCAATTTATACCCGCACCGGAGATGATGGTACCACAAGTTTGTATGGAGGGAGACGTTTGTCAAAGGCTGATTTGCGCATAGAAGCGTACGGCTCACTTGATGAACTCACCAGTACTCTTGGTATGTGTGTTGCTCATATCAGCGATGGAGCAGAAGCCCGATTTTTTGAACATATTCAGAAAGATCTTTATGTGATAATGGGACATCTTGCAAATGCTCCGGTGAATTTAGAGGGACTCAAGCAAGAGGTGGGGCAGTTTGAAAAAAAAATTGATTCACTCACAAGCGAGCTGCCTCCCCTCACCGACTTTATTATTCCGGGAGGTTCACTTGCTTCGTCTTGGGCACATATGGCTCGTGTTTCCTGTCGCTCCGCTGAACGGGTAGTAATTCATTACTTTCAACATGCAAAATGTACCAATGATGAAAACTCTCAAATCGTAATGAAGTATCTCAACAGGCTTTCTGATCTATTGTTTACCTACGCGCGATCGTTTAACAAAGATAAAGATGTGATTTCAAAACACCTATGAAAAAGAGTTCTCTTTTTGCTGTTCTATTTGTTGGCATAGTAGGCGTAACTACATATATTCAATTTATGCCGCAAACTCCAAAAAAGGTTGTCTCTCCTGTATCAATCGCTGTGAAACAAATCGTTCAGGTAGGTGAGCAGAAAAAGAATGATTCTGTTTCAGTGCGGAAACAAACAACCGCACTTACCCTCTTGAGAACCACACATAAAATCTCTACTCAGGGAGAAGGAGTAAATGCTTTTATTAGTTCAATAGATGAACGAAGTGCGGATGTGAACGCGCATGAGTTTTGGGCATTTTATGTAAATGGTAAGCAAGCAACGGTTGGGGCGGGAAGCTATATTCTCAAGAATAATGATACAATAGAGTGGAAAATTGAGACTTACTCGCTATGAAACAGTTACCTTTAGAAAAAATACTTGCAATAACTGCGGTAATACTTATGGCGGTTCTCCTTCGCCTTCTCCCTCATCCTCCTAATGTTGCCCCCATTGCGTCACTTGCTTTGTTTTCGGGTGTTATGATATCAGGCTCCGCAGCACTCGTTGTCCCTATTGTCGCACTGCTCATATCGGATGTAATTATTGGGTTTCACAGCACAATTCCCTATGTGTATGGAAGTTTTCTCTTGATTGTTGGTATTGGAGTTTTTCTAAAAAATGACAATTCTCCCGTTCGGCTTGCGTTGGGAAGCATTGTCGGGTCGACACTCTTTTTTATCATAACAAACTTTGGATCATGGATAACTTCTATCACGTATGAAAAAAGTGTAAATGGACTCCTTTCCTGCTACACAATGGGGATTCCTTTTTTCCGAAATACCATTGTAGGCGATCTCCTCTACACGGGAGTGTTTTTTCTTACATTTGAACTGTTTCGATTATTATTTGTCTTGATGTTGCCATCCCGACAGAATCGTTGGGAAAGGCATACTGGGAATACTGTGTGAATCAGTAACTGTGCCGCAGCGGTATTTTGATTCATTTTGGGCGAGGAGCTTGCTCTGAGCGAACGAAGTGAGTCGAAGAGTCCGAAGACCGATCAAGACTTGAAGTCCCCGTTGCAGGGCATAACCTTTAGATGATTGAAAATTTTAGACTTCCTCCTACTACTAATGTCATTCGCGCGCCGGTACGTGTGCAAAGAGCACCTCTTGAGAGCACATTTCCACACACATTTCCCGTTGAGGAGCGTGCAAACTGGCTCACCCAATACGAAGAGCGTGAAGGAAGTATTTTTAAATACTACAATGTGCAAAATGAAATTGCATTTATTAAGAATGTCCAAACCCTCCCTCCAAATAAAAAAGAGTTTTATTTAGAAGAAAATATTAAGCGTTTTTTAGGAGAGTTTGTGGGGAAGATTCCCTATTCAACCATTCCGTATGAACTCGATGTGGCTGGATTTTCATATGCGGGAATGCATGTGGGTGAATCATACAAAAAAGCAGCGGCTATGGGTGGCGAGCGAGAACGTGCTGAAGTACAGGGATTTGACGAAATTGAAAATACATATAAATGGGTACGCTCTCAAAAGCGTCCTCTTCTTCCGACAGGAGTTTGGATTTCTCCTCCAAAAATTGCGGATTATGGTTTTGTGTTTGTTTTTGCCCCAGATGCACACGGCACGATAAGGGAATACATCCTCCGCTATCCCGAAAAAATGGGAGAGCTGAAGATGAGTACAAAAATATTCAACGCCTTATCCCCTACTTCAGCGCCTCCTCAAAGTGCAAATGAATTTATCACTCAGCCGCTGTTTGATATGTCCGGCAATACCTCAGCACCCCATCTTCATACCGTGATGAAAACAATGGGAATTTCGCCATCTGAAATCCAAGAGTCGCATCAATTTGAAACTAAAATAAACTCAACTCTAGCGAGCTGGATCCACTCCTACAGCTCGCTGATCGCCTCTCTCGCGTCATACGATCCTTCTTCACCGTATTATGATCTGGGTGTTCAAGAAGCAAAAAAGCTTCTGCTTACCATTTATCAAAAAGCCGAAGAAATAAAGAATAATAGAGATTCTCATGAGAATAGTTTCTATCAAGATATCCCACTTAGCAATGATGAATTGCACTATGCAGTTGGGGCACTACAAACTACCACCGACCTTCCAACCACAGATGAGGGAAGCTGTCCAGTAACCACAACAAATAGTTCATCATCCAACATGTTTGAAAGAAAACGCCTGTTTCGAGACAATCTTTCAATTCTTATAAATCTTACTCGAGGAATTCCCATAAACTCTACAATTGAAAGTGACACCTTTGATTGTCCAAAATGTGGATACAAAATACCCAGTGGAAAGGGTTATGATTATTGTCCAAGTTGTAATATCACAAGCGCTCAATACGCGCAGGAGACAGGAATTAAATGTGTATAATCAAGTATGTCCCCTCAAAATTTCACTGCGATTGATGATTTGGTAAAAAAATATAATGAGCTAAAATATGGTACTGGGTCTTCATCTAAAGAGGCGGATCTTCCTGGGCAACACTTTGAAATAGATGAAGTTGAGGCGCCTATTGAAAACTATGTCACTCCCAAAAGTGTTAGTATCAAGCTTCCTCCCGACTTTAAGAAAATAGGAATAGCAACTGAGGAAGATAATCAATTCACCGAAGCTTTAAATCGAATCAAACTCCCCATAA
Source organism: uncultured Gammaproteobacteria bacterium (assembly GCA_964459595.1). GTDB lineage: Bacteria > Patescibacteriota > Microgenomatia > UBA1406 > GWC2-37-13 > JAKBEU01. The sequence goes on from CAYWLV010000004.1 coordinate 41,831, forward strand.
GCGATGAAAAGATACTTGAAGATTTGAAGGCTCCTCCTTCTGAATCGAAACGATGGTTTGCTACCATACTTTTGTATATTCTCGAACGGGCTCACTTAACCCTCAAAAAAGTGGGAACAAAAGTAGTACGTATTTTCAAAACAGGTTGACTTCTTCATTTAACAGTTACTTTTTTAAGTTCTGCCTCAAATCCTTCTTTCCCCATGGCTCCTGAAAACTGACCAACAATCTGTCCATCTTTGAAGATAATGAAGGTTGGAATAGAAAATACAGAGTAAGCAGATGCAAGATCGCCATTTTCATCAACATTTACCTTATAAAAAAGAATATCTTTGTGCTCTTCTGCAAGTTGATCGATAATGGGGCCGGTCATTTTACATGGCCCACACCACTCAGCAAAAAAATCAACTAAAATAAGTCCTTTTTTTTCCAGGACGTCCTGTTTAAATGTTGTTTGCGTGGTGTGTGATGTTGCCATAGGATAAAACTATACTGGTGTGCAAAGCAGATGTCAAGCACTACTGGTGAGCATATTCTTCAATTTTTTTCTTCCTGTCTGGAAGCGATAATTCGCTTACCACTCCCGGCCCATTAATGCATCCTCCTTCACAAAATAATACATCAAGAAAACGAATCTTCGTATTTACAACAAATTCCGTCAATGCCGCTTCACAGTTTTTGTAGCCTGACACTATTCGTATTTCGTCATCCTTAAGAATTGAGCGAATCCCGCTACTTTCAGTGAGTCCGCCATCAAATGGGTAGATTCGTGTTCTCCCCTCTTGAATATCAAAGGAGTTGGATGAGAGGCTTGGTGGTGTTGCTATTCCCTGTTTTACCAGTAGTTCATTGAGTTCTTTATAGGTGAGCACAATCATTTCAAGTTCAGGATAATCTTCTTTTGCTTCGAGTTTTTTAACTACGCATGGACCAATAAAAACCGGTCGTTGTCCGGGATACGTTTCCCGTACTATTTTTGCGGTTGCCACCATGGGTGAGTCTGCTTGAAATGCCAAATATGGCAAAAGCTCTGGATGTTTTGTACGTACAAATCGTACAAAACTTGCACAGGGACTTGTGATAAACCTACTTGTGGGGTTTTCTTTGAGTAGTTTTACCACTGCTTCGTTTGTTTTTTGAGCTCCCGCAGTGACTTCAACCACATGCTCAAATCCGAGAGCTTTAAGAAGGGAGATTATTTCTGAACGGGTGTACATAAGTGGAAATGAGGGGGCAACCATCGCAACGAGATGTTCTTTTTTTGTTAGGAGTGTTTGTACGAGTTCAATATCTGTCATTGTTTTTTTGAAAATGCATTAATAACTCCAAAAGCCACCCCTCCTCCAAGCACTGAGGTGATGAGTTGAAATAATCCCATACTACTGAGAAGTAGCTGTGGAATACGGTGAAGCGAGTAAAGAGTATAGGAAATGAGAATCATAAACAACGATTTAAGGACAGCACTTCCCATAATCGCAACAACGTGTGAATTTGATTTCATCAACAATCGAACAGACTGAATGAGAAGCAGATTTCCCATCCAAATAAAGGGGAGCATGCCAAGAAGTGCTGGAGTGACGCTCCCAAACAAAACTCCATTAAGAACTGCTCCAATGCTCGGAAAGAGAGAAATTATCAGAAATTTTTTTGAATATACTTTAAGCGCAAATAAGTATAAAACTGCATTTACAAGTGTACCAGTTAATAGTTGAGGACCAGAAATTAAAAATGGGATAAGAAAGGCAAGAAAAGTGAGCATATAGCTCAGACGTACTAATTTTGTTTGAGTTAGAGTAATAGTTTGTGGGTACATGTCTATACTATACCACTCCAGAGAGATTTCTTCATATTCACTCGCATGCCATTAAAAATAACACCCTCATCAATGAGCATTTCACGTTTTTTTCTGAGTCCTCCTTCTGCTGAATATCCTGTTAACAATCCACTTTGAGATACCACTCGATGGCACGGTGTATGAGGTGCATTAGGGTTACTTTTCATAAAAGCTCCAACTGCTCGGGCCGCATTTGCTTTTCCAGCAAGACGCGCTAGTTGCCCATAACTTGCCACTTTCCCCCGTGGAATCATTCGAGTGAGTGAATATATCGTTTCCTTAAATGTCTGTGCCATAGGTGTATTATACTTAAAGGATATGAAATTCAATATTCGCCTGGTATACCTGTATCTTTTTTCTTTTGTGGGCTTGTTGGTGTTTATAATTGGCTGTGTTCGCCTTGTTGACCTTGGACTTAAGGTGGTTGTGTTTAATAATGCGGATATGTATACATTCTACGCCCCTCCTCAAATAAAAGATCCAAGCGATTCAAGAACTCAAGAACAAATAAACAGAGAAAATGAAGTTCAGCAAAAGATGCAGCTTGAAGAGTCAAAGCGAAATCGTCAAAGAGAGATTTCTTCTTCATTAGCTATGATCATAGTGGGAGGCCCACTTTACCTTTATCATTGGAAAATGATACAAAAAGAAGGAAAGAGGAAGAAAAAATAAAATTATTATCTATCGTACCGTGTTCCCGGATGAAAGGTGACTTCATGAAATGATGTTTGAATGTATCTATAAGAAGGAAATAAAAGCGATGATATGCCATATAAGATGTGGAAAAGAATATATTTTATGGGGAAATTCTTTAATCTGCTTTGCACAGTTGAAAGTTGTCTTATGGTTGGTATTTTATTGATTTGAGCAAATTCCTGAATATATGAGTACATCAAATGAAATATGTGAATATTTTGATGTGAGTTGATATGACTACAAGAATTACCTGAGTGTTTGAGTATTCGTAGTTGTAATGACAACTCCTTCATCACCTCATCTTTATTAATGAGTCCAAAAAAAAGTCGTAAGATAAAAAGTGGGAGTGGATAAAACCAACCGTTCTGCATAACAAGGCTTGGAACATCTGTTTTTTTTGATAGTGGCTTTCCTTCTACCAGATTTACGTGTAGTCCCATCTTACAAACTTTAGTTTTTTCTTTTTTAAATCGAATAAGAGCGTCTGTGGTTGCCTCCATATTGGGAAGAAGCGAGATATAATCAACTTTATTTTTTCGAATGTATCGAAGAATAGCTGTGTTTACTTTTTTACTGAGTCCAAAATCATCAAGGGTGGTTATCACAAATAGCGATATTTAAAAATAACAGCAAGATCATGAAACAGGTTCCACGTGCGTCGTACACAAGGATAACGAGATGGACGCTTTTCAACGACAGTAATGGGTAGCTCAATATAGATTAACTTTTTTTTGCATGCACGCAAAACAAGTTGGGTGTCGTATAACTCTCGAAGAGGATAGCAACTTTTTGCAATTGGGAGAATAGATTTTCGTTTAAGAGCCTTAATACCATGAGTATCTGTACCCGGAAAATTATAAAAAGCACGAAGCAATACATTAAACCAATAAGTAATTTGTCTTCTGATAAATGGACGCTTATCGTTTGATGTGATGAGTGTTTTTGATCCAACTACGATATCGCACGAATCAAGAAGCAGAATACTTTTCATTAAAAAAGGCACATCCCAAAAGTCGACGTTAAACAAAATAATATGTTCAAAACTACTTTGATAAATTCCCTCTCGGATAGCAAGCCCATAACTTCTTGTTGAAAGGTGTAGGGTTTTTATTATTTTTGGGTAATTGTTTTGGAAATCCTGACATATTTCCCAACTCCTATCAGTACTCCCATTTTCCACCAATATGACCTCGTAGAGTGTTTGAAGATTTCTTTTTAGTGCTTTTAATAGAAGAAAGAGTGAATGGGCAAGATCGTTACTTTCATTATGAATGGGAAGTACAATAGATACCGACATGCATTGCATTATACCAATCTTTCAGCTTACTTTCAGAAATTGAGCAAAAGTATTACTTTTGTTTGAGAGAATCGTTTTCTTTTTTTAGTTCAATCATGCGAATCTCTCTATCAACCATTAATTTATTGAGTGACTCTAACTCAGTGTTCTTTTTTAGTATTTCGTCCTTTATACGCTTACTCTCTGTTTGATCAACCATAACTGTAAGATAGTATGAGTTTCCTTGGTTTTCAAGAATTTCTCCAGAAAATATACCATCGATTATTTTGCCTGACTTTGTTTTTATCTGCAGTTCTATATTGTGTACTCTCCTACGTATTTTTAATTCTTCTGCCACTTTTTGTTGTTCATCTGGATTGATAAATAGATTGAGTTCCGCTGCGGTTTTTCCAATCACCTCATCTTTTGTGTAACCAAGGGTAGTGAGAAATGTTTTATTTACATCGGTAAACTTTCTACTCGGCAGCTCACTTATAGCCATTAATGAGGGGTTATTTTCAAATATGGTATTAAATTTTTGCAACAATTCTTGCTCTGGTCCGATGTTTTTTGAAATTCCAAATATACAATCTTCATTGTCCCACCTACCAAACCAAACCCTTGTTTCCACAGGGAGGAGGGAACCATCTTTCTTTTCAAGTGGAAGTGGGCAAATACTTCTTTTGCCAGCAAACATTTCCTTAAAAATTTCCTCTGCTTCTTTTCTTTTTGCTTTTGGATTCAAATCAAGTACATGCATTGATTGAAGTTCTTCTGGAGAATACCCTAATATGTGAGTGGCAGCTCTATTTGTATAGTGGATTTTACCCGTTGGATCTCCCACCACAAAAATATCATCAATAGTATCAAAAAATGTTTTGTAATTGTTTTCATTCTCTTTTGTTTCGCTATTTGAAATAGTTATCACATAGATAATCATAAATAACAGGTAGAGTGAAAGGATTATTGAACCTGTTTGAACGACTTGAACTATCGCTGCAGCGTTCCAATATTTTGCGGGATAGTCCATCCCTATTGCTGACACTGTGACACCTGATTTTTTATCGATAATCGGAATTAATATACTGATCCACGTACCCCATCTATCTGTGATTGGTTTTGTAACATGAGGTGTTCCTTCAGAAAGAGTAGAAAAATAGTCGCTTGTAGCCTCTGTGTACTCTTGACCTGGAGGAGAATAATCAGCTGATTTTGGGTCTTCTGAATCTGCCAGAAGAATTATTTTATCTCCTCGATTTACAAATAAATATACAAAGCGTACTCGAGCATCTACGCTTCTTATGTTGGTAAGATTTGATTTTATATTTTGATACTCTCCCTTGCTTAAATCTGTTTCATTTAAATTTAGGCTATTTATTTCTTCCGTTGGAAATGCGGCTGCAGCTACTTTTGCAATTTTGATGGCCTCATCAGTCGTTGCTGTCACTGTACTTCTCCATACAAAAGTCAAATAAGCAACAGAAAAAAAAGTAAGGAGAATCGACAAAAAAAGAACGAGGGTTTTTGATTTTATTTTCTTTCCTAACATACCATATATGATAGCAGGTTTATATTATCTTGACCATTCCCCTAAATCCGCGAGAAGCATAATATGAATCCGCTCCATTATGAAAGGTGAATACCCTCCCGTATCGTCTGTCAGCAAAAAGGGCGCCCCCGAGTTTGCGAATGTCCCCTGGGGTTTGGATCCAGCTTGATGTTTTAGAGTCATATTCTCCTGTTTGCTGGAGAGCTCTATAATCATCTTCTGTCAATATTTGAATACCCATATCTTCAGCCATTTGAATGGCTGAATTTTTAGGTTTATTTGATTTTCTAGACTTAAGCGCATCATCATCAAAGCAAAGACTCCTTCTCCCTTCAGGGCTTTCAGGAGAACAGTCACAGAATATATATGTTTCAATTTTATTGTCAATAACTACCACATCTGGCTCCCCTCCTGTTTTTTCCATTTCGTTGATTGACCACAGTTTTTCAGGTGATTTAAGCAGTGCATCTAAAATATTTTTCCATTTCAACTTATTATGTCTTTTCATGTTCTTTTCAAATCGAGCTTCAAGAATTGTGAGGAGTGCATTGCGTTGGTTTGTGTTTAATTGGGTATTCATATCCTTTATTTTACTCCTTCTAAGTTGATAACTCGAAAGTGAACCATTTTTGCAATAAGTGTTAGCGGAAGTGGGCGATCAAAAGGAAACTGAACCGCGCCTTTTGACAAATAATAAGAGGCTAATTCTTTTTTGAATTCCTTCAAAACAAAAGGAGTCGGATAGAACCCAATGTGTTTTTTGAACGCAGCAAAATGAACAAGATTACCATTCAATTTAAATGTGGGGATACCATAACTCATCGCTTCAGTTGCTAGCGGCGCGGCTTGTTGAATTGTATGTCTCATTTGCCGAAGAAGTGCTTGAATCTTTTCAGGAAACGAAACGATATATTTTTCTACTTCACTTGAATAATTGGTGTTTATATTCATATCTTCCTTATTCTTTTAATGTCCAAAATATAACAAAACCAAAATGAGTACGGTTACCGCTGCAAATATGCCAACTGTTTGCATAAAGAAATCAACTGCCTGCTTCTTCCTTCCCTCAATAAATAACATTGCCGGCTGATAAAAAAATAAGTAGGCCATAACGGCAACGGAGAGTGTAAGCATGAATAAAACAGTAATCGGAGCTAAAAATGTATCTGGCTTTCCTCTGAGGGGTTTTGTAATAAAATTCATCACGCTTACTACAAAAAATATGTAAATCGCTGCGCACAATGCATTGGCGAGAGGGATTTTGTTCATGATGTGATTATACAACGACTCCTTATTGAATTTTTCGAGTATATATCACAAAGTCTGTATGAAGAAAAAAATCTGGAAGCTCTCCCGCTTTGGTGAAACCTAATTTTGTATAGAAAATATTTTCTGCCCAATTTTTACCTGTAACAAGCCATGTTCTGTGGGCCCCATATTTTTTTCCAAATGCTTCTGCTGTTATTAGTAATGATGTTCCTATATCTTTACCACGTGAATTTTTTGCAACAATTAGTGTTTCTATGTATATAGTCCCTGCTTCAATTTTACCATCAATAATTCCTATGATTTTATTTTCTTCAACCGCTTTAAAACGAAACTTTTTTTCTACCCACTTTGTAACCGGAAACCCGTAATGAACCATATCAACTTTTCTCCATTCGTATTCAAGATTATCTGTCTTTTTAGCTTTAGTTATTGTATGCATTTTTTAAAAGTTATTCTTACTTAACAACCCACCATTGATGAAACTCCTCGGCCAATTTGCTTTCATTTAGTTTAACTTGAAAAATACCGTCCAATTTTACATGCTTTCCTGTTTCTATTCGAGTAAATGATGCGCTCCAATGGGCAATTCCCATAGTTTCGCTTACGCTGAGTATATTATAAGAAAATACGATATCTTTTTGGCTTTTAGGTACAGATTCCCATTCCTTAAGAACTTCTTGTTTTGATTTTAATGGAGGTCCAAACGGGGTTTCAAAATAGAGAGTTTGTTCTGCACACAAATCTGCAGCTCCTTGTGGGTTTTTGCTTTCCCATGCAATTTTTAATTTATTTAGCCATTCGGCAAAAACTTTTTCTGTCATATAATCATTATGTCAACAACATTAAAACAAATTTAGAAACCTCCAATCACAATCTTTTTCATCTCCATCAAATGAGAAAATGCATTTGGGCGCTTCATAAGCTCCCCCATATTTTCAGGAACTATTTGCCAGCTTAATCCATACTTATCTTTGCACCATCCACATTGTTCTGACTCAGTAACGGTAGATAGTTTGCTCCAATAATAATCAATTTCTCCTTGATCTTTACACGCAATAGAAAATGAAATAGCCTCGTTAAATTTAAACTCTGGCCCTGCGTTAATTGCCACAAATCGATTACCCATAAGTTCAAAATCAATTGTGAGCACCTCACCTGCCAACTCCTTTTGGAAATCAAGCAATCCTTCTTTTGGATAGTTGGTAGTAGATAAAATTTTACTTCCCGGAAATACAGAAAGATAAAACTCAACAGCTTCTTTTGCATTCCCCTCAAACCATAAATTTGGCATTATTTTTTTCATAAATTTGACTGTATTAAAAATAGTTTGCTCATGATATCAGGTAACACTTTCAGTGTATTTCTTAAAATTGTTAGAAATTGCCTGCCATCCTTCTCTTTGCTTTTCTGCTGAATTCTCATTTTCTGGGTCAAAGGTTGTTTTTATCTTTACTCCTTCTGGAATTTTAGAAAATTCAACCTTTACGTGTCTTCCATCATCAATGTCATATTCAATTAGTTCATACTCTTTCAAAGCCGTATATGTTCCACTAAAGTCAAAACTATAACTTTTATCTTTTGCTGCCATTGTAGTTGTAAATCTTCCACCAACTCGTAAATCGTTTTTCGCTGCAGGTGCTTCCCAATCTTCAGAAGCAAAAGCCCAATTTACAATATGTTCTGGTTTATTCCAACATGACCAAACTGTTGAGATTGGAGATTTTACAATTGTTTCAATAATAATAGGTTTATTGTTCATAAATATATGATATCAAAAGATTTGATTTTCCTAGCGAATGTATTATTCTGAAGTAAACTCAATTATCCACTCAATGCCAAATTTGTCTCTAAACATACCGGCATATGTACCCCATGGACTGTCACCCATAGCGCCTTCCACTTCTCCACCAGATGAAAGGCTTGCAAATATTTTGTCGGCTTCTTCAGTGTTTCCATTGAAGTTGATCCAAGAATTTAATGTTTTCATATGATATAGAATATACAATTCTAATTGTTTGAAATAGGATTATATTTAGCACTCCCAAATAAAATGACTAATGAATTATTGCAGATTAATCTGAGCAATTTTTTCTGTTTTAATTGAAGGAAAGACTAATTCTGTTTTTAATACTATTGCTTTAACTCTCATACTAACCTTTTCTGAATGAGAATTTACATAATCAAGTATTTTTTGTGGATTATTTAACTTATTTTTATATCTGGCAACAGTAGTGTGAATGATATGATTCAATTTCGTAGTTTCAACTGGAAAAGGGAGTTTGCTTAAAAATTCATTCCTTAAGTGTTCAAGTTCATCTTTTTCGTCATACCCACACCAAATTAGCCCACCCGTTGTTGCAACTAACTTTGAAAAAACAAATTCAAAGGAACTATAATGTTCGTCTAACTGTTGAAACTTCACAAGAAAATCTTGAGAGGTATCTTTCCATGTTTCTTGATTCCCTATACGATATTCTCCACCCCAAAATACCACTTGGTTAAAACTAATATGTTGATATTGACGAGGTAACAATAATAAACTATTTGGCTCAAGTTCTGAAAGTTGTTCTTGATATATAGCTAGTTGATCTCTTACGTTTTCACCCAGCTCTATCTGAAGAGTTACACCCCATTTAGCTGTTCCCCAAGTAGAATCGATTTCTATTTGGTTATTAAGAAATTTCCCTTTTATTTGCTTTTTCTATGCTTTCATAGGCGTTAATTAGACGTTGATTCATGAAGAAATGATATCAAGAAGTATATTTTTCAATTCGGGGGTAATAAATTAGTGCTGTAATGTATCGATTTTATTTTTCCAATATATATGAAAGCTTTGTTTATTCTTAGTCTAATATTCTAATAGTAGAAATAATTTCTTTAAGCTCTATATATGAGATGGCATCTTCTAATTCTTTAATCTCGCTGGTAAAACCTCCAAAAACAAAACGAGTATTAGCTTGATTTTCAAAGAGATAAATATACAAATGGTCTCCTTCCCAAACATTCCTATGTACAAATGATTTTACCTTTTTGCTACCTAGAACAACGTCGGATAAGCGTTCATAGGTATTAAATTATTTTGGTATGGTGTCTCCCTCCTTATTTATCACTTTTGTTTCTCCAAGACTCATTACGCTTAGCAAATCCAATTCAGCTTTAGAAAGTGGGCTACCATTGATAAAAATCCAACTACTTGTTCTGTGAGGATGGTCTACCTTTTTTTCAAGACTCCCATCACTTCCGAACCAGAAATTATTTGGATAGTCGATATATAAATCAAGGTCTTTGCTCATATACCTGCTCCAACCCGTTTTATTAGGGGTTGCTATGGGGGATTGCGTTGGGGTTGGCGGCGTAACATCATGTTTTTCCGACTCATTGTTTACGCCACATAAAGCAGCGTTAGTTGTTTTCTGATAAATCATTCCGTACTGGAATCCAATTAGTGGAAAAAGGACAAACAAAATACCAGCGAGAAACTTTGAAAATGTTGTTACTGTTGTTAGGCTTTTTGGCAGAATCATATATTATGATAGAAGAAAGGCGTTTCCGTTAAAAATTACTCAGAAACACATACTTTTTTTGATAGATATGAGTCAATTGCAAGTTTTGCTGAAATAAAAAGATTATCTGGTATTTTATTGAGGTCAAACCACTCCCACTTCTCCCAATCATTCGGTTTAAGTAGTTTTATTTCTCCTTCAATATTTACAGAAACTCCAATACTTATGTAGTGTCCCCCTTCATAATTTGCATTTACTGAAAATATATTTTGGTTTATAACTTCACAATTTAATTCATCTTTTACGTTTCTTTTAACAGCATCGCGTATTTTTTCATTAAATTAAATGTCTGTTCCAGGCGCTCCATATACTTGAGCACCGTTTACTGCCCATTTTTTTGTGAGAAGACCAAGAAGAATCCTATTCTCTTTTATTATGAGGACATCAATTCCGATATTTGGACTTTTATTATTCATATTAAAATTATATCAAGAGATTTGAATTGCACTTGATACAATATGAACTTTATATGTTATTAGAATCCTTTCATAACGCAGCTTATACTCAAAAAGATCGATTCATCTCCCAATATATTAGTTTACTACTTAATGTTGGCTATTTTGATCATAAAAATATCAGCCCAATTGCACATAGCGATGACATCTTATCTTCTCGGATTGAAAAATCAGTTAGATCACGTGAATTATCAGGATCGCGAATATGTCATATACAGGGCGAGGTGGAAAATAATCTCGAATTTGGCAATGCTCCAGAACAATTTATTCCGGCGTCAATTGCTAAACCGATAATTCTTGCGGGTGTAATAAATCGAGGAAATACAATGGATTGGATTGATGAAAAGCTTGCATTCTCACTTATTGTTGACAGTGACAACCAAGTATTTGAAGATGTTATGAAGAAAGCGCTTGATACGACGGAAACAAGCTTCCTTCCTATGGAGACAGATAAGCTATTACAAGAAATGGGTGTATCTCTTTCTCGCGATCAACATAATACAAGGTTTGCTGAAATTAAATCCTTAGCTAGAGCATATCAAGGAGGCTTAAAAAACCTCCCGCTTTCAATCCACAATGCTCTGGTGGTTCCAATAAATCCACAAGATACTTCCGACACAACGGGAAAAGCAATAGCGAAGCTTCAGTCTCGACTAAAAAACACTTCACCCTTACTTTTTAAAATTGGTTTAGACAAAAATATTGAAGGAGATACAGTTACTTCATACTTTATGCAAATTGGTCAAGAGTTGATTGTGGGGTATTGTGTTGGTGGCAGTCTAGCAGCTACAAAGCATATTGTAGATGTGGCTAGCCACTTAATACAGATAAATAAATTTAAAAATAAAAACTATTAAATTGAATTTTTTCTGCGATTATTTGTTTCGTATTTATTATTAAGCCTTTAAGCCGAATATTTCTTCCAAACTCAATTGTCTCTTCAAAGGATTAAACATATACTGACACACTAAATAAAACTCGCTCCCCCAAGCTAAAGTATTCTAGAAATGTTTTGCCTAGCATATCAATATTCCTTTATAATATCTCCATGCATCAACTTGAAAAAAATAGCATTGCGGAGTTTAGCAAATGGGCGAGTAATTATGATAATAATCTCGCTACTTTTACATTTAAACAGACTAATGCAAAAATAGTATCAACACTTAATCCAACAAAGGGTTCCTCACTACTTGATGTTGGGTGCGGTAGCGGTATTCTTCTTGATCAACTAGACAAGCTAAGTAGGAACATGAAGTTATTTGGAATAGACATTACTCCACTTATGGTGCAGGTTGCTAAGGAGAAGTTTACAAGTAAACCATCCATTCAAATATTGGAAGCCTCTGCTATCAACCTTCCTTTTGAGGATAATTCTTTTGATTACGTCACATGTGCGAGCTCTTTTCATCATCATCCCGACCAAAAGAAGTCGTTAAGTGAAATGGCTCGCGTACTTAAACCTGGAGGAACTGTTCTTATCCTTGATATGTGTGTTGATGGACTATTAAGAAAAGTTTTTGCAAAGCTTGAAAATATATATCACAACGAAGGCAAGGTAAATAGGCCAACAAGCAAAGAGCTAGGCTCACTTTATTCAGAAGTTGGATTAAAAAATATACAACTTTTTACATATAACTATTTTCACCTAATTGCAGTTGGTACAAAATAAATAATGGAATTCATAAAAATAGTATTAAGCTTTATAGTAGGAGTCCTTCTCGCATATATCTACGAAAATCTTCCGTTTTCAAAAGTATTTGGAATAAAAAAGCTTGTAATAAATAGGTGGAAATTCCATCATAGTCTCTATGGGGTTTTATTAATTCTTTTATCGTTCCATTTTCAGGAAAACTTTGTTATTTTATTTTCCTCTGGAGTTGGAGTAATTGTCGAACACTATCTTACAGGTGGAGGGCTTGATTTTATAACTAAAGAGAAATAGGTTCTCGCGTCCCGTTGGGGGCGGATAAAAAGTGAGGCTAAATTTGCTGGCTTGCACTGAGTCCTTCGATAACCTCAGGATAAACTTGCCGAAGCACTCCCCCAAGCTGAGGAAATAAGAATATGTTTTTAAAGTAGGTTTTACTTAATCTTATTTCCAAGTAAGTGTGTTTATACGAAATGCATGTTCAGGCGTCTTTGGGCTTTGGTCTAATATTGAGCGAATTTCTTTCGGTCCACCTTTCAACTTTCTCAGTAATAAATATGATGGTCTGTCTCTTTTTGGCGAACTAAAATTAACCTCTAGTCCGTGAGTTTTCCCTAAATCATTTACCCATCCTGTACCAAGTTGTATAGGTATATTTTCTGGAACTTCCATAAGTATCACTCCATTCTCATCCAAAACTTGATACATAAAACTCAAAAGGTCCATTCCTTTTTCAGTAGAAGACGCAATATATCTCCCTCCGCCTGCCCTAAATGATACTAGATTGTATTTTTTTCTTGCTATTTTGTCTCTTACTTCTTGATCGAAAATATCTCCAAATTCATATTCTAATCCAAGCGCATCTTCAAACTCCTTCCTTGCAGGATTACGATAATCGCCTAACGTTGAAGCGGTTATATGATTAATAAATTCTGTACATTCAATAAATGGTGTTCCCTGCCCTGCAACATCGAGTGCAGAGAGTTTTCTATTACCATTCTCCTTTGAGAGTTCTTTTAATATTCTTTTAATACCACCTTTAGGTGCAACATTCTTAAAACTTTCATCATAACTTGATAGGGGAGAGTCATATAGTGGCCAAGCAGATTCACCAGCCACAGTGCGTTCAATTTCAATTTTCTTAAATGAGTGGGTAGGTTGCCCCTTTTGATTAAAACCAGGCGGTTGTATATCTATAGTCATGGTAATTATTATATCCAAAATAGGTAAAACTATTTGGGATCAACTTAAGTAGTAAAAATATATGTGCTCTAATTGCTCCCCCAAGTTGAGGCAATCAGGAAGATATTCCTATTTTAAATTCATGAACTTTCGCTGCGGGAGAGTGTTTATCCTCTCGTTTAATTAAATGGAGATTGTCTACGGTTGACGAATAATTGAAATTATGTTTAGTAGCGAGAGTAATAGCTTCATCAAAACTACTCTGTTTTACTTCGATACTATCAAGGTCAGATTTATCAAATTTTGCTTGTCTATTTGCAAAAAAGCCAAGGGTAATATGTGGAGTGAAAGGAACTGATTTAAACCAGAATTTTTCAAGAATTCCTGTGTAAAGTTTGTCATGTAGAGAGATAATATTTTCTTTTCCTTCCTGAACGGTAAGGTATAAATAATAGTCCCATGACTTTTCTAATCCCGAAATAGTTATTGGGAAAGGACTAATGTTTAGTACAACTGAACTAATGTGTGAAATGAGGTTTTCTTCTCCGATTGCAGAATCCACAGGAAATACCACAGCAATATGTGGATCAATAAATTTTCTATTTGCGTCAAATTTATCCCTGATTTCATTGATTTGACTATATTCTATTTTTGGAAAGTGGCACAGAAAATAATACATTTCTCTATTATAAAGGAGTTCTGGCGTCCCGCTGGGGCCAGGTAAAAAATGAGGCTAAAAATTGCTGGCTAGCACTGAGCTTGCCGAAGTGCTCCCCAAAGCAGAGGCAATAAGAAGCTGTTTTATCCAAAAAAATATTTATTTCTTTTGATCATAGAAAAGAGCTTCTATATATTGGAGATCTCCTTTTGGTTCAGTTTCTGAAATGCTCTCAATTACACACTTATTTTCTTTATCCTCGAAAAGGATCGTCCATTTTCCTTTATTTTGATTAAATTTGCAGTAGGGAAAAAGCATATGGTGGTGCCAAAAAATTCCTCGTTCATTAAGCGCCTTTGCTCTTTCTAGTATTTTTTTAACTTGTACAGATGGTTGAACTTCTTTTTTTTCATTTTTTCCTTTTATTACATCAGTGCCATGAAGTAGTTGAACTAACTCTTTCCCAACGACCAAATAAGGAGTGGGTGATAAGCAAATATATATGTTTTCATTCTTAGCATTTTCAAGGATAAGTGAATATTCATTTACATTATTCAGTTTACATTCTGGAGTAAGAATATGGAAATGCCATTTTATACCGTTTAACACATAGCCTTTCGCGATTCTTTTTATTTCGTCAATTGTTGTTTTGATCATGATGAAATTATATCAAGTAAAGAGAATGCCGCGCGTTAAGAAAATTAACTACTAGAATAAATTTTTTTTGCTCACACTGAATCTGTCGAAGTGCTCCCCCAAGCTGGTGCAATAAGAAAGTATTTTAGATAATTATTTGACTGCACAGATGACTACATGTGATGCTATTTTGCTCTCTTCAAGCCATTCAACACCTTCTACTAGCGGAAACGTCATTGATACTTTAAATCCCACTTCTTCAAGAACGTTCTTATAGTCATCCTCAAACCAAAAATAGTCGTCAATCACAAAGCTATCCTTTCCTTTTTTGATTGTGCATGGGATTTTATCACCACTTCTTAGATTATTATTCTTTGGATATCCATAACTGATATAATCACATCCTATTGCTTTTGAGTTATTAGTGATAATAATAAATTTTCCTCCTTTTTTAAGAACTCGAAATATTTCTGAGCATATTTGTTTCATTTCGTCCTTTAACCCAACCTCTACGAATACATGTGCGGCTAGAGCATCATCGATTGAGCTTTGTTTAAGAGGAATATTGTGGCTTATTTGTATGAATTGGAGTTGTGAAGATTCTATTTTATTTGCTTGATTAATCATACTTTGGTTGTGGTCAACTCCAATTACTTTTTCTGCTCCCATTGAAAGTAGAAGTTTTGCTGTCCTCCCTGCTCCACATCCAAAATCAAGAACAGTCTTCCCAGAAAGATTCCCAAATAGTCTCTTTGCTTCGTTAAACCCTGATTCATATGTTGTTCCCTTTATTCCCAATTTACTGTATGTTTTGGCATTATTTTGAGAGTATTTATACATATGGAACTAATTATATACTTTACTAATAAATAAGTGTGTTTACTAGCTATTTAGCTTGCTATATCAATCTATAATGAAGTTGCTCCCCCAAGCTGAGGCAATAAGAAGGTGTTTTTAGTTTTAATCCTTCAGGTCTGTTCCGATTATTTGGAGTACTTCATCATGAATTAAATTGTTTGATGCTATTATGTAGTTTGAGTCAATATTCCAATCCTTTCCTTTTTCATCAGTAACTCTTCCTCCTGCTTCTTTTATGATAATTGCTCCTGCAACCATATCATGTGGACTTTTTTTAAATGTGTATAGTTCAGAATTCCCTATTGCTATTGATGCAAATTCATAGCTGCTCACATCAATTGATCGAACCCAACCGACTTTATTTTTTAAACTTGGAAAAGTCCACCCATCACGCGTCTCAGCTGTGCTAATGTAGTAAAGACTCTCTGAAAGTGGGCGCTTTGAAACATGAATCAATTTTTGATTTGAGTATGAACCTTTTCCTTTTTCAGCAGATATAAGTAAATTTAATTCTGGAAAATAGAGAACTCCAAGAATTGGTTCTTTTTTATATACCAATCCAAGTGAAATTCCAAAAAGTGGGATTGAACGAGTAAAATTAGTCGTTCCATCTATTGGATCTATATACCAAATGAAATCGCCAGCATTATCTTTACGAGTCCCTTCTTCACCATAAATACCATGAGTTGGGAATTTTTCCCTTAGTAAGTTTGAAATAAACTTTTCGGATTCAATATCAGCTTGAGTTACAGAGTCTTTTCTCCCATCTGGCCCCTTCTTATAATCCACTCTACTTTTACCATAATAAGAAGATAGTATCTTTCCGGCTTTGTTAGTTATGGAAACTGCAGTATTTAGCATTGCTAGATTATATCAAGTAGTTCGAATTCTATCTGGGAGTTGGTAAAAAGTGAGGCTAAATTTGCTGGCTTGCACTGAGTCCTTCGATAACCTCAGGATAAACTTGCCGAAGTGCTCCCCCAAGCTGAGGCAATTAGAAGGTGTTTTTATAATTAAGTATTTCTAAATTTCTACAAATCTGAGAAATGGCTTTATATTTTTCTTATTAAATATTCTTTTTACAACATCAGCAGGAGTTTCTTTCTTGTTCAATCGCTCAAATAATACATCCAATAACACTTCTTCGCCAAGTCTTCTAGTCTTTAAACCTTCTTCGGCAATTTGTAATAGCTCCTTTGCTAGTTTACTGGTGGCAACTTTGTGTTCTTGCATTGAAGAGTTGAGCCCATGACGAAGGGCATCGAATCTTAACTTACGCCAACTAGATAATGAAAATCGCTCGTATAATTTAGTTGCTTTTTGTAGATTTTCAATAATTCCTAGGCTTAAGGCTGCAACTGCCATGGTTGCATTTGGTGGCTGTTGAGCGCATGGTCTTATCTCAATAGTGCCATATGATGAAGCTAGTCTTGCTTGCCACCAAGCAAATCCATTTTGAAATTGAACGTCTTGTAATTCACTTTTTAAGTGTACAATTTTACCTTTTGCATTCTCACCCCTATTATTCTTCCCATTCTTTAAATAATCTAAAAATGTTGCACATCCGATAATTTTTATATATTCCTTTCCTCGCTTAACCATCAGGGGTCTAAATGAACAAATCCTATCTACATAATCCTTAAAACTATTGAACTTGTCAGGAATCCCAACTTGTTCAACTCTATTACTCCAACTCTTATCCCAAAATATTTCACGTACATCAAGCCAGTTTTGATCGACTTCACCCTTCCAAACTGAAGAGTTGGCAGTGAGGGAAGTAAAAAGTGGAGCTAGTCCATTTAATGTATTTACCGCCTCGATTGCCTCTTCTTTATATACGTCAATATGACATTGGTTTGCCGCACTTGTTGCAAATACATGAAGATCAACCCCATCCTGCTGATCAATAAATCTATTTAATGAGTCTTGCTCAAAAAATTTATATCTGCCTTTATTTGCCATTATTTTTTTTTGAGGTTTAGTGATAGGTTGAACGCCGTATCCAAGTAAATGAGTATTGTTTGATTTTAGATAAGAAAGTAATATACCTCTAATTTTTCCCCAATGATTTACTAGTTCAAACAAGTTTGACTCTGGAGTAAGCGACGTTTCGATTGTACAGTAGCCAACATCTGTTCCTATAACATCTTTGTTGTATCCAAATCTACCAACTCCATTTGAATTTAGACGTTCTGCCGAAACAACCTCACTAGTTCCCTCATCTTTATTTAAAGACCATCCATCCCTCTTAAGACTTTGAAATAGCTTTCTAATAATTTTATAATTGACCGCTTCTCCTTCATTGTTAACAACAGGAAACTCTAACTCTATACCTATCTTTCTTAAGGTGTTCTTACTTGGTTTAGGGAGATAATTAGACTCAAATATATTAGTTGCTTTATCTAGTAAATTTGACATATTGTGAATTATATCAAGAAGTTCGAATTACGTTTGGGGGTAGGTAAAAAGTGAAGCTAAATTTTGATGCTCCCCCTAGCTGAGGCAATAAGAAGGTGTTTTGTCTAATCGGTTAAACAATCAATTTTTCAAACTTTTCTTCTTCGATAAGTAATAGAGGTGTTTGAGGATCTTTTTCTCTGAGCATATTAATCTTTATCTCTTTATTTTTTTCTACATTCCAATGGCAAAGAATGTTGTATGGAATCAAACCTAATCCTTCATAAACCACGTCTTCGTTTTGGTCACTTAGTGATAAAACATAATTCTTGGCAGCGAGAAAAGAACCCATCGAACTACCAACGAATATCTTATTGTGTAATGCATCTTTTAGGAAACTTAACTGCGTCATGTATGGTCTAAGAAATTCCTCTTCCCCACCAGAAAAATAGAGAACATCCGCTTCTTGCAGTTTATTCCTTAATTGTTGAATTGTTTCGACAATGTTGATTTCAACTTTTTTTGTGGATTGTTTGATAATTTTAACCTTGTCATTTTCAAATAGCTCGTTCCAAGATTTCTTTTCCCGAGCAAAGTAGCAAAGTAAGATTTTTATGTGATCCTTTTGAAATAAGTCTGTGAATTGTTTGAAAAATAATTCATTATTTGCAGATTCTATCTTTGTCCAACCTCCATGGAGAATATATGTGGTCATAATAGTGAAATTATATCAAGTAGTTCGATTTCTATCTGGGAGTGGGTAAAAAGTGAGGCTAAAAATGGATGGCTCCCCCAGGCTGAGGCAATTAGAGGGTGTTTTATACAGGTTGGGATATAATTACATAATATGACTCTGATAAATCATGTAATTATTATTCCAGGATTAGGAAATGGAGTTGCTGGACATATATGGGCAACAAATAGTTGGAAAAATTATGGTATTGTTCCCCATGTATTTGACGCAAGGTGGAAAGTTGAAGAAAACGGATTTTCAGAAAAATTTATTAGAGCTCTCAAATTAGTAGATTCACTATCTACAGGTAACTCTAAAATATCAGTTGTTGGTAATTCTGCAGGAAGCAGTTTTGCATTAAATCTTTTTGGAGTTCGAAAAAAACAAATTAATAAAATTATTATTAATTGTGGGAGGGTTCGGGATGGTGACTGGCCCTGGTTCACATTTAATCAAGCAACTGCTCTTAGTTCTTCATTTAAAGAATCAGTGTTAAAATCTCAAGAAATAGAAAAGGCTCTCACAAAAGGGGATAGAAAAAGGATCTTAACATTACGGCCGGTATTTGACGAAGTCGTCCCTCCATCTACTGTCCCAATAAATGAAGCAAAAAATATAGTCACCCCATCTCTTGAACATGGATTAAGCATCGCCTTAAATATGACACTCTTTAAACAAATAATAATTGACTTTATTCTTAATGAAGATTAGTTTAAATTGTTATACCGATCTAAAATGAATATTGCTCCCCCGCCAAGATTTGAACTTGGAACCTTGTCGTTAACAGCGACCTGCTCTACCGTTGAGCTACAGGGGATTACAAAATTTCAAAAGAGCTCACCTATTATACATAAAAATCAGCCTTAATCCAAGCAAATATTTTATTATCTAAGAAAGACTTTAACTGTTATGACGCGATAAATACTATTATTGAAGAGAGATTGTAGTCTGGATTTCCCCGCAAGCGAGGACTCCGCCCGCCTCCGCGGGAATGACACAGAGCGAGAATTAAAATGGGAGAGTTAACTCGGTTTGGGCTTTCCCATTGCCATCCATATACTTTTTCCAATCAACCCGGATGATATTTCTCCCCACTTCGTTTATATAATGAACTTCACCATATTTTACTCCATATTCAAATAATTCTTTTGTGATAAGAACGTCATCTAGACAATATTTTTTGAGTTCTTCTATTTTTCCTTCTTTATAGTAATCGATCGCCATGAGACCATGGCCCGTTTTTTTCTTCCCGAGAGTTGCTGCAGCCATATCATTGAGAGCAAGTCGTCTGCCAATCTTACTTCTTATATCTTCTAGTAAGTCAAATGTTGAAAGTGAAAGAATATTGCCAGGATAATACGCTTGCAGTACAGGGAGATCGAATCCGTTGCTATTGTACCCTATCACGTACGATGCATTTTCCAGGAGGGGAAATACTTTTGCTAATTCTTTTTCCTCAAACACCATTCCTTTTTGCGATGCATAATCGTACAGCGCCATCACCGAAATCCCCAATTTCTCATGTTCACTAAACTCACGAAATGTATGTTTTGTTTCTATATCGATAATTACAGGAAATTGTTTCATGTATGAGGGTGAGTAAGGTTAATTCTTGAGCTTTTCACTATTTCTTTCTTTATATATTTCCATTTCAACAAAGTCCCGTTTTGCAAAAATATCTCCCTTTTGCACATTAAAGTGAAGGTCGTTAAGAGTGTTTTGTAGTTGTTTATACATATTGTCAAAATAGCTAAAAAAAGCTCTTTCTTGATTTTTGTCGATTTTATGGATATTCTTTTCGATAAACTCATCCATCATCCCAAGTTGCCAAATAGTTTCAACAAATCTTGCATTTGCAAAGTTAAGCCGCATCACATCTCCCTGGAGAGGTCGAATCTTGAATTTCATCATTGATACGTCGCGCACCATCTGCTCAAGACTTACCTTCTTATCAAGAACTGATGATTTGAAGCTCTTGAAGAGATGAAGCATATCTGTTGAAGTGATCTTTTTTTTCATATAAGAGTATATAATTATTCTATGATATACCAACAATTGCAAGCCGAACAAATAATAGCACTTAAATCTAAGGATACACTCAAACTTCAAACGATAAGAGGTATTATAGCTCAAATCAAGAATAAAGAGATCGAAAAGAAGGCCCCGCTCTCAGACGAGGAAGTGTTGGGTGTAATTAAAAAAACAAAAAAAGAACTCCTTGAGTCTATTGAGTCGTTTACAAAAGGTGGGAGAACCGATCTTAGGGAAGAGTCTCAAAATCAATTAAAAATCGTAAATGGATATCTTCCCCCAGAAATGAGTGATGAAGAATTAAAAACGGCAATCGCAACTCTTATCGAGTCAAACAAAGAAGCAATTGCAAAAAATCCAAAAGCGATTATCGGAATCTGTATGAAAGAACTGAAAAACAAGGCTGATTCTTCGCGCATTATGGCTGAATTACAAAAAATGCAGTAGGTATTGGTATGAGAAAAGCTGTGTTTTTGATTGTCCTCTTTTTTCTCGTTGTGTCTCTTATTCGAAATCTAGCAGACTATCAACATAACCTCTCCTTTTACGAGCAAACAAGGGAAAATTTTGAAAAGGCGTACAAAAAAAATAAGGAGTTGCGGGTAAATAAACAGTCTGGTTTATCACCTTTTGAAATTGAAAAGAGTTTGAGAAATAAACAAAACTTACTCCGCAAAGATGAGATTATTGTAATTGTACCCTCTCCGTCACCAGCGCTTGCCCCTTCTATCCGACCAACAGAATATCCTATTCGACAATGGATACGTGTCTTTTTTCAATAAATTTTGGTATACTGAAGATGTTCTTTTTAATACGGGGTAGTGTACGGTTGCACAGGAGGCTCATAATCTCCTAGACCACGGTTCGACTCCTGGCCCCGTAACAAGGCACAATTCTGCGCCTTGCTCCACGCAAGAGCAAAATGTGACGTTGACGGGTGCAGAATTGTACTCGTCCTAAAAACATTATGACCAACTTTCTTCTCTCAATAATCATCCCCGTATTTAATGAAGAAAAAAATATCACACCTCTCCTTACTCGCCTGCTTCCTATAATTGAAAACTATTCGTACGAAGTTATTTTTGTGAGCGATGGTTCGACAGATAATACATCAGGAGAAATAAAAAAACACGCCGAAAAAAATAATCGAATCAAGTTGGCAAGTTTTTATCGCAACTTTGGACATCAGATGGCTCTTACTTGTGGATATCGAGCCGCAAAAGGTGATTGTGTTATCACAATTGATGCAGACCTTCAGGACCCTCCAGAAATAATCAATGAAATGATAGAAAAGTGGCAAAATGGTGCAAAGGTGGTATATGCAAAACGAAAAACAAGAGAGGTAGACTCTTTCTTTAAGAAAAAAACTGCGGCATGCTTTTATTCACTTATAAACTTTCTCTCAGAAACACCTATTCCCGATGAAGTAGGCGACTTTCGTTTACTCGATAAGGAAATCGTGCAGTTTCTAAACAACCTTCCAGAGCAATCGCGGTTTCTTCGCGGATTGGTTGCCTGGGGAGGATATCCTGCAGAGTATGTATATTTCAAACGAGAAAAAAGACATACTGGTGAAACACACTACACACTCTCGCGCATGGTTAATTTTGCCCTCGAAGGAATCATATCATTTTCAACAAAACCGCTCAGACTAGCATCATACTTTGGCTTTCTTTCGGCTGGTTTGGGATTTTTAGGAATTATTTATGTTTTTATTGAAAAGTTTTTCTTCCCTTCTAATTTGGTGACGGGATGGTCTGCATTGTTTGTGGGAATAATGTTTGTTGGAGGAGTGCAACTTCTTACAATAGGTATTATTGGCGAATACATAAGCCGCATCTATATTGAAATTCAAAAACGTCCTCAGTATCTCGTGAAGGAACAGATTAATCTATGAAAAAGATTGGGATCATACTGTTAGGAGTAGGGTTTGGAATTCTCTGCTATTTATTTTTTATATTCTTTCTCTCAGAAAAGAAAACAGTATCTCCTCTGGAAAGTGTGGACACAAACACCGTGATTCAGCAGAATACAAAGTAACTTTGTCTAGAGAATTAACCTCCGATATTGAACCTGAAGAGAAGTCCATCTCCTCCAAGAAAAAGAGTGTCTATCACTTTGAGGATTAGAAATGAAGCCAAAAAGATTATTAATCCCACAACAGCATATCTGAGTGTGCCCTGTGCCTTTTTAAGTTTTTCTGGGTTTCCTAGTGAGGTGAGATAGTGAAATGCTCCATTTACGAACATTATAAACAACACTACGATTATGAGTGATGAAGCAATATTTAACATATTACCAAACACTACCTCGAAGCACTTAAGAGTTGGCACGCCGTCCACCATGCAGCCCGACGATTCCCAGTCATTCACCTGAGCATAAACGGTCGGAATAAACATATCTGTTAAGGATTAAGTAGTCTGGGAATTGAGTCTTGTACACTACAATCAGTGAGCCCCACACAGAATGCCCCTTTTAATACGAGCTGTTCAAGAGTGGCAATAATGACAAGAACTACAACAAGGATAACAAGCCCCACAACTGCTGCTTGAATCTTATCTTGTGCTTTTTTTACATTTTCCTTATCCCCCGATGAGGTGACCCATGAAAATGCACCAAGCAATAAATACAACAGTGCGGCAAGACCTGCAAAAAAGAAGAGAAATCGTACGGCAAAACCGATAACAGCCGCAAGATTGGGGACACTAAACCCTACTTTTACATCACCTGCAGCATATACTGCTGGTGCAAATAAAGATAAAGCGCTGAGTGCAAGCATGTTTAATTTTTTCATATGAGGTCATTGTAACTGAAACCGAGCCCAGAAGTCAAGCCCTATAACACATACATAAGTAAGATGATAATAAATACCCATGTAAATATGATAACAACGAGTGGTTTGTCTTTAGTGATTATCTTTTCAGGGCGCTCCCCTTCAACCTTTTCATAGAGGAGTTGTGCATAACGAGCAATTCCATATACCACAAGTGGGATTGTCACCATCATCCATTTTCTCGCCTCAAAACCAGGAAGAAGTGAGCTCATGAGAGGAGTGAAGATAGTGTTTACCTGAGGAATCTTTTCAACATAGGTATATGTGGCATATGCAATGATTGTGCTTGATGCAAAGGTGGTTGTGAGAAACTCCAAAAAATGTTCCTGATATCTGTAGAGCGATTCGCGCGTTTCTCTCCCGTGAGTAATAAGTTCAGCGTGTCGTTTAATTGTAGCCATAAAAAGCGATATAAAAAAGATTGTGAGTAGGAGCCACACTGGAATATGGTAGCCCGTTACCACCTCTCCCCCAATAGCTCGAAGGATGAAGGAGAGCGAAATGGTGAAGATATCTACTGTGGGAAATTTTTTTAGATACAAAGAATAAAAAAAGTGAAGAAGAATAAACAAAAGCGCAAGAAAAAAGAACTGGACTGAAAAAAGGAGAGACAATAGAAGTGATAATACAGTAAGGATAAAAACAGAGAACGTTGCCTGCTGCATGCTGATTTCACCCGATGCAATAGGACGATATCGTTTGACGGGATGTTTTTTGTCGTAGGGATAATCAATGATGTCGTTGAGGAGATAAGAGGTGGATGAGAGTAGACAAAAAATTGCAAAAGCAATAACTGCTTGCCCAATGATCCAAATATCAAATAACTTGCCTGAAAATATAACAGCAGTAAATACAAGGAGGTTTTTTATCCATTGATTTACTCGCATAGCCCGAGCAAAGACTTTGATATTCTTCATATTATCTAGTTGCATTGTATATTATTTTTTCTCAAGTATCTTCTTTGTTTCAATTTTGTACAACTCCACCTGTGGTTGGTCAAATGCATTTACTTGCATTAGGTTGCCTAACAACATTATTTCAATCATCTTAAACTGCATATATGCAGCAATTTCGCTTTCAGTAATTGCAAGCAATATGGTTTCTGTGAAGGGCAGGTTGCTTTTTTCATATGCCTTCATTGTTCCTTTTTGAATTGCGTCCATTATCTCTCCCATCTTTCTTCCTTGAATTTCCGCAATATGAGTGAGAGTGTTGGAATTTGGTAGTTTTAATTCTGTATACGTTTCTGTATAGACAAATGAGGTGATTTTATTTTTTGGACCCCCCAGATAAAGTTGTACCACAGAGTGGAGGTCAACTGATCCAATGGATACTGTTGGAGTGAGCCCCTTCCCGTTTTTTCCCGTACTTTCCCCCATGAGTTGACGATACCACTTGCCCATCGACTCAAGCTCAGTATGAAAGTAAAAATTATCGTTGATACAAAGACCATGATTAATTGCGTCACTCAGAACGAGCGCTGAAGCGATTGCAGGACTGTTTCCCTCCTCACTCAAACAAAGATCTCTCATGGCACTTGCAGCCTGTGTGATCTTTTTAATATCAACACCACAAAGTGACAGAGGAAATAATCCAACGGGAGAAAACACCGAGTATCTCCCCCCCACTTTTGCAGGATTTTCAAGACAATCTATACCAAGCGCTCTTGCATTTTTCCAAAGAAGTGATTCTTTTTCGCTTATCACAACACAGCGATCTTGCCAGTGAGCAAACTTTTTCTTTAATAGCTCTATCACCACTTCCCCATTTACCGCGGTTTCAGTTGTTCCTCCGGACTTGCTAATAATCGCAACAACTATTTCGCCTGGATCCCTCACTTCCTGTTCAAAAAAAGAGCTGAAATGAGCAAGATATTCTGGATCGGTTGTGTCCAAAAAAACCATTTTTGGATATCGGTGTGGAAGCAAATTATCGGTTGTTCCAAAAAGCGCATCGTAGATGGCTTTTGTTCCCAGATTTGATCCTCCAATTCCCACAACAACGATATAGTTAAGGTTTTTTGATTTTTTCTTTTCAGCTAAGTCAATCGCAGACTGCACAAGCACTTCATCATCCACCACGCAAAGCGATGCTTCGTTGGCGTAATAATCTTTTCGTACAATCACTTCCCTACAGAGTTTTAAATAATTCTTTAAGGGTGTGTTTTCTTGGGGTTTGTTTGCGTGTGAGATGAACTTCATTGGGTCAGCGTAAAAAAGTTAATAATACCTCGCTCTTCTTATAAGGTTGAACTGTGTATTCAAGTCCTTGTGGAACAAAACAGGAATGCCCTCTCCCCACGGTAACAGAGTTCTCGTTTGTATCGGTGACGGTGATTACTCCTTCTTGCACAAAGAGGTGATGAAAAGATGTGTTGCTTTTCATGTTTATGTTGGTGCTTAACGATAGAAGAGAGAGTGAGTAATATGGTGTATCAAAAAGCACACCATTTGTACTTTTTTTTGTTTGAAGAGTATTTTTCTTCTCGTCATCATCAAGAAAAGTAAAGTAGTCGTTGATGTGGATTTCTCGAATTGTCCCATCTTCCTTTATCTTTCCTTGATCAAATGAGCGAATGGTGCAGGTGGGATCCATCACATCTTGTTGTACCTCGTAGACAATGTTGCCTAACGGGTAGTGGGCTGTGTCTTCTTCCCATGAATGATGAATGCCGCCGCCACTTAAGTCTACAATATCCCCTTTTTTAACTTCGTGCACATTCACAAACTGCCATGGGTTTTTATTATGAATAAATCGCTTGGCTTGTTGTTGAGCGCTAATTAGAGTCATCTCGTTTTTTGTAATTAAGACGCTCAACCTCTTCATTTCTTCGTTAATTTCAATGCAGGTTTTTTTATATTCATTTAAATCAACACCTTTTTGTACACCAAACGTAACCTTCCCATCTTCGAGGTAGTACCAAGACTCTGCTTTTTGTTTCCATCTTGCATCAATAATTGATGGTTTTATGTGAAGTTGAAACGAGTTGCCTTTTGCTTGGGTAAACTTGATAAGGGGAAATGGACGCGTCTCTTGAAATGTTGAAATGGGAATGGTGTTTTGAACCGCAACTCCAAAGAGTGGGTCATCGGTTGAGAAAATAGTTGTAGCAAGGAGGGTTTTGTCGTAGAGTTCATAACTTTGTCCTATTTTTTTACCTGCAAATTCAGTCCTATCCTGCCAACCTTTTTTCTCGCAAATATAGCTTCCTCCCCATGTGGGTTGCTCAATTAAAAAAGGAATCACGAGATATGGTTTTTTTGGGGTAGACATAGAAGATTATTATACAGAAGAAAAAAATCGAATGTCGGGACGGCGAGACTTGAACTCGCGACCTTGCGCTCCCAAAGCGCACGTTCTAGCCATCTGAACTACGTCCCGTGAGGTTTAATTATACCAGTTAAGGGTGGTTTATGATTGAGGTTTAAAACTGATTATCTTTTTTCAAAATAGAGTGTGACGGTCGAGGTTACCGTTTCAGATCCGGTCTCGATACTGGGCGCACTTCCCCCACCCCCACTCATTTTTGCAGAATACATAATATCTTGTGTGTTGGATCCTCCACTGAGCGACTCCACAACATTTGTCACTTTCCCGAGTTTGATTCCAAGCGATTGTGCGATTTTCTCTGCTTGATCTTTTGCATTTTTTATTGCTTTTGATCGGGCTTCCTCTCGGTAGATTGCTGGGTTATCAACAACAAATCGCGTGTTATTTATTTGGTTTGCCCCTGCTTTTGTAGCTTCTTCAATTATGTGTGGCACCGACTCAGTTTTTTTTGTTTTCACAGTGATTGTGGCATTCCCGTCATATCCTGTGATTCGGCTTGTGTTGTTTTCATAGGTGTATGTAGGATATACAGAGTAGTTGGAGGTTTTAATCTCTTTTGTATCAATCCCCAACTTTTTAACAGCCTCAATAAGAAGGGTATTGATTGTGTCGATTTTTTTTCTTGCCTCAGCTACCGTCATTTGATTGTTAACCGTTATTCCCACATCCACATATGCAGTGTCTGGAACAACCTCAACCCTCCCTTCCCCTACCACTGCTAAATCCTGCTGAGTGTTTGTGATGGTGACCTTAAATGGATACGCAATGTCGAGTGTTTTTATAACCAACAAACTTACAACTGCAAGAAGAAAAATAGAGCCGATTGATTTTGTGTTCATATGTGATTTAAAATAAATGTGCTAACGTCCTTTCCTAATTGTACTGCATAATTCGTCCCGCGGTCATAGGGGAATGTCATGTCCATGTTGGCGACAAATACATTTCGAGATGGAGTAGAAAACGAACGAGAAATGGTTAAGAACTCCTTATCAAAAATAGGCTGAGCAAAGGGCGCCTTAAATACTCCCACCACCTCGGGCACCTCTTCCATCTGAGGAAAGATTTTTTGTAAATGGGGAAGAACAAAGGCAAGAAGTTCGCTATTACTTTTTTGGAGAAGTTCACTCCCCTCATCAAGATACCATGCAACATAGCACAATTCATCCTTTCCGTAGTGAGAGCTTGAAACAAAGTTGGTGTGCTGAACGATACACATGATTGGGACATCTGTTGCTCCAATATTTACCCAATAAGCTTGGGAAACTATGGGTTTTTTTGTTTTTAGTATTAGGTTAAGGGCCCAGAGATATTTGCGTCTTCCCTGCTTCTGTGTAAAGGCTTTACCCAATACAGAGCTCATCACTTTTAGGCTTATCGGATATGGGAGAGTAGACAGGATGAGATCTGCCTCAATTGACTTTTGAACTCCCCCATCTGTATTTGCGGTAATTAAATAGCTCTCTCCATTTTTTTGAACCCCCTGTATGGTTGTTGCGGTAAGCACCTTCGCTCCCTTACCCACTACTACTCTTGAAAGAGTGTCAACAAATGACTGAAATCCTCTAGATGGATAGCCAAGCATTTTTGTTCGCTTATGTATGCGCGCCCATATAAAGGAAGCAAGAATTTTTTCCGCATATTTACCGTATTTATTCCGAAACAGCCGCTCCCACAAGACTTTCCATACTTCCCCACCCATGGTTTTTCTCAAAAATGCGGCAGAGGATGTGTGTTCAAAGTAAGAAATATGGGGGCACAGTTTGAGAAATACCATAGTGATTCCCGCACGAATTTTAGAAAAAAGAGACAGTGTGGGAAGTAGTAAAAAGTCTTTCGGTGAATCTACGGGAAATATGCGGTAATTATTTTCCTGCCCAAATAGGGATGATGTTGTTGGCGAGCTAAACACGAACCCCTCAAATCCTATCTCTTTTGAAAGCTCAAGTATGGCGGCGTCGTTACTAAATATGTGATGATACGTGCGTTCCAGTTCCCAGGACCAGTTTTTTTGCTTGAACCCACTTGCAAGCCCTCCAACGCGCTTTCCTTGCTCGATTACAACAATTTCATGTGAACCATTTTGAAGAAGATAGTAGGCGCTTGTAAGACCGGCAACCCCTCCTCCTAAGATCGCAATTTTCATATTAGTCTTGAAGTCCGGTTGCAACTGTCTCAATAACGAGAGCGAAGGGAATAGCAAACAACATACCAGGAACGCCAGCAAACCTTCCTCCAATAATAAGAACGATAAGAGTGAGAATTGGATGCAGTCCCACCACCTTCTTCATTACAAGGGGAACAATGATTTGGTTTTCAAACTGCTGAATTGCTATAGCTAAAATAATGGTAAAAAGTCCCAATAAGGGAGACTGCGAAAACCCCACAAAAAAAGCGGGTATTGCAGCAACTGTTGGCCCCACGTTTGGGATCGCCTCAAGAAGACCGGCAATAATTCCTAAGGGGAGTGCATATTTTACTCCAAGAAGGAGAAGCCCCACATAGGTGGCCGAACCAATTATTGTCATTAAAAACAACTCGCCTAAAAGCCATTTTCCAATTCTTTCTTCTATCTTTGCCTCAATTGTTACTATCCGATCGAGTTGATCTTTACTTACATAGCGGGAGAATAGTGCTTGAATAACAGATGTGTCCAGTGTGAGGTAAATACTGAAAAATAGAGTTGAGACAAAGAGGGCCGCATTTGAAAAAACAGAACCAATAACTCCTATAAAATTATTTGTAACTGTTGGAATGTATTGCGTGAGGGAAAGCGAGTTGAGGTTGAGAGGGAGAGGAGGCTGAATATTTTCAATAATTTGTGGAAAGTGATTGATAAAAAGTGCAGTTTCGCTCACAAATGGAGGCACTATCCAGGAAATAATAAATCCCAAACAGACAAAAAATGAGAGAAATACCAAAAACACAGCGAGTCCTCGTGAGAATCCTTTTTTTTCAAGTGAATCAACTGGTTGTCTTGCTGCACTCATCACAATATAGGCAACAAACAAAGAAATAAGAACATCCCGCAACTCCCAAGCAAACTGAAGTCCAATATAAATTGCAAGCCCAATCAGGATGGTTTTAATTGAAATTTCTATTTTGGTAGTTGAGAGTCTTTCCATACAATTATCATACCATGCCAAATTATCCCTTGGCAAGTGAGAAGGCCAAAACAGTCTGTACTCCCGCCACCTTAAGGGTGCGTGCGCACTCAGACAGCGTTGAGTGAGAGGTGGTGACGTCATCGATGAGTAGTGTTGCGTGTGGAACTGTGTCCCCCACATACTCAAAAGCGTTTCTTATGCGGCTTCGGCGATTCGCTCCGTTTTGAATGTTTGCTAGATGAACGGTGTTTCTCACTCTTCTTAACAACACCTTACTGGGAAGACTCCCACAACATGCCGACTGGATAAGTTCAGACTGGTTAAACCCCCTCTCTTTCATCCGTTGTGGATGAAGAGGAACGGGAAGCGCTATGGGTGAAAATAATGTATTCCAATCTTGAAGGAGGTGCCAAGCTGCTTCGTGTGGATAGGCGAGGAGAGAGAGGAGTGTTTTATAAGCGCCTTTATATTTTGATTCAACGAGTATTTTTTGAAAAAGCCCCTCATATACATATATGGAGAAATGTCCGTCAATCCCATCATCCTTTTTGCATGATGGGTGAGTGAGTCCAAGAAGTGATGGTCTACCGCAGTAGAGGCAATTAGTTTTGGTTAGGTGCTTCATTTCTCCCTCACAGGAGGGACAGAGATACTCCCCCACATACCCACACCCAATACAAAACCGTGGAAAAAACAAATCAAGCCCTGTGTCCCACATATATTTACTATACATTGTTCTGGTTGTATCGTGTTTGTTCCTATTGCTATTTGTTGTGAAGATGTTTATTATTTGTGGATAAGTTATCCACATTTTATACACGGGTCTATGTTATCATCCACCTGGAAAGGGTTTTTAGAATACTTTAAGGGACACTCTGTCCCAAAGTCTGTTGTCTTTTCTCTCTTAAATCAAACATCGCTTCACGAGGTCACCGACTCCAAGGTGGTGATAGTGGTGGGAAGTCCTGGAATGAGTTCATATTTTGTGGGGAAACGAACAGAGATTGAATTAGCACTCTCTGCCTACTTCAAAAAAAGCATGCATGCTGAGTTTATCGTGAAGCAAAGTTCAAAAAAAACAGATGAGCCTCTACTTCGGTATGAGCCGCCCATCGAGGACTTGTTTGGGCGGGCGGGGTTAAATAGTAAATTTACATTTGAAAATTTTGCGGTTTCTTCATCCAATAGTGTTGCCTATGCAGCGGCACAAGCCGTATCGCAGGCCCCCGGGCGATCATATAATCCATTGTTTTTTTATGGGGGAGTGGGAGTAGGGAAAACCCATCTCGCCCATGCCGCAGCTCGAACCGTGCTTGAGCGCAACCAAGAAAGTCGAATTTTGTTTTGTCCAGGCGACAGATTCACGAATGAGCTTATTGAATCAATACAAAACAAAACAACACAACAGTTTAGAAAGAAGTATCGCACGCTCCATATCTTGATAGTGGACGACATTCAGTTTATTGCAGGCAAACAAACTATTCAGGAAGAGTTTTTTCATACATTTAACACTATCGTGGGGGCGGGTGGGCAAGTGATTCTCACATCAGACAAACCCCCTCATGAAATAAAAAATCTTGAAGATCGGCTTCGCTCCCGGTTTTCGGGAGGGTTAATTGTAGACTTGCAGCCGCCCGACTTTGAGTTGCGAACAGCCATACTTCTCATCAAGGCAAAAGAAAAAAACATCTCTATCCAGATTGAGGCTGCAAAAGTAATTGCCGAGCAGATCACCGACTCGCGTGCCCTTGAAGGAACCCTTCTTTCACTCTACGCTCGTACAATTGGAAAGAAGGAAGAGATTGATATAGATGAAATAGAATCATATTTTCAGGGAACGTCGGAGAAAAAGATGAGGCGCATCTCTCCACAAGATATTATTCATGCTGTGAGCTCGTATTATGGAGTAAAGCAGATAGCAATAAAAAGCCCCGCTCGATCGGACGCGATTGCATTTCCTCGTCAAATCATTATGTATATCTTAAGAAAAGAGCTGCATATGAAATACGAAGAAATTGCCCTTACCTTAAAAAGAAAGGATCACACAACGGTAATGTATGCCTACGAAAAGATACATGCACTTTGTATGAAAGATCCTTCTCTTAACGATCAGATTGATAGGATAGTCCAGTCACTATCATAATACACAGCCAAGTCACACTCCATACACATGATGGGGAAGGGGTTTGTCTTGTGTTGAAAAGATGAGAGGCATCTTATACACTTATGCACACGTACTACTACTACTATTTTATATATAACTAAATATGCAGATAACCACTAAGAAGGAAGAGTTGCTCAGGGCAATAACGCAAGCAAGTAAGTTTACATCTTCGAGAATAGGAGCAACAGCAGGACTTCAAGGAATTTTGTTTCTTAATGAAAAAAAGAAGCTCCACGTGTACTCAACCAATCTCAATACTTTTTTTCACACATCGGTGAACTCTTCTTCCGAAGAGAACGCTCGCTTTTTACTTGACCCCCACAAGATAAGTGAGTTTATCAATCTTTTGGGAGATGGTGAAATGTCTATATTGGTTGAGAAAGAGAAGATAGTGATTGTACAGCAAAAAACAAAAGGTTCATTTCCTCTTCTTTCAAACACCGACTTCCCCACACCCCCTGGTGTAAAGGGAGAAGGGCAGGTGATAGACGTAAAAATATTTGATAAACTCATCTCACTCGTTTTATTTTCTGCATCAAGAGACTTGTCTCGACCGGTATTAAGTGGGGTAAACTTTGTGGAAAAAGATGGGGAGATGGATGTGGTGACAACTGATGGGTTTAGACTCTCGCTCTTTCATATGAAAAACGAGCTTCAGATGAAGTCGATGCTTATTCCAGCAGACTTTCTTCTCGATTTACTTCGCAATAGTAAGGATAAAAAATCAATGACCCTCAACTTTATCGATGAGGAAAAGATGGTGTATTTTAAGCTGGAAGAGGATGAGTACTTCACTCGTTTGATTGAGGGAGACTTTCCTCCCTATGAACGAGTGATTCCTGTAGAGAAAAAAACAACCATTCAGGTGGATAAAGCAGAGCTTATTCGCAACGTAAAACTCATCTCTGTTTTTGCTCGTGACTTTTCAAGCATAATAATATGTCAGTTTAAAAAGGGCGAGCTTATTTTGTCTCCAAAAACTGAGGGAGGAGTGGAAAACACAACAACCCAGGAGATTGAGTTTGAGGGGGAAGAGATGAAGGTTGCACTCAACTTTAAGTTTATGCTGGAGTTTCTCAACACCACAGCTGAGGAAAAGATCACGATAGAACTTCTCAGACCCGATGCTCCCGTGGTACTAAAAACCCCACACGAAAAAGAATATCTGCACATAATCATGCCTGTGCGTATTCAGGAGTGATGAGGAGTGAGGCACTCTTTAACAAGAGCATCTGCGACTTGGTTATACTCACGAAGCACGTGCTTATAACTAATAGGAACAGCTAAACGTTGTTCAAGAGCTCGAATCTCAAACACAAATAGTCGTATTCCTTCGTTTTTTACTTTATACACTCCATTGAGCTGACTCACCATAAGGAGCGAATCGGAGACAAACGAAACTGAAGTTATCTGCATTTTTTTCTTAACGACGAGTAGTGCGAGAAGAGCATTTTTCACTCCAGAGTATTCAGCAAAGTTATTTGTTTGATTTCCTAAAAAGATATACTTTTTTTCAAGAATGTCGCCGTTATCTTTTGTGATAATGTAGGCGCAGGCAGCAGGACCTGGATTATTGAGGGAACCCCCATCTGTGTGAACGGTGAGATGCATGGAGTTTATTATAACTCACCAAGCTGTTCTTT
This sequence comes from uncultured Gammaproteobacteria bacterium, assembly GCA_964459595.1. Classification (GTDB taxonomy): domain Bacteria; phylum Patescibacteriota; class Microgenomatia; order UBA1406; family GWC2-37-13; genus JAKBEU01. The sequence continues at coordinate 75,690 of CAYWLV010000004.1, forward strand.
TTTTTGTGTTTCTTCTCTCACGAGAGTAAGAAAACGCTCTGTTGAAGAAAGGCGTCTATGTCCAACAATTTTTGCAATGTATTCAAGCGATGCCCCAGAGAGAATCTGCTGAGCAATAAATGTATTGCGTAAATCGTTTACGGTTGCTTTTTGAATCTCAACCTCTCGAAAACATCTATTGATGATCTGTCTGATATTTCGAATGAGAATAGACTTTCCACTTCTGGTAATAAAAAGGGGATCTTCTGGTTTACCAACCCCTCGAGCATGGACGTATTCTTGTAGAGCTCTTTTTACTGGTTTATTAAGCGGAATATCTCTGAGGGGTGTTTTTCCATACCCCCTTACACGAAGTGTTGCCTCTGATACATCACCCACCTTGAGTCCTGCAAGTTCTCCAATTTTGATTCCCGTTTGAAGAAGAACCTCAATAAGAGCTGAGGTGCGAGGGTCGTCTTTTGCAAAGTCTCGGAGGGCATGATATTCGAGCTTACTTAAGATGCGTGGGGCAGTCTGGCTGTATTTTGGATGAGACACATCAAGTGAAGGGTTCTGGTCGATTTTTTGACTATTCTTGAGGAAGCGGAAGAATGTACGAATGGAGTTGAGTTTTCTTGATGCGGACTTTTTTGTGTACCCATCTTTAATGAGTTTTCCGATAAATCCATCAATATCTTCTTTTTTAACCTCGCGGACGTCACTTTTTTCTACGCTAGATAAGTAGCCAACAAACTGCTCCAAATCCTTTTTATAGGCAATAAGGGTGAATGATGACTTTCCTTGTGAGGAGAGGTGTTGAATAAACTCTGTTATTAGGGTCCGCATTGCTGTGAATTCCATGGTCCTATAATATAACACATGGGTGTATAAAATGCAAGAGAATGTGAGCTCAACTGAGAAACTATGGGGCAAAATTAATACTTTTCAAAGAAGATCTTTTCCTTCGAAATACCAATCTCTGCGAGATGCGAACGAAGCGACTCAACAACAGTGCGGGAGCCACATAAATAATACTCATCTAGGGGATTTTTTGAAATATTGGATGCATCATATACAGCGTCAATATGCCCCGTACGGTAATACTTCTGGTATTCTGCGGGAATTCCCTCCACTTCTTCTTCTTGAGAAAGACAGTAGAAAAATGAAAATGACGGTGCGGCTTTTTCAATGGCTCTTAACTCTTCAATAAGATACGACTCTGTGTGGTTTTTCATTCCCCAGAAAAGAAGAGCATTAACCGTTGGAGCGGGGCGACTTTGAAGGAAGCTGCGCACAGGCGCAAAGCCGGTACCTGTAACCATATAAATCTTTCTCACCTCAGACGATTGTTCTTTAAATAGACCTGCGGGCCCACTCACAGGAATTGATGCTCCGACCTCCATATTTTTTAGGTATGTTGAGGCAACTCCACCCTCAACCAACCGCACAAGCAACTCAAATGTATTATCGCTTATACGCGGGCCAGCAAATGAATAGAGTCGCTTCACCGGTGAGGGAAGGGTGGGGATGGTGAGAATGGCATATTGTCCCGGAGTAAAGACGAGGGGTTCTAGGGTCGAAAAGGTGAGAAGGACAACATCCGCAACAAGAAACTCTTTTTTGATAAGGCGTGCCGCTGTTTGAATCATGGAGTATATTATAAATGAGAACGCTGATTTATTTCTGCCTCTACAAGCTCCTTTGGTTTACCATATTTAAGCCGAGAAAGCTGAATAATTGCTTGAGCGAGCTTTTCATTTGCACCTTTCTTGTATTCGGCAAAATCTTTAGTCATATCAACCGAGAATGGCGGAACAGGTTCGTTGTCAACAATTGTTTTCATGTATGCATGAAACCGCTCAACATTGATAAGATCCGACTCACCAAAAGTGGGCTGAAACTCGCGCTGAATATATGATGCGTCGGTGACGCCAACACGGAACGAAATAAGACTTCCTACATTTCCGAACACAGCATTTTTCACCTCTTCGTCCATTTGACCAATAAACTGATTGGCCACAGTGAGACTGAGATGATACTTTCTCGCCTCAGAAAGAATAGTTGCAAAATCAGGAGTTGCAAAATTTTGGAACTCATCGACATAGAGAAAAAAGTCACGTCTATCCGCCTCCGGAATTTCTTGTCTACTCATAGCCGCAATCAAAATACGAGGAATCAGCACCAAACCAAGGAAGCTTGAGTTTTCCTCACCCATCTTTACCTTAGAAAGATTAATCAGTAGGATTTTACCGGTATCCATTATCTCTCTAAAATCAAATGACGACTTAGACTGCCCAATAATATTTCGCATTGTTTTATTTGTGATGAAGCGACCAAACTTGGAAACAATATAATCAAGTACTTCTGATTTATGAAAGTCTGAGGTTTGAGCAATTTGATCTGTCCAGTATCGTCTGACGATGGGGTCGCTCACCTTGGGAAGTAACTCTTGTACATATTTTTGATCGGTGAGAACACGCACGATTTCAACAAAAGTGGCGCCCGGCTCACACATAATGGTGAGCATTGCATTTCGCACTGCATGTTCAAATCGAGGGCCAATTATTCCGGTGCGTTGCGGATCATAAAGCTTATACATGAGATTAATTATGGCGGAGGTAATAAAATGTTTTTGTTCCTCATTTTTTGCTTCAAGCAGATTTAACCCCATTGGCCTATCTCCATCTGAGGGGTCAAAGTAAATAACATCCTCAGCTCTTTCAGGGGGAATACGACGTACAATATCATCAATAAGGTCGCCATGAGGATCCATAACACACACCCCATGTCCAGCTTTAATATCTTGCACCGCCATATCTTGGAGCAAAATAGATTTTCCCACACCGGTCTTTCCAATGATATAGGTGTGTCGAGCGCGATCTTTAAACGACACGCAAACCGGCCGCTTAACACCGCGATAGTATCCAAAACCCATGAATGTACCCCCTGAAACCGGCACCTCAGAGGATACGGGAGCTGTTTTTGCCTTAAGCCATTGGATATGGGGAGTTTCGATTGTTTTGTTGGGAAAATGAAACAGCGAGGCGAGCTCATCTGGGCTCAGAATAGAGATAGACCGATACCAAGGAAGCTCAAACACAGGAAAGAATTTATAGATAAAGTTGATCATAAACCCCCCCTGAAAAAGCGTTTTAGCGCCACCGAGTGAGTTTTGATCTGAGTTAAATTGGGAAAGGCCGCTTTTGATATTGCGCGCATGGACTCCAGCAACTTCTTTTGTTTTTGCACATACGGCATAGCGAATAACCGTTTCAAATCCGGAGCGTGCGCACTTATCTTCAATTTTTTCCAACACTTTAGGATCACTCCCAAATGTTGCCTTTTCAGGATTTGCCTCGTTTTTTTTAGTTGAGGAAACATACGCTTTTCCTGCTTTTTTCCATTTTCCCTCAGCGGGTCGAATGAGGAGCTGAATAATAGCGCCTTCACCTTCGCCTATTTTTGAAAGTGCAGAGGTGATTGCAGAAAGGGGGTCGTTGGGAATGTCCTTATAGGTTTTAAGTGGCATATAAGGAAACTCCTTTTGAACAAGAGAGCCGCTCACCACCTTTCCTTCTTCAGAAAAAATATTTGGCTCATCCACCTTTCGAATATCAGCATTTGGGTAGTATCCATAAATTGTTTTTTCAACCAAATCCACAATTTTTGCAGGTGCTGAGATATAGAATCGTATTTCAGATTGAGTGCCTACAATCTCAAAACACACAACATCGTCAACATCCATAAATGAGAAAAACCCACCTTTCTTAAGCGTACTAAATGAAGCAAACAATTGTTCCGCAGCATCTATCTTGATTTCGTTGTCTTTTGAAACACGCACCTCCATAGTGACCATTTCTAAAGACATCTGTTCTCGTTTTTTTAGTCGTGAGTACAATACAGCGGCGTAAAAGAAAAGCAGAGTAGCTACCCCAGCCAATGAAGCGGCAAGAGTAGCAATTCCGAGCACAACAAGCCTGTCAGAGATAATTTGAAGGGTACCCGCATCCATAAAAAAAGTATATACTATATATCATGTCTGCGCACGCTGTGTTTTATAAGAAGCTTCAGTCGAAAACAAATGCATTTTATCTCCTTTTCTTTTTGTGTGTCGGTATGGTTGTGGCCAACATCATCGCATCTCAGGGATATAATAAAACGATGTATGGAGTGATGGAGAGGGATGAGGCAAGTACTCTCACCTATTTGCGTCACATTTGGGGGAGCCCGCTGTATGATCTTGAGATGGAGACGCTTAATAATGAACAGAGAATTTCTGTATTGGATGCCTGGATGAAGGTACAAAATGAAAACAAACAGCGAATACAAAATCTCGAAAAATCCTCAATACTGTATCCCTACTCGCCGGAGATTCATTACAACCTCTCTTTGCTTTATCGTGAAAGTGGCGACGCAAGTCGCTCTCTTGAACATTTGAAAAGAGCTCAACAGATAGACCCCTCAATAAAATAGACATTATTCTTTAAGTGGCGTATTATCAAGATATGAAACAGGTTCATCTCTATATTAAAGGCGACGTGATTGGTGTGGGTTTTCGCGCTTGGACAAAAATTCAGGCAAAACTGGTTGGGGTTCGGGGATGGGTGAGAAACTCATTTGAGCATCCTCACATTTTTGGTGCGGGTGGTGGAGTGGAGGCGGTTTTTCAAGGGGATGACGAAAAGGTGGAAGAGATGGTGGAACTTGTGAAGGAGGGGCCTCCGGTGAGCCGAGTGGATGATGTGGAGCTCTACTTTCAACACCCAAAAGAAATTCATGAAGGATTTGAGATACGAAAATGAGATGTGGACCCGAGGGGATTTGAACCCCTAGTCTCTTCCATGCCATGGAAGCGCGATAGCCGTTACGCTACGAGCCCTAAAAATCTTCTCTCCTATTATAAATGACAAATGACTAATTTCTCATCACAAATCAATTTTAATTATCAAATCACAAACCACTTTGTAATTTGTAATTTGTCATTCTGTGTTTTATCCTACAAAATAACCCTGCACAAAAAGGGAGAGAAGAATGATTTGTAAGAAAACAAACACCCCAACAATACCCACTTTTATCTTCCACAACTTTATTTCTCCTAGAAAAATAAAAAACGAAAGTGAAAATAGAGCATAGCGAGGGATAGATGAAAATGTTCCGGTGAGAGTGGGAAGAATAAGATTAATGAGTGAAAAAAGAGAAATACCAATTCTCTGTGCCTGCACACCTCGGAGGTGTGTAAATGGCCAGGGAATTTGCCGAACTATTCGTAATAGATCTAAGATCAACAAAACAAACACCATGGTAAAAATACTCATTTCAAACAAAGAGAAATACCATTGAAAATCATGAGTTGCAGTGAATAGGATTTTTAAATAGCGGAAATAAACCTGTGGAAGAAGAACAATATGAGTGGAACGATTTGCCCCAAATACAGGCTGTGAGTTAAAGAAAAAAAGAGGGTCTCCTGTTGTCTGCCAAAGGTAGAACATATAAGAGAGAAGGCCGAGGAGGGGAGATGCAACAGTCATAAAGTCGAAAGTCGAAAGTCGAAAGTCTTTCCATTTTCCCCTATAGAGAGAATAAAAATGGAGAAAAAAGGGAATGATGAGAAATATACCAATGAGGCGGGTTGCGGAGGAGAGAGTAGCAAGAAGAGTGGCATACCAATAGTTCTTTTTTTCTAGATTATAAAGAGATAGGACAAACAACACAAAAAACAAACCCTCTGTATAAACCACTCCAAAATAAAAAGCAGTGGGGAAGGAGAGGAGCAAAAGTAGGGGCCAGGAGGTTGTTACTCTCCACATTTTTAGCAGTTTGTTAAAAAAGAAAAGTCCTACTAAAAAACATACATTGGAAATGAGTAGGGAAGCGACCAAAAAATTAGGAACGACAAATGAGATTATTTTTATAAGAAGGGGATAGAGGGGAAAAAAAGCCTGTTCCCACTGCGAATAACCTTGGCGCGCGATAAGAAGATAATGAATCCCGTCAAAATTAGCAAATGAAGAAATCCAGGAAGGAAGTTCAAACTCAACAAGTAATTCCTTATAGGGAAAAAATCCCAAATAGGGGACAAATAAAGGAGCACAATAAGAAACAACAAATAATAAAATCCGCCACATGAAGAAATAATAGAGAATCATTGCTTAATTCTATCAAATACTATTCCCACTCCATAGTTGCCGGAGGCTTGGTGGTGATGTCCAACACTACGCGGGAAATCTCAGATACTTCATTGACAATTCTGGACGCAATTCTTTGGAGAAGCGCTTGGGGTGGATACACCCAGTCAACAGACATACGGTCTGTTGTGTTCACCAACCTTATTGCAACAACCTCTCCATAAAATCGACCATCCCCCTTCACGGCTGTGCTGTTTGTCCCCGTCATGACGGTCCAACACTGAAATACTTTTTCAAACCACCCCGAAGCCCTCATTTCTTCAAGAAGAATTGAATCGGCATGTTTTTGCTTTTTTAATCGCTCGGGAGTTACCTCTCCGAGAATTCGCACAGCATGTCCCGGTCCTGGAAACGGCTGCTGGAATACAACGTCTTTGGGGAGACCCAACTTAAGACCTATTTCCCTTACTTGATCAGTATAAAAATATTTAATAGGCTCAATGAGGGAGAGCTTCATATGTTTTGGGAGGCCTCCCACATTATGATGGCTTTTAATGTGTGCTGAGTGTTTTGTACCTTGAGAGTGAATAAAGTCAGCATAAGTTGTTCCCTGCATAAGAAATGTTGCATCTGGGTATTTTTTCAGCTGTTTTTCAAAGCTCAAAATATATTCTTTTCCTATTGTTTTTCGTTTTACTTCAGGGTCAATCACCCCCCTAAGAGCAAAGAGAAACTGTTTCTCGACAGACAAAACTTCAACCGGAACTCCAAGTAGTTTTGGAAATATGGTTTTGATGCGCGGTAGGGTCTCATCTCTCATTAAACCACTGTCTACATAAAACGGCTTGAATTGTTTTCCAATTGCCCGAGCCACAAGTGCCCCTGCGACTGCACTATCTGTACCCCCAGAAAATGCGCCTATAACAATTTTATCTCCCACTTGTTTTTTTATCGTTTCAATCATTTCTTCAATATTTATTTTTTTTGGTTTTACCGCACAGGTGCAAATATGAGTGGCAAAATTTAGCAAGATTTGATTTCCAGCAACAGAGTGTGTTACTTCTGGATGAAATTGAACTCCAAACAATTTTTTACTAGGGTTTACTACAGCCCCAAACTCAACACTCTCCGTGCTCCCAAATACCTCAAACCCCTGAGGAACCGCAACCACACTATCTCCGTGACTCATCCATACCGTTGTGGGTGAGCTCATATTCAAAAAGAGTGGAGAACTCTTCGAAAAAGCAAGTTGTGCGGGGCCGTATTCTTTTCTACTTGGTTTCACACTGCCACCTAGCAGATGAGCCATTAACTGCCAACCGTAACAAATTCCAAGCATTGGAATACCCAGATCAAATATGCCCGCAGAGAGAGAGGGAGCCCCTTTCTCATATACCGACGAAGGCCCCCCCGACAAAATAATACCTCTTGGCTTGTGGTTTGCAAGTGACATCTCAACATCTTCGGGAGTAGTTATTATATTTTGAATTCCCCAGTCCGAAAGTCGACGACCTATAAGATGGGTTGTTTGAGATCCAAAATCCACAATAAGTATCATAGCTGTTTGTAATTACTTATAACTTTTGCCCGCATTCGTAACAAGAATATCATGGGGATGACTTTCCTTGAGGGACGCTTGTGAGATTTTAATAAACCGAGCTTTTTGGTGGAGCTCTTGAACCGTCTTTGCTCCCACATAATACATGCCAGATTTAATTCCTCCAATTGCCTGTTCCAACATCTCAGAAACTGTGCCTTTGATTGGCACTAGTCCCTCAACACCCTCTGCCACGAGCGTTCTGTCTGAGTATGATTTTCCATGAAATTCACCCTCACTTTTTAACTTAGCTCCCTGTTGCATCGCGCCTATTGAACCCATTCCTCGATAGCTTTTAAACATATATTCTTTTTTTTCTATCTTCAAAATATCTTTAAATCGCAGAGGCACATGCTCTTTTTCAAGCAAAACTTTTTCTCCGGGCGACTCAACACATGATGCAAAAAAGCTTCCCATCATAACAGTTGATGCTCCAGCGGCGAGTGCCTTTGTCATGTCACCAGAAAACGTAATTCCTCCATCTGCAATAAATGGCACGTTATGTTTTTCTGCAATTGGTGCAATTTCAAGAAGCGCTGTCATTTGAGGAACTCCCATTCCAGAAACAATACGTGTTGTGCAAATAGCTCCTGGCCCCATGCCGATTCGCAGTCCATCTGCCCCCGCTTTTATAAGCGCAAGAGCTCCTTCACCAGTTGCAATATTACCTCCAATAATTTGAAGTTTCGGATAGTTATTTTTGAGGGTTGAGATAGCATCAATTATACTTTTTGCGTGACCATGTGCTGAGTCTATAATGAGAACATCTACTCTTGCCTTCACTAATTTTTCTACTCGCTCTGCATATCCTTCAGCGCCTACAGCAGCCCCAACAAGAAGGTTCTGTTTCTTAACCTTTTGTACCTCAAGAGCCTGTACATCTGTACTTAAATTGCGGTGGATAAATCCAATTCCTCCCACCTTTCCCAGTGCAATTGCCAGCGTGCTTTCTGTAACGGTATCCATTGGGGCGGAGGTGAATGGAATGGATATACTAAGTGTTTTTGTAAGTTTTGTTTCAAGGGAAATTTCCTGTCTCTTAAACTCGCTATACCCGGGTCGAAGGAGCACATCATCAAATGTTATTCCGTCCGTAAATCGATCAGAGATAGAGGTTGCCATTTTTATTGTTTAAATTAATAAATGAGGATTCAAATGACCACTTAATTGTTTGCTCAATCTGTTTTCTCGTTAATATTTTATTTATCTCTAAATATTCATACTGCTTAACCAAGTGTGCATCTTTTATCATCTCAGGCCAGTCAGTATTAATTGTTACTTTCACCTCATGTTCAAATAAGGACTGAAGAATAAATCGCAGCTCGTCATTATCTTTTATGGCATTTGTCATAAGGTTACTTAAAGGACATACCTCCAAAACAATATTTTTTTCAGAAAGCACTTTCATGAGTTTTTTATCATACGCAGCTTTTATTCCATGTCCAATTCTGTGTGGCTTGGCATACTTTACGCAGTCCCACATATCATTATCCGAATCTGTTTCGCCGGAATGGGAGGTAACCTTTAATCCAGCCTCCCGGGCACGATCAAGAAGCTTGGAGTAGTCTTTGAAGAAAAACCCCCCGTTATCATAGTTGGAAAAATCAACCCCCACAACGCCACGGCTTCGATATTTTATGGCCTTTTCAATAATGATTTCATTTTTTTTAACCGGGAACTGTCTGTCGAGACAAAAAATGATTCCGGCTCTAAGTTTTGGATACTCAAGGAGCGCTCGCTCCATCCCGCGAAGCATAGCCATAATGGCATGATCGAGATCAACCTCGCCGTCCCTATTATGCTTCATTGGGTTTCCACGCAACTCAAGAAGTGTAATGTTGTTTGATCGATAGGCACCACTCATTGTCTCATATACTCCCTTTTCAAGAGCAATAGAACCGGAGGAAAGCTTATCAAGAATGGGATGATAAACAGCATCTAAATACTCTTTTAGAGTTGATTTGTGGTTGGGATTTAGAACTACAAAATCAACAAACTCATGGTAGTCCCGCTTCGGGAGCTTATATCCCTCGCTTTGTGCAATATGCCAATATACCGATGGGGGAATTGATGTACCGATGTGAGCGTGCAGATCGGCGATATTATAAAAAAACCCGCCAAATGGGCGGGGTGTTGTTGAGGGTGACTCTTGTGTGGGTCTTTCCATATTCAATAATAGCAACAATTTTTTAAAACGCAAGAACAAACACAATCACACCTATTTAATACTTTAATTAATATATTAATTAAAGTATTTTTTGTTATTAAAGCGAATAAACAATTTAAATATGATGGAATGAGAGGAGAGAGGCGAGGAGAGTTTTCATCTGAGAGCTTGCTTTGTTTGCCTCAGCGAGCACTTCGAGATGATTGTGTTTCACAAATGCAAGGTTTGTGACAAGTGCTAAGCCCAATACCTGTATGTTGAGCGCTCTCGCCGCAAGAGTTTCTGGAACAGTGCTCATTCCGCACACATCTGCACCCAAGATGCGCAGTGCCATTTTATCTGCTGGCGTTTCAAAGTTGGGCCCATGATAATACACATACTTCCCCGACTGATAGGGTATTGCATTTTCAACACAAATTTTTTCAGCTTTTTTTCTCATGTCTAAATCGAACACCTCCGAAACATCAATAAATTGGGGGCCAATTAGGGGACTATCAAGTGCTAGTAAAAGCGTGATTATGTCTGACAATATCACAAAATCTCCCACTTTATACTTTTCATTAAGTGCGCCACTGGCCGCAGTGAGGATAAGTTTTTTTATCCCCATTTTTGCAAATAGGCGAATGGGCATAGTTACCTGTCGCGCTGAGTAACCTTCATACATATGAAACCTCCCAGACATACAAGCAACACGTTTATTTTGAACCGCTCCAATAATGAGTTCGCCTGCATGACCTGGCACCGATGTTTTAATATCAAACAACTCAGCATAAGACATTCTTTTTTCAACCACAATATCTTCAAGAAGTTTATTCCATCCTGACCCCAACACGATAAGCGTTTCGGGAAACGACTTCATTTTTTTGGAAAGCAACTTGTACGCTTCTTTTTCTGTTTTCATATATCGATTTATTATTGGTGTGTTATTGAAAATCTCACCTCATATACAGACTAATATATTTTTCAGAAATCTTAAGCTCTTTGAGCTTTTGTATTATTTCATCTTTTGTTTTTCCATCTTTTCTCATAAATCCCGACACATCCTCTACTGTATCTCGCATATCAAAAGGGAATACAATCCACTCATTTACGCTTTTTGCATAGTAGTTGGGAATATACTTCGTCCACGGTTTAATATAGACAGAGCCAGTTGTTATCTCTCGCGCTCCAAACTCCTTTAAGTGTTCTATTCCGCGTATAAAAGTTTTTCCTGTATCTGACACATCATCAATTAAGAGAATATGCTTTTTTTGTAAATCTCCCCCCACATGATATGAAATGTCTGAGAGCTCTTGCTGTTGAAGATCTTTGTAGCTTGAGATAGTAAATGAAGCCACGGGGAGTTGGAGAAAATCTGAAACTATATGGGAGATGGTAAGTCCTCCGCGTGCCACACCAACAATGAGATCTATTTTTTTATTATCTGTGCGTATTTTTTCAGCGAGAGAATGTGTGGACTCGTGTAGTTGTTTCCAGCTAACACTGTGATAGTTCATTTATCTTTTTTGAGAATAATAAAACACTCCTCTACTCGTTTTGTTTTATGATATTCCAACATAGACTCAACATCCTTCATCTGGCTTACATGACATTTTATTGCGGCAATTTTTTTATCAAGCACAGGCGATATATCCACCCGCTTTGAAATTTGACTGTCTGGGTATCCGGGAGGAAAATAGATAAAATAATCATCTCCGCTTCTTCGCTGCTTTTCATCAATACACATATAATGTAGCTCACGAACACATTCATTTTTTACATATAAAAAGCTCGAAATCATAGACATGGCAACATGATCAAGATGTCCTGAAATTCCTCTTGGTTCATAGGTGAGGATAAGCTCAGGTTTGAAGCGGAGTATAAAGGGGGTTATTTTATCGGCAATCTCATGATAGACAGCATTGCACAAATGACCATCTGTATACCCGAGAAAATGAACTTCGCGAACACCCAAGATAGCACTTGCTTTTCGCAGTTCCTGAGCTCTCTTTTCTGGTAAGCTCTGCACTGTTTTTTCGGAATGATCTTCACCTGCTTCGCCCTTCGTGGCGCAAAATAAATACACATCATGTGTTTGGGATAAAAGAGCTACAGTGCCACCCGGTCCAAACGATTCATCGTCTGGGTGGGCAAGGATTACAAAAGCGGTTGGTTTTTTCATGTCGGGACGGCGAGACTTGAACTCGCGACCTTCAGACCCCCAGCCTGACGTTCTAGCCATCTGAACTACGTCCCGAGGTCTTTATTATACTGCTAAGTGATATAATTTATATATGAAAAATACTTCTCGACCCACATGGGATGCATATTTTGTCGCAATTGCACACATAGTTCAAACTCGTTCAAACTGCGTTCGCGGTGCACGAGGTGCAATTCTCACTAAAGATAAACGCATTATTACCACGGGGTACAATGGTACGCCAAGCGGCATTTTAGATTGTGACGAGGGAGGGTGTAAACGATGTGCAGATCGTGAAAAAGGCATAGTGCAGCCGGGCGAGCGAAAAGATTTGTGTATTTGTGTTCATGCAGAGCAAAACGCACTTATTCAAGCCTCATATCATGGAGTTTCCACACAAGGAACCACACTCTATTCCACAGTGTCTCCCTGCACTACTTGTGCAAAATCAATAATTAATGCAGGAATTATCGAGGTTGTATATGACGATCAACATAGTGACGACTTTGGTGAAAAACTCCTCATTGAAGCTGGTGTGAAGGTGAGAAAGATCGTATGAAAAAAATACTTATCCTGATAATTTTATCTTCTCTCTTCTGTCTTCTTACTTATAAGACGTATGCCCAGGAAAACAACATCTTTGGCATGTCTCTTCTCCAGCCAACTGATGACGATTTTAAATCGGTTGCAACTCTTATTAACGGCCCAACAGGGGACTGGGGCTATGTGACACTTGTAATTCAGGAAAATGACAGAGATGTTCGTAAGTGGCAAGATATTTTTGAAAAAGCTCGAGAACTGCACCTCATCCCCCTTATCCGACTCTCCACGAGTCCACAAGGCGAAGTGTGGAGACGTCCTGATGAAAAAGATGCTGCATCATGGGTGAGTTTTTTGAATAAGCTCAACTGGGTGGTACAAAATAGATATGTAATTCTGTTTAATGAACCAAATCACGCAGTGGAGTGGGGGGGAGAGGTTAGTCCAGAGAGCTATGGCAAGGTTGCACTAGCCTTTGCAAAATCGTTTAAGGAATCTAATGCAGATTATCACATGATGCTTGCCGGACTGGATGCTGCTGCACCCTCTTACGCTCCCCAATATGAAGACTCCGGTGTATTTATAAAAAAAATGTTTCAAGCCACGAACTTCAAGCTACAAGACTATATCGACGCTTGGTCATCTCACTCCTATCCCAATCCTGGATTTGTCGGTTCTGTTTGGGATAGAGGGAAAAAATCAATTCGAGGATATGAATATGAACTCAATCTTCTTACGGAATTGGGAGTAAATAAAGCCCTCCCTGTATTTATTACCGAAACGGGTTGGAAACAGGGAGCGCTTTCTGAGATTCAAATTTCAGAAAACTTCTACACAGCATACAAACAAATATGGATGCAAGATAATCGAATTCAAGCAGTAACGCCATTTGTATTTAGTTATCTTTCTGAACCCTTCATAGGTTTTTCATGGAAAAAAAATGATGGGTATGGGGCTTTGTATAGAGTTGTTTCTGAGTTGCCCAAGCAAAAAGGAACTCCTATTCAACTCCAAAAAGGAACATTGCAAACAAACATTCCTACTCACCTAATAGCTCGCTCTACGTACCACTTTGCAGCAACCCTTCGCAATGAGGGGCAAGCTATTTGGAGCGCCGATGATGGGTATTCGCTCATCATTCAAAGCGATAGTGGCGATATTCAAGCTCTCATTTCAGATATTCCGCTACTCAAACCGCATAATGATACGCGGATTGGATTTACTCTCAAAACTCCTGCAAAGCCCCAAACAATCACACTCTTTTTACAACTTAATAATAAAAAAGGAGTCCTCCTGGAAACAAAAAAATTTACCGTTGTTGTTGAGCCTTTTCCAGAGTTGAGCATTAAAACATCACTATTTCCTAAATTCACTTCAAACGGAAATGGATTTGAGGTGCAACTATTTAATACAGATGAAGAACTTGTATTCTCTCAAAAAGGGCTTACCATGCGAAAAGGAGTAATCACCCTCTCCTCTATCTCGGGAATAATACCAGGCCAGAAATATCGAGTTGTCCTATTGGGATATCCCTATGTACCCCGTCAAGAGATAAAAATTCTAAACAAAGGAGAAAATACTATTTCTCTTAAACGGCTTTTCCCATTTGATGCAGATAACAATGGTAGGTTAAACTTAAATGATATAAAGGTGATAGTCACTCACCCAGAATTCTTTCTCCGATTTATTCCGTGGAGAGAAACTTAACTCTTCTTTCTAAGTCCTCTTTTGGGGCCTTCGCCAGGTAGCTTCCGGGGCAAAGAATATCGCTATTGGTAAGAATCTGTTTGAGGAGCGGAAACGACATTTCATTTACTGCACCATCTATAAAAATTGGTCCAGAATATCCTCTTTTTTTAAGCCGTTCTATTTTATTGAGCGATTCAGGAATAAAAGATTGTCCCTGCTTACCAGGAAATACAGTCATCAACTGTACAGCAGGAACTGATTTGAGGCTAAATTCTTGTGCAACAATGTCCACATTTTCCTCTGGATTTATGACTATTCCTATGTGAAAAGAGGGGTATTTTTGTTGGAGTTCATGGAGTTTTGGATGGAGCTTAGTATGCAATAAAATAGTATCAATCTGTATCAAGTTCTTTATTTGAGAAAGTAGCTCAATTGATCGTTCAAAACCGATTTCCATGAGATGAAAATCAAACTTAATTAACTTTGTTTGGTTATAACCATTCAAACAATAATCAACAAATTCCTGTGTGGAGAGCGTTTTATTTTCAATAAACTTTCCATCTTCTATATCTATTTGAAAATGAGAGTAGTAGGGAGAAAGAAATGTGATACGATCAAAAAGGTAGGTGGGGGAAAGTTCTACGAGCGAGGGAATGATTTTCATAGGGGAAGCAAATTAATGAAAATAATTATCACTTTTTTGTCTGGTTTTTAATACTCGTTATCACCGCTTCAACCTCTTCATCAGAGGCAAGATAGTAGTGTTTTATTGGCTTAAGATTTTCATCAAGTTCATAGACAAGTGGAATGCAGTACGGCACATTCACCTTCATTATCTCCTCACTCGTGAGCCCATCAAGATACTTGATAAGTGCACGAAGTGAGTTGCTATGTAGAGATACGATAATTTTCTTTCCCTCTTTGATCTGCGGTTCGACTTCTTTTTGCCAGTAGGGAATAAATCGATCTATGGTATCTTTTAACGACTCTCCAACGGGCAAGAGCGATTTATCGATCTCCTTATATTTTGGGTCATTTGAAGGGTGACGTTTATCTGTGAGTTCAAGATGAGGGGGTGCAACATCATAGCTCCGTCTCCAAATAGTTACCTGATTTTCCCCATATTTTGCTGCTGTTTCCGCTTTATTAAGGCCTTGGAGAGCTCCATAGTGTCTTTCATTCATATGCCAATCTTTTAGCATAGGAATCCAAAGAAGATCCATTTCATCCAGCACAGTCCATAATGTTCGGATCGCACGCTTAAGATAAGAAGTGTATGCAATGTCAAACGAATAGCCCAACTCCTTTAATCGTTTTCCATATTTTTTTGTTTCATCTATGCCAGTTTGTGTTACATCGACATCTGTCCAACCTGTAAACTTTGTTGCCCATTCTGTAATCCCGTGTCTAATAATTACGAGCTTAAACATAAAAATATAAAAAATTAAATATTAAATATCAAAATTACAAATATCAAATCAAAGATTTGCATTTTAATTTATCATTTTGAATTTTGATTTTTTATCCTTGATATAGTCCAATAGATTATAATCATTGTACAAAAATAATGAAACGAATATTTCATTCAAAAATTTCCCCTTTCCAAAAAATGCATACGAGCGATATGCATTTTGTGGGAAGTAAAGATCCAGGTAGAAAAACCACCTTCCTTTTTTTTGTATTTGGTATTGGTGTGTTTTTTGTAATTCTTCTCATTACGTTGTTTACACTCACTGTGGTGAAGGGGAGTTATTATAGTCGTCTTTCGGAGGCAAACCGCATTCGGGAGATTCCAATTGAACCTGAATACGGGAAGATTCTAGATAGGAAAGGATTTGTTTTGGCAGAAAACAAAGAGGCTTCAGTGGCTCTAAAGGGCGACTTTGTTCGTTCGGAACGTACCTATTATTTTCCTGAGGAGACTGCTCATCTTATTGGATATCGACAGCTTGCGGATAGGAAGGATATTGAGAATGATCTCTGTTCACGAAAGTTAATTCCCAACGAACGAGTAGGGAAGAAGGGAATAGAAAAATTGTACGACTGTGAACTACGCGGAATACCAGGAAAAAAACTTGTCGAGGTAAATGCTTCGGGAAAAAGTGAGGGAATAATTGCCGTGATTCCTCCGGTAAAAGGCAAGACAATTCAATTGGCTATTGATATCGAACTTCAGCGTGCAGCATATATCGCACTCAAAGGACGCAGGGGTGTAGTGATTGCAATGAAACCACAAACGGGAGAACTACTCACCTTTGTTTCATCTCCCTCATTTGACCCTTCGCTTTTTGAGCGGGGCGACCTTAAGGTGACAGAAATTTTTAGTAATACAAAAAAGCCACTTTTGAATAGAATTACAGAGGGAGTGTATCCTCCTGGCTCGATATTTAAGCCAATCGTTGCTACAGGTGCACTTGAAGATGGGTATTTTACAAACAAAACAATTATTGAAGACAATGGCTTTGTGATGGCGGGAACTCTTCGATTTGGCAACTGGTACTTTCTCCAGTACGGAAAAACTGAAGGACCGGTGAATATGATAAAGGCAATTCAACGCTCTAACGACACCTATTTTTATAAGGTTGGAGAAAAAATGGGACCTGAGAAAATTCAATCATGGGCTGAAAAGTTTGGATTGGGATCTTCCACCTCTGTTGGTTTTGATGAGGCGGAAGGCACGCTCCCATCACCTTTTTGGAAAAAAGAAATTTTACACGAACAATGGTATCTTGGAGATACCTATAACTATTCAATTGGACAGGGATACCTTTTAACCACACCGCTCCAAATGGCATACGCACTACTTCCTTTTGCAAATAATGGCATTCAATGTAAACCTCAATTAATAAAAGGTGTTCAGCCTGATTGTAAAACACTCTCCCTGACTCAAGAAACTCTTGAAACAATACAGAAGGGAATGAGAGAGGCTTGTACGACTGGGGGGACAGGATGGCCTTTGTTTGATTTTAGAATACAGAAGACAGAAGAAATAAGAAAGAAGTTGGAAGGAGTGTCGGAAGAAAAAAAAGCATCTGTTGAAGCAGCACTCAATCGTGATCCTGCATATTCAACAGCAATACAAACAGCATGTAAAACGGGCACAGCTGAGAGTCACGCAATAAGCGGTATTCCTCACGCGTGGATACAAGTTCAAGCACCTGTTCAAAACCCAGAGATTGCAGTAACCGTGCTGGTAGAGGAGGGAGGGCAGGGAAGTGATATAGCCGCACCAGTTGCGCGAGATGTATTAAAAACCTATTTCGAGCGAGTAGAATGACAAATTTTATACTTTAAGAATTTTGCAACAATCTCTTGAGTGTCTTTAATTGTTTTTTCTTTTGATATTTTATACTTATCAGATAAATACCTTGCAATTTCTTCTAAACCAACTCCTTTTTTTAAGTGTTTAAATACTTCTACAGCTGTAGAATTTAGAGTGAGAATAAATGAGTTTTCAGAATCAAAACACATAAAATGATTATCAATTTTTTGAAAAAGAAGCTTGTGATTGATTGTGTATTTCATATAGACTATTATTCAACTCTCAAGTACTATATCTTACCATCATGTCAGTAATCAAGACAATTACAAACAATCAACAAAAACATATAGTCTTATTATATGTTGCGGGAATAACTATTAAAATAGTTTTTCATCATTGTGAAATCTCATATATTAAAGATAGATTTTTAAAAGATTTTTATGATACCTTAGAAGGATTTATAATTGAGGATAGCCCGAAGATTCAAGTTCAGTACACTATAGAGGTAATACATATAGTAGACACTCCAATAATTACTCTAGGAAAAAAAAGTCCCCAGTCTTTTAAAAAAGAATTTACTTTATCTTCTGAACGAAGAAAAAATATATTTACAACATATTACTATACGAGCATACATCAATTTACTACTTTGCTTATCACAATAATCCAATTAGATAGTCAAAGGACTTCATACTTTATTCATGCTTCAGCATGTAATGTTAACGGTGGGGCATATTTATTTATCGGGCCCTCAGGCGCTGGAAAATCGACGATAGTATCACTACTTTCCAAAAAGTTTCCAACATTAGCTGATGATTTAGTAATAATAAAGAAAGTGAGCGGTGAATATTACTTATATCAATTACCTAAAATCGAAAAGAATTTTGTTCAATTTAAAGACGGAAGGGCTTATAAACTTGAGAGAGTTTTTAGACTTATAAAAAGTTCCGAGAATCACATAGAGATTATTAAAGATACAAATTTAAAGATACAATACTACCTAAAGCAAATATTGGTTACAGAGAAATCAAAATCATCAACGTATCGACTTGTAATTAATCATTTGAAATCAATGAAGCATATGGTAGAGTTACAATTCTCACTAAATCAGCAAGATGTAATAAGTACAATACAAAAAGATTAGTTGCAGCATCCCCCTGAACAGATTCCACCTTGCGAAGTACATGCCCTTCCGCATTCACTAGGGACACACATTGAAAGTAAATCTGAGAAAGAGCTTGGGTCTGTGTTTCTTAATAAAAGTGTGCCCTTAATTTTTTGGACTGAGAGTTTTGGAGCAATATAGACATTTCGTTTAAATTTCTTCATAGAGAGATAAATTCAATATAACTCTTGGACGCATCTACTAAATCTAAAATGGAATTAATCTGTATTTTTTTCCCAACAACGAAACTATCATCAGTGTAAACAGTTTTGGTCTTTACTCCATTTTTTTCAATCTTATAAAATCTTTTATATTGTAAAAATTCAGGACGTATCTTATAGGAAATTATTTTATCATGAGTATATTCATCATTTATTTCCAAATTTAAAATTTTGCTAGACTTATCAATAGCATATTGTGATAATATGCCATTATATTGTTCAGTAAAATAAATCTTTGACCCATCATGTTTACTAATGCTTTTTAAAAAAGGTATAAACTCTCCCTCAAGCAACTTAAAGCTTGATTCACTAATTAATGGGTTTATCGCTTCCACATAAGAAGATTGTTGCTTATTGCTTACCGAGAGGCCATAGATAAACGAAAGCTCCCCAACTATCACAGACATAAAAATCGAAATCAAGATAATCCACTTATTCATATATATTAATATATACAATATCTATTTGATTTATTCAAATTAATGTCTGGTATACTACCGAGTATGAAGGAAAAAATCGAAGTTCGCAACTTAAAACTTGAATCTCGAAGAAAATATAAAAAAGATCTATTTACAAGATTTAAAATTAAAAACTTCACCTCTTTTCTCAAACAATACTATTTTCTAATTATTTTTCTTGGCTGTATAGGATTTGTGGGAATGGTTTCTGCATATAAACTTTTTATTGCAAAACCAACCTATGTGTATGCAAAAGTTAAGGTTGGGCAAGGGATGTGGTGGGCTACTACTCAACGACCTTCTTTGTGGTTTGTCAAAGCAATTCAACATGCAAAAGAACAAAAAGATTTAACCGGTAAGCCGGTAGTGAAGCTACTTGATACGACATATTATCCCTATTTTGGGAGCGGGCAGTATGATGTGTATGTTACAGTGCAGCTAAAGGTATCAAAAGTTGGCAATAAGGGAACCTACAACTTTAATCGAGAGACCATTGGCGTAAGTTCGCCAATAGACTTAGAGTTTCCCACTGTACAATTTTCTGGAACTATTATTGAATTGAGCGACGTACCATTTCATGACAAACTTGTTAAGAAAACTGTGTATCTTTCAAAAAAATATACTTATCCTTGGGAGTTTGAGGAAGTCAAAATTGGAGACACATTTAATAATGGAAAACAAACCGTGCTCACAATCACCGATAAATCGAAAGGGGATACAAATGAAGTTCTCATAAATGATATGGGGAAATTAAGTGCCTCAAATGTAGAAACATATCGATACATTATCCTTCAAACAGAAATGCTTTTAAAACAATCAGGATCTCAGCTCATTTATGGTGAAGAAACCCTCATTTCACCCGGGAGGGGGTTTGGCATTGCTACGGATCGTGCAACTCTCAACGACTACGTTATCTCCAAAATTGAGTAGTATGAAAAAAGGAAAAGTAGCTGTCATTTCAGCTAAAGGAAACAGTATGTTTCCAATACTCCAAAATGGAGATTTAGTGGAATATTTTCAAACTCCATATTCAAAAATAAAACTAAATGACATCATATTAGTTTATATCGATACACAATTAGTCACCCATAGAGTGATCTATAAAAGCGGAAATAGGTATATAACACGAGGCGACTCTAATTTGTATGCTGATAAAGTATTTAGTAAAGACAGGATATTGGCAAAAGTATCTCGCTTTAAAAGAAATTCAAGGTGGCACTCAATTCAAAAAATATATTTAACTCAGTCAGCATTGTATTTAAGTGAAATTCAAAAAGTAGAATCGGTTTTCAACATCCACAATCTCCCCCATGTATTTCTTAAGGGGGTACTTATATCACTTCGTTATCAAAACTCTATTCCAAATCGTATCTACGCAGATTGCGACATCCTAGTATCTCGAGATGATGAGACTAAAATATGTAAACTGTTTAAAGTATTGGGATACTCCTTGCACAGTCGAATTTCAAAACCAGAGGTTAATTTTGTAAAACTTGTACAGGGAGTAAATGTAGTTTTCGATGTGCATTTTGAACCCGTTTTTTTGATGACTGAAATTGTGGGAATGAAAGAGCTTTATCCTCCAATTTTATTAAAGCAGTTAGGAAGGAAAATTCTCTCAGGGAGAGAGAAATGTAAAATAAAAGGCTTCTCCTATACATTATGTAATAGGACAGATCAAATATTGTATCTCACCCTTCATATTTTTCATCATAATTTTACCGATAGCCTTCGGTATCAGCTTCTGGATAGCATTATTAAGAAAAGATCGTCACTTGATAATTCTGTTCAGGGCAAATTATCTCATAAAAGTATGTGGGAAGAATTACAACAGACAATTAGAGATTATCAACTCGAAGGATATGTGTATGGTGTGTTTCTACTTCTTAAAAAATACTATAACACTCCTTTTCCTAAATCATTCCTTTTAGATATCCGTCCGCGAAGTTATACGTTATTTTTTATCCGTTACATCATAAATCACGTAGAGATATTTAACCAAGAAAGTCGTACGTATGCTGGAATAAAACGATTTATTATTATATTCTTACTCTCACCAAATAAATTAAGTAAAAAAATAAACATTATTTTTGATCCGGAAGTTGTTAAAAAGATTTCGATGATAGTGTTAGCGTTTTGGTCGCGCGGATACAACCACCTCAAAAATACTACGAATAAGTGGAGAAGTGATCTGAAGATCTACACTCACAAAAAACTCTCCTAAATCCTTTTTATTTCTCAGTTCATAATCGAGCGCCTGAATTGCCATTTCAAGTTTATCAAGCTGCCAAAATATGTCAGCTTCTGCAGTTTTGCGTTCCACCATTTCCTGGAAAATCGATTTATATTCTTCTGCCTTATGAGTATCTTTAAATATTTTTTTAATTCCTTCAGCTTCGATGAGTTCTTTTTTCCTCCTCTTATCAATATCAATAATATTACCGCGAACCCAGACAATGTCACCAGTAAATATTTCGCCCAAATCATGAATGAGTGCCATTTTGATGAGCTTTACGCGATCAACACCAAGCTGATCTGCAAGTACCATTGCCATAACACACAGTTGATAAGAATGCTCTGCAACACTTTCGGGAGAGGAGATATCCATCATGGTCCAACCTGTTCGGACAACTCTTTTTGACTGGATGGTGGTAAGTAAAAAATTAAGAATATGAGGGGGTGAGATTGGTTCACCACTAAAGGGTGCTTTTTTTTCAAGCTCATTGATCTCTTCTGGGGTGAGGTGTCCTTGGCCAGCGGAAAATAGAAATGCATTTGCTTCGGAAAGCGCCTTCATACCACCTCTTCGAGAAAAAATATGAATGATAGTTATGAGAAGGCTTCGATCCTTTGGCACGCGAACATTTTTTTGCCAGTGCGAGTAGATGCTGTCTTCATATACAAACCCCTCCTGTGCAAGTGCATTCCCAAACTGAGCTAAAGTAGCGAACTCAGACTTTAGCCGATATTTCTTAAAGAGAGATCCAAAAGATGCGTAATCGGATAACATACGCCCACTATAGTACTCATTTTTCGAATTGTCAAGATATCTGACAATTTTGTCATGTATCTTTATTGGGAAACGCGGTATGCTCGGAAATATGAAACGTCATGAAGCGTTGACCGCAATTCTTCATTCCTATAAAAGGCAGGTAAAGCTCCTCAAAAACTACTCTCCCGATTGGAAACCCATGTCACTTAAGGAATATATTGAAAGAAATTACAAGAAGCATAACACCAAACAAATTTCCTAGTTACTCTATACAGGGAATGTTTGCATATTTAGCACAAACCTCATTAAATGCAATTCGTTCGGCATCCGAGAAGGGGAATTGAGTATACATACTTCGCTTTTGAAGAATATAATTTTTTAAGGGAACTTCCAGTTTTTGTTGCATCTCAAATTGATGAGGAAGTTGAAGAATATACCACCGAGGTGAGTACGTCATTAGTTTTTCTAGAAGTCGAACTGCTTCGGGGAGATTCTGCATGCTTTCTTGAATTGATGACCACTTTATAAGTTCCCCCTCTTCAAATGGTGTAATTTGTTCAAGCTGCATGATGATTAATGAAACTTTTTGTTTATCCATCTTTTTCCAGGAGAGCGCTAACTGACTATCAAGAACAGTCTTATATCTTTGCAGATATAAATGATATATTCCAGATGAAAGCGCAATAAGCAGTACTGCGATAATGATGCTAATGTGTGGCTTGAAACGAATGCTTTGACCTGCTGCAAAGAAAGTAAGGATCATAAAAAATGGAATCGCATACGAATAGTCAGTTTGAAAGTTCGTAAGGAGAAAAATAAACACATAACTATAAGGGTTATTATTTTTAATCCCTATAAATATAATCAAACAGCAAAATAAACAAAACCACAGGCAAGCAAGAGCTCCATTTTCTACAATTATACCCATCTCAATATTGTGTGTTTCAGTGGGAGTAAGGTCTGAGGAAACTCCCGTCTTAACCGAGCTATAAATATAATTGCCTGGACCAACACCAAAAAGAATTTGTTCAAGCGGTGCTGATTTCCACGCTCTAAATACCTGAGGATAGTAGATATCTCGTACACTTAATAGCGGTTTTGGGCTTAACTTGAGACTGTGAGTCATTACTTTCTGTATGGTTGCAATTGGTGGGATGGAGGAGAGCTCTTTTGTATAAATAGCAACAATAAAAAGCGAAAGCAAGGCAGCGGTTAATAGGTATAGTCTGAATATGCCCTTCTTTTTAAGTCCTAATACGAAGACAGCAATGATAAATCCAAGAAAGGCAGACTTTGAAAAGGAGACTGCCATTATTACAAATGCAAATAAAAAAAAGGGAATCCCGATGAGAAGATGCGGAGGGGAGAGAAGGAGGAGAGTACAAACTAGCCCAGCTAAATCTCCCAAGTGATTATGATCACCCCACGAAGGGAGGACAAACTGATAAGGGGAGGGAGACAAAAAATGAAAGTAAGAGGGATTAACTAAATGCCCAATAAATAGTGCTGCAGACAGAATAAAAATCACATAAATCAATAGAGTAAAGTATTTTAGTGCCATGCTTCTTTGGAGTGCAAAAACAAAAATGCATCCGTAAACCGCCCAAAGAAATAACTGATATGAAGAATGAATTGTATTAATTGAAGAAAGGAGAGTAGAAAGTGTGAATAGCAGATAAAACAGAATGAGACTGATTATGGGGTACAGCGATAGAGACATATTGATAATCATAGCAAAATATGCTACTTTAAATGTATGTTTGTCAGACGAATATCATCCTCTATTATTATTCTAGTTAGCTTTATATCTTTATTTTTTATCGCCCCAAATACGAGTAATGCAGCAACCTGTGGTCAAGCATGTGGTGGGTCTGTGGCTTGCACTTCCGGAACATGTACAGGGGGAGTATGTAATTGTTCGGTAAGTTGTAGCTTTGGTCCTGCTTGTAGTCCTACTCATCCTGGTTATTCCTATTCGTATACTACAAGCTGCAACCTTACCTGTACATTGGGGTGTGGTGGATCATGGCCAATTTGGCCCGCTGATTATGACTGTAGTGCAAGTTGTGGGGCTCCCGCCTACGTCTCCTGTGCATCCCTTGCATGTCATACAAACACTCAAAATGTAGCTGATGGTAATTGTGGTACGCACGCTTGTACATCAAATGCCCCAGCATATGTCGCTTGTCCAGGCGGAGCATCACCTGCCTGTGGAACTGCGGCAAGCAATGAATCAAATGGAGCATGTGGTACCCATGCCTGTCCCGGAAACCCAGACACCACAGCTCCCGTTGTCCCCAGCGATACTGTTTCCTATACTCCAGACCCATCTTGTTTAGGCACCTATTTTGTTAGCCATTCGTGGGGAGCGGTTTCAGATGTGGGATGTGCTGGACTCAACACAACACCTTATTGGACACAAGGCTCTTCAAATAGCGGTTTTTCATCGGTCCTTTTTGGATGGACAAACACCTGGGCAAATACACTCAGTCAAACATCCGCATCGGCATACCCGCCTGGAACAAGTTTATATTTTCACGTGAAGTCTCGAGACTCGCTTGATAATCAATCTGCATGGTCTGCAACAGCATCTGTGACTGTACCCACACCCTCTCCCTATCCAACAATTCATGTAGAAGGACCTCTGTCTGAAGACATAAACTCAACATGTTATCCTATGTCACTTTTGAGAGACATGACGCTTGAGCCAGTGATTGTTCCCTCTCTTGGTGTTACCCCAGTTTGTACGATGCCGACTACCGATAGCTATTCATGTAATTTTACAATTGACAATCAAAATGGAAGCTGTGCCACACCAAGTATCACCGTCACCATGAACGCCACCTATACTGGGTACGGATCGATTGGATGGCGTACAGGAACGGGGGGTGGTGAGTGTACCGGTACTCCAACAAGTAAAACATTTACTCCTGGTACGGTGCAAGCCGATGTCCCTATTTATTTGTCTTACAACACTACTCTCCCCACTACTGCCCCAACTGCAACCCCTCTGCCCACCAGCACGCCAGAGCCAACAGTAACACCTGGTGGTCCCTCAATTACTCCCTCTCCAACCGCAGCTCCCACTCCAACATCTATACCCATTCCCACCCCCGCATTTGCTGCTGGGTGGTTTAAACTCAAAGATACATCATTTCTTTCTAGAAAATCCGATAGACAAAACTATATCCCTGGTACACTTCAGCTGTATGACACTACAGGAGATGACTCAATTGCGAATCACAACATCTTAATTGGAGGATCTGGAGTGCTGTTGCAAAACGGACCCGTGCAGGCTGGAGCAAACTCCTATATCAACGGAGACATTCACTATTCTGCAAACAATTGGTATACCAATGGCTATACGACTTCAACAGTTATGACTGTTTCAAAATATATAGACTATATAAAATCAAGAAAAGATTTTAAAACGATCACGAGTTTGTCAGAAATTACATCAGATGGCATATATCAAATCCAGGCGCCAGTGTCCCTCACCGCTTCACAGTTTGATGGAAAAAAAGTTGTATTGATTGTGCATGACATTGCAACAATTCCCTCAGACTTCATTCCCTCAAATGGGTCTGTTGCAATATTAGCTCAAATGATAGATATTGCACCCACGGTTACTGAAGTTCGTGCTGTCCTCATCGGCACACAGGTGGCTACGGGAAATTCAGATACCATCCCTCTTAAAATTAAAGGGAATATCATCGATGAAGAGGGAACAGGTATGATTTTAGGCAGAAGTAGAGCAAACGGAACAAAACCATCACTATTTGTGGTGTTTGATCCACAGCTATATCTGAATATCATGCCTTATTTATCAACAAGCACCTATGATTGGAGACAAATACAGTAGTCAGTTGAAATCAGTTAAAATCAAAAACATATGAAAGAAGATGTAAGTTCCAAGTTCCATATTCAAAACAGATCAGGACAGGTACTTCTTATCGCTGTTATGTTGTTGGCAACGGTGATCACTGTTGTCATGACTATTGCTTTTAACTCAACAACAGAAACACAGGTTGCTCGACTTGAGGCAGACTCACAAAAGGCACTGGCGGCGGCCGAGGCAGGAGTGGATGCAGTGATTAAACAGTCGGTAAACTCAGCACCAATTAATAGTGGCGATCTGGGACAATTTGGATCACAAAACATATCAGGGAACGCACAGGTTGTTGGAGTGACCCACTCTTACTTCACTACCCCACTCCTACAAAAAGATGAGCAGTATACATTTTACCTCTCAGATTATCCAGGATTCGTAAATCCATGGAATGGAAGTTTCAATATCGCGCTCGTTTCAGAGTCTGGGCAATGTCCAAGCATTGAGGTAGGGATAGTAAAAAGTGACTATCAGTTTGAGCGATATAGCTACAATACCTGCGCGTCAATTATCACAAACGCAACTAGCATGGCAAATGCCAGTTCGCAAATTGATGGGACAAATTTTTCATATAAAACAACTACACCTATTACAGTAGCTGGTCCGAGTCCCGCGGGAGGATTAGTAGCATTCATAAAGGTGTTAAATGGAAGAACGAAGATTGGATTTGAAAGTGTAGATAGTTTTGCACCATTTCCTCTACAGGGAAAAACAATAGAATCTGAAGCACGCACAGAAAGCGGTGTTGTGAAGAAGGTACAACTCTTTCAATCATACCCTCAAATCCCTTCAAGCTTCTTTACTACGAGTTTCTGAACGCGTACCATTTCTTCTTTTTGAACTGGTTCTGTTTTTTTGAGTGTGAGATATATATCCTCCGGTGAATAGCGGGGAATGATGCGAATATGAGCGTGGGGAACTTCTTCTCCTAGAGTGAGAAAAGAAACCGAGTATGCATTTAAGCTTTGCAGTATCGACATTGAAAGCTTTTTTGCAGCTTCCCAATATGCTCCAAATTCGGGAACATCCGTTACCCAGCGGTGATGCTGTTTTGGAATAAGCAAGGCGTTCCCTGCGCTGAGTGGAAAAATATCTAAAAATCCTAAGAACAAATCATCTTCATAAACTTTATAACAAGGAATTTCTCCGCGAACTATTTTACAAAATATACAATCCATATTATTCATATATAATTGTTATAACAATAATACCTATTATAATTATTATATATGAATACAATCGAATCACTCGTCTACACCTCAGTTTTCAGTTCTTCACTTGAAGAGAGAACATCTGCACGAAAGGAAATCAGAAAACAAGCAAAAGCGAAAGGAATAGTTCTTTCATCTATTCATGATGTCTATATGAAATATGGACGAGGGGAACTGGGAGGATTTACTGTACCTGCATTTAATGTACGCAATCTTACGTTTGATTTTTGTCGACTCATATTTCGCCTCATGAAGGAAAAGCGTGTGAACTATGCGCTTTTTGAAATTGCTCGAGGTGAAGTGGGATATACAAATCAAAGCCATGACGAGTATGCTACATCAGTGCTTGCTGCTGCTCTTGCAGAAAACTATGTAGGCCCAGTATTTCTTCAGGCAGATCATACCCAATTTTCTGAAGAAAAATTTGAAAGTGATCCGCGAGGTCAGGAGGAAGTGTTGAAAAAATTTATCAAAAGTGCGATTGATGCCGGATTTTATAATATCGACATTGATGCTTCGACCCTCGTTGATCTCACTCAAAGCAATTTGGACGATCAACAAAAAACAAATGCTCATATGACTGCGGTTCTTACAAACTATATTCGAGAAATAGAACCAAGCGGTATTACCGTTTCAGTGGGAGGAGAGATTGGGCATATTGGTGGGAAAAACAGTACTGCAAATGAATATCGTGCATTTATGGAGTTAGTAAAAAAAGAACTCAAAACGCCAATTGGTCTTTCAAAGGTAAGTGTTCAAACAGGAACAAGTCATGGAGGAACTGTGTTGAGGGATGGATCTATCCAACCAGCAGTTGTTGATTTTGCCGTAATTGAGGAAATTGGAAAAGTTGCACGAGAAACATACAGCATGGGTGGAGTAGTGCAACATGGGGCATCCACACTTCCTACAACACTTTTTCATCGATTTCCAGAAGTGGGAACACTTGAAATACATCTTGCAACAGGGTTTCAAAATATTATTTTTGCGCATATGAGTGAAGGATTAAAACAAGAAATATATACTTGGCTAAACACACAGTGCGCTTCGGAGAGAAAAGCTGAACAAACAGATGAACAGTTTTATTACAAAACACGAAAAAAGGCAAACGGTCCCTTTAAGGAAAAATTCTGGAAAATGGAAGCAGCATATAAAACGAAAGTTATGGAAGAGCTCGAAAAAGAAGTGAGACTTATTTTACATGAATTACAATTAGAAGGAAGAAATTAGTAGACAGAAGACAGAATAACATATGTATTTATTCTGAATTCTTACTTCTAACTTCTGTCTTCTTGTTATAAATAATATTTTTTTTATGAATAGAATAAAGGTTGGGCTAAATGGTTTTGGAAGGATTGGACGTGCTGTTATGAGAATTGCTAGTGAGCGAGACACATTTGATATTGTCGCGATAAACACACGCAAGACCACTCCCGACATGCTTGCATATTTACTGCAATATGACTCGGTATATCGACGATTTAATAAGAAAGTTGTAGCAGGACAAGATTTTATCTCAATTGACGGAAAAAAAATTCCTGCAATGATGATAGCTGATGTTGCTGCAATTCCATGGAGCGACTACCAGGTGGATGTTGTAATCGACTGCACAGGAGCATTTACAAAAAAAGAAGATTTATCTAAACATATCAGCGGGACGGTAAAAAAAGTGATTCTTACTGCACCCGCTAAAGATGATACAACCCATGTAGTACTTGGAGTAAATGACAAGGAAATTGATTGGAAAAATGAAACTGTAATTTCAAACGCATCCTGCACCACCAACTGCGCCGCACCTTTGTTTAAAGTAATTCAGGATGAGTTTGGCGTTGAGATGGGATATCTCACTACAGTGCATGCATATACTGCCACACAAAGCTTGGTTGATGAGAGCAACAAAAAACCAGACAGATCTCGTGCAGCCGCACTCAATATTGGACCATCCACCACAGGAGCTGCAAAGGCAGTGGGGAAAGTTATTCCCACATTAAAAGGTAAACTGGATGGGATGTCTGTCCGCGTTCCAGTTCCCACAGTTTCTTTTACAGATATCTCTGCTGTAATGAAAAAATCGGTCACCGCAGAAGAGATTAATGCAGCATTTAAAAAGCATGCAGAGGGTGATATGAAAGGCATTTTAGACTATATTACAGACCCATTAGTATCATCAGATTTTATAGGAGACACTCACTCAAGTATATTTGATGCTAACTATACAAAAGTAATTAACGGAACCCTATTAAAAGTATTTGGATGGTATGACAACGAGTGGGGGTATTCGTGTAGGATTGTGGATTTGGTGGAGAAGGTGAGTGAATATGTGTGAATTAGAAATTAGAAGAAAGAAGAGAGAAGACAGAATATAAAGTATTTATTCTGAACTCTTACTTCTAAATTCTGTCTTCTTGTAATTTTTATGATTAGATACATCGATGAAGTTGAGATAACAAACAAAAAGGTGTTGGTTCGGGTTGATTATAATGTTTCCTTTAAGAAAGATGGCTCGATAAACGATGATACGCGCATAAAAAATTCAATACCCACACTACAACTTCTTCTTAAGGGAAATAATCAACTTGTACTTATGTCTCATTTGGGTAAGCCAAAGGGGCGAGATATGGCCCTTTCTATGAAGCCGGTTGCGGAGCGATTACAGTCCTATTTTCCAGACTATAAAGTGAAGTTAGTTGATGATTTTTTATTAGAAAAGCCTCAGTCAGCCGACGCGGCTGCCAAGGATAAAACTATTTTTGTCTTAGAGAATACGCGATTTTATGAGGGGGAAAAAAAGAATGATCCACAGTTTTCAAAACAATTAAGCAGTTTGGGAGAGGTGTTTGTGGATGATGCATTTGGGAGTGTTCACCGTGCACATGCGTCAACCGTAGGAGTTGCAGCCTATCTTCCTTCATACGGCGGACTCCTTCTCAAGAAAGAAGTATTAATGATTAAAAAAATAATTGAGGCTCCAGTACGCCCTGTTGTGGCAATTATCGCGGGTGCAAAAATTTCTTCAAAAATCGGTCTTATCGAAAAGCTCCTTTTGGTTGCAGACACAGTGCTTATTGGTGGGGCAATGACCAACAACTTTTTAAAGGCACAAGGAATGGAAATTGGAATGGGTTTGGTTGAACTTGATTATATCTCTGAAGCGAAACGATTGATAGACTATGCCACAACCCACAACAAAAAAATTGTATTGCCAGTGGATAGACGTATTGGTGTGCAAACCGATGAAGCCTCAGTGCCATTAGTGAAAAAAGTTAAAGATATCACAACTCTTGATGAGACACTCGATATAGGTCCAGAAACAGAAAAACTATTTGCAGAATGTATATCACAAGCAAAAACGATTCTCTGGAATGGTCCTGTGGGTTACTTTGAAAATCCTCAATTTACAAAAGGGAGTATTTCTGTTTACAACGCAATCACAAGTAATTCAAAAGCTGTTTCTATTTTGGGAGGTGGCGACACTCTTTCAGTGATTAAGAATTTGCCTAATCACGAGAAGATTACGCATATATCCACAGGGGGAGGAGCAATGCTTGAGCTTATTGAGAAGGGGACTCTCCCCGGGCTTGAAGCATTAGATAAATAAGAAGACTTAGTCCTTCTTATTTCTCATCAATTACTTCAATCACTGTATCAGCTGCTGAGGGGGAAGAGACTGTGAAAACAGATCCTGTCTCGGAAATTGATGGAAGGTCCGAAGTGCCAATCACAGCCCCATTTTGTATCCAGTACAGGGTTAGGTGTGAGAGAGTATTCATATTCCAAAACGTCTTCTCCCCTGTATCAGGAAAGGTGAAAATCATTCCGTCTAACCCTCCGATATCTTGCTTGTTTTTCACATACATGAGTCCTCGTTCCCATTTTTCGGGAGTGTCGGCAAGAAGGAGTTTATAGTGCGTAGTGAGTAGTGCGTAGTTCATAGTTTTATAATCGGAAAAATCTAAATTAGTTTGTAGCTTGCTTTGTAGTTTTAAGACTTTTTGACTTTCAGACTTTGGACTTCTCTTATAGATTCTGATGACTGGGTGATCAAACACGGTCCATGTTTCCTCAGCATATTCATCTGCAAAAGGAACATGGAACTTGGAACCAAGAACTGAAAATTCAATACGGGGATATGAGGAGAACTCTGCTACTTGCTCAAAGCCAGAAGCGCCGGAAAATAACTCAGAGTAGTAAGTAGATAGTAGTTGGTAGCTGGCTACTAATGATTTACATCTATCACTTTTTGACTTTTTGACCTTCAGATCTTCAGACTTTTGATTCATACAGGTATGATTCGCGAACACGCGACGAGAGGGAACTATAATATAGTCAGCAGTTTTTAGAGCATCAGAAAGGTCTAATTGAAGTTGAGGCACTGCGTCAAGGTCGTAGAAATTGAAGGAGTTTATTTGATAGGGTGGAGGGGGTAGAGAGCGGGGTGTAGAAATGGGCAGGTCGATAACGTTGGCTGTTTCGGAAAGAATCTTGCTATTTGCGGGAATATTTTTATACATCCATTCACTTGCGGTAAAACGGACATCAGGAGAAGTATATATTGAAAGAAAAGCAAAACCTGGGAGTATAACAATTATTAAAATAATATATTTTGTAACTTGAAACTTGAAACTTGAAACTTTTTGAAATATCCAGAATAGAGCAAGCATTGAAAACAGCGAGAAGAGAGGAAAGGCGGGAGCAATAAATCGTGTCCATTTGGCGAAGAAAAAGGAGGGGGGGAGAAAAGAAAGTAATAGGGCAATGCGTAGAATATTGTAAGGATTTAGCACAACAGATTCCGTCAGAATTGAGAACTTCCCACCAGTGCTCAAAACACGCCAAAAGCCTAATCGGCGTGGCGGTTTGTGCGCGCTGTTGGGCCCCTTCAATTCTGCCACCTGTTTTTTATTGGTAAACCAAGGCAAGAATATAAATCCCAAGATACTTAATATCATCTGTGGCCAGCCGAGAACATAGGGGAGTATGTTTGTAAATTGGAAAACGAGGGGAATCGTTCCGACAAATTGACGGGTATAAAAGGGGATATATGTCCCAAGTCCCACCGCTGACTCATAGTTCATGGAGCTCATAAAATCATTCCAATTGAGAAAAGAGTGGGGGGAAGAGAAGATAAAGAAAAATGAAGTAATAAATAAATAAAATAATAGTTTTATGATTGATTGGCAGATTCTGTCAGAATTGAAAGCTTCCCACCAGTGCTCCAAACGCGCCAAATGCCTAATCGGCGTGGCGGTTTGTGCGCGCTGTTGGGCCCCTTCAATTCTGCCACCTGCCAATAATTTAATTATTATCACTACTAAAGGTACACCCAAAAATAAAATTGATGAGGTTTTTGTGCCGAGTGCAAGACCAGAGAATAGTCCAAGCAGCACAATAGTGCGTAGTGCGTAGTTCGTAGTTCGTAGGAGTAGCAATGAATAATATAGTATGACTAAATGGAAAAGCATGAGGAGGGATTCTGTGGTGCCAAAATGAGCAAATTGAATAGCGTAGGGTTGAAAGATGAGAAAAAGGAGAGTGAGTAGAGTGTAGGGCTTAGGGTGTAGTTTATTTTGTTGGTAAATTAATTCGACTATTTTCAGCAATAAAAAAACAAGAAGAATTGAGGAAAATGAAGAAATAATGCGGAGTGCAATCGTTGCCTCCAGAAAGGTGGGTTGTCCGGTGATTCCATTCACAGTATGATATAACTGAATACCTCCAAATGCTAGATAGAGAGGAAGTTGACCATAGGCAAAGAAGTGTGGATTTAAACAATCATTTAATTTCAAATTAAAAATTTCAAATTTAAAATTGCAGTTCAATCCTTGAACTGCTACCGCCATATTGCGTTCATCAGGATGCATAGGATAGGGTAGTCCCCAGCCGAGATTAACAAATCGAGTGTAAAAAAGGAGAAGTACGAGCAAGATATATGCAAATTTCTTCATTTGTACATTATAGATGAAAGAAGTTAGAAGTTAGAAGACAGAATAATACATATTTTATTCTTTATTCCTACTTCTTACTTCTCACTTCTGCATTCTACTCGCAACTTGCTTTTTAATGATCTATTTTGTATCATTGGGATAACCAAAATCCACGGTTTCTCGCTCGCAATGGGTTTATCCAGAGCCTGCCGAAGGACTTTCAAAATCATTATTATTTTGAATTTTGGGGAAATATCTTATGTCCAAGTATGATCTAACTTTTCTTCTCAATGAAGAAAGTGAGCTTAAAACATTAAAAGAGCTCGCACTTTCCCTTGACTGCAAAATAGCGAAG
Source organism: uncultured Gammaproteobacteria bacterium (assembly GCA_964459595.1). Lineage (GTDB taxonomy): Bacteria > Patescibacteriota > Microgenomatia > UBA1406 > GWC2-37-13 > JAKBEU01. Next base: position 109,443 of record CAYWLV010000004.1, read on the forward strand.
GAAGAAAAATGGGGTGAAAAAACCCTCGCCTACCCAATTAAGGGACATCTCAAGGCTTCTTATTATCAGTGGCATCTTGAAATGCCAAAGACAAACGCAATGGAGTTGCGAAAACGTCTTCAATTTAATGAAAAATTAATTCGTTATCTTTTATTAGCAATTGATTAACCCAACATCATATGGCAAGTAGATCAATGAACAAAGCGATTCTTATCGGCAACTTAACACGAGATCCTGAGCTTAAATATACCCCAAATGGCACAGCAGTGTGCACTTTTGGAGTAGCAACAAACAGATCTTGGACCACCACCGATGGACAGATTAAGGAAGACACTCAGTTTCACCGTGTAGTTGCATGGCAAAAACTCGCAGAACTATGTGGAAAGCTTCTCACAAAAGGGAAGAAGATTTATATGGAAGGACGGATTACCTATAGAAATTTTACTGGTAAGGATGGTCAACAGCGCTCAATCACAGAGATTGTGTTGGATGACTTTATCATGTTTGATGGAGGTAAACGACTTGTTCCAGGAGAAGTAGCACCAGCAGTGGCTGGAGATGTTCCAGCTCATATCGATGCGACAATCGCACCAGATCAGCATACACCTGAACACGCTGAGCACAATGAAACTATTAATCCGGAAGATATTCCATTCTAAAATTAAATATCAAAAATTAAAAATCAAATTTATAGTATATCTATGACAAACAATTGTTTTTTTTGCGAATACAAATTAGAGCCTGCATTTAAGGATTTAGACAACCTTGATAAGTTTCTTTCTATAAGAAAGAAAATAGTAAATCGTGAGCGATCACGCGTGTGTGCAAAGCACCAGCGAAAACTTACGAAAGAGATTAAGTATGCTCGATACTTAGCTCTCCTTCCCTTTGTGTCATATCAGGGGATGAAGTAAGTCGGAGGAGATTAAAGTGAGTTAAATTGGTTAATAACCAGTTTAGTCTGTCTAAAACTCTAAACACTAAACTCTAAATCCTAAGCAAATAGTGCAAAATCTTAAGTTATCAAACGATATATTTTGTATTTTGTTTGATTTAGTATTTAGGATTTGTTTAACATTTATGGTTTAGGGTTTAGTATTTCTCCTTTGTGGTATTTTCTGCTGATTTTCACTTTTTAATAGCGTATCATTAGTTTATGACTCTTGATATTGCTGTAGATCCAGAAAAAAAGCTCGCTATTAAAGTGGGGGATGAAGTAAACCTATCTACTCCACTCTATAAAGGAAAAGAAAAATCTGAAGAGCGTATTTGTGTGGCTGAACTTCTTGCAATTCATCCTAAAAAAATATTTAACCATCTCAAAAAGAATGTGGGAGACAGAGTGAAGGAGGGCGACTTACTCGCTGAACGGAAATCATTTTTCTCCGACAAAAAAATATCATCTCACATAGAAGGAATCATTACGGAAGTGGATCACATAGAAGGCGTAGTGCTTATTGAAACAGAAAAAAAGAGTACTTTTGAAACCTGTTGGTTTGCGGGACATGTGGAGGAGATTTCCAAAAAAAATGTTCATATAAAAATAGGCAAACATACTCAGTATGAAGCAAAATATGTTGAAAAAGATTTTGGGGGAGCCATCTGGTTGTTTGCAAACTACTCCACCACCGCCCCTGAATTTCCCGTTGGGATTGCAGAGCGAGCAAACGAATATGAAGTAGCAAAACTAGAGGCACTCGGTGGAGGTGGCCTCATCACCTCATACAAATTTGAAAGCGCCACTCAACTTCCCAAAGCAGAGTTCAAATTAAAATCATCATACGAAGAACTGCAGTCCAAACAATTTTCCTATTGTTTTGCGCAAGCACATCATAGTACAATCATTGTCTACTCCGTATGATTAAAGCAAAACAGGGGCACAAAATAACCAATATTCTCTTAGTTGCATCAGTAGCTGTACTCCTATTTGGCACGGGATATAAATTGGGTGAGAGTAAGCTTTCTGCAGGACCATCATCTGCCCCTTCTCCCAATGCTAAAAATATTGACTTTTCAATGTTTTGGAAAGTGTGGAATACGGTGGAACAAAAATATGTAGATAAGAAAAAAGTTGATGCAAAAAAAATGTATTATGGAGCGATAAAAGGTATGGTGGCCTCCGTAGAAGATCCATACACTTTTTTCTTAACTCCAGTTGAAAATAAACAGTCTAAAGACGGTCTAGAAGGAAAGTTTGAAGGGATAGGTGCACAGCTCGGAATGAAGGAGAATAGAGTGGTTATTATCGCACCTCTCAAAAACTCTCCGTCAGAGAAAGCGGGCATATTGGCAGGTGATTATATTCTAAAAGTAAATGCAGATGTGATTGCGGGTATGCCTCTCACTCAAGTTGTTTCAAAAATAAGGGGAGATAAGGGTACAAAAGTAAAACTCACTCTAGAGAGAGAGGGAAAAGAACTGGTTTTTGAAGTTGTGCGAGATACCATTAAAGTAGAATCGGTGGAAACAAAACTTGATGAAAAGCTAAGTGTTTGTGAATCAGGATGCGACAAAGTTGCCTACCTAAAGCTTAATCAATTTGGAGACAGCACAGTTGATGAGTGGGAGACGGCTATTGAAACCATAGCAAAAAAATGGAACGACAAACAAATTCGCGGCATGGTTTTAGATCTTCGTGACAATCCAGGTGGATATCTCGAAAGTTCTGTTTATCTTGCCGGTGAGTTTTTAAGCATGAATAAACTCGTGGTAAAACAGGAGTCATCCAGTTATGAAAATAAAGATTACTATGTTACGCGACGTGGCTCACTCCTTGATATCCCACTCACCGTTCTTATCAACGGGGGCTCAGCATCGGCTGCTGAGATTCTTTCAGGGGCACTCCGTGACTATAAACGAGCAACTCTTGTGGGAGAAAAATCATTTGGAAAAGGATCAGTTCAGGAAGCTATGGACCTTGGCGAAGGAATGGGTTTGCATGTAACGGTCGCAAAATGGGTTCTCCCGAAGGGTGACTGGATAAACGGAAAAGGAATCACACCTGAGGTGGTGGTAAAAAACGTAGTGCCTGAAGGAGACACAATGGGGAGAGACACTGATGCACAACTGGATAAGGCTATTGAACTCCTCATAAAATAAGAAGACAGAAGTTAGAAGTAAGAATTAAGAATGATGCGTAATTTATTCTGTCTTCTATCTTCTTGTTTCTTTCTTCTAGAACATTTAGAAGGTTAAAAGACTCAAAACTTGAGCAACAAGTGATAGTTCTACTTTAATAACACTTCCTGTATCTGCTGAAATAAGAATCTGTTTTTGTATGGCAAGCGGAAATAAACCTAATAGTTTTTCGACTCGTTCTCCGGAAACACGATAGATGAGCGCACCCTGCTCACTCACTAACAAAATGGAAGGCTCAACTACCCCCTTTGTATTAAGGGCTTTTAGTTCAACAACAATTCCCAGTGCTTCATCTGGCATGATTGTAACTTTTTGTGGACCGCTGGGAGTATCGACGGTGAGAATTCCACTTAAAGGATCCACTGACAACCCCATGCTCGACTTTGCGATAACATTGTTTGCATTAATTTCAAGTTGTGGAGCAGGGGTCGATATTGTTTTCGTTTGAGAAGAGACAACAGATGATTTATTTGACAGCGCTTGTTGAGAGTGTGGCTCGCTTGCTACCACTTCATTTGAAATGGTAAAAAACTGATTTCCACGTTTCACAGTGAGCTCATCTTGGCGTGTCACTAAGGCCTCACCAGCTTTTTGAGCAAGAGTCACAAGAATACCTCCCAATACAGGTTGCGGTTCAGTTTTTGCAAGAAGTCGTTGTTCTTGCGGGATAAATGGTCGTTCAGTGGGAACGGCGTTTGGCGAGGTTGTATTGGGAGCAATTTTAATTTCTGTGAGTTTTTTTGTATCAAGCACTATAGTGGTTTTAGTTTTTGAGGTGTCGGTTTGTTTGGTGAGATTACTCGGGAGTCGCTGTTCTGTGGGGAGGGGGAGTGGAGTGGGGAGAGTGAGTGGTGTAGTGGGGTAGATATAGGGAGCAGTTGTGGGAACGGTATTTAAATTTGTAGCTGGAGCAAGTGTTGATGTTGGGATGAATGCAGATCGTGGAGGGATAGGAGTGTATGTGGGGAGAAGTGCTCTCGTTGGAGTCACTACGATGGGCAAAAATGAACTGAGAGAAATAACTGTTTCACCTTTTTGCGCTGTTCCTGTGGTGAACCCTCTATTATTTAAAATATCTCGGGGAGGTGTGGGAGTAGGGGTTGGGGTAGGGGTATTGGTAGGTGTTGGCGTTGGCGTGGGGGTACGAGTAGGTGTGGGCGTATGTGTGGGATGAGGGGTGTTTGTGGGAATTGGAGTGTCTATGGGAGTATCAATAGGTGGCGGAGGTGTATCGGTTGGAACATCACCGTCTTCTATTGAAGATGGACTATATCCATGCGGATTAGCCCAAACAAATCGTGATTGCTGATATATTACAAGTGTAAAAACAATTATGAAGTACACAATCCACGTTTTTTTCATACCTCACCTATTATAATCTAATAACCATTATGAACACAACATTTTTCGACACACACTGCCATCTGAATTTTAAGCGATTTAACAAAACGAGAGAGACAGTGATTTTAGACTCTCTGAAGCAGGGTGTAGAAATAATGTTCGTTCCCGGGACAGATATATCATCATCACAAAAGGCAGTTGAGTTAGCTGGTCTACACGCTTCACTGTACGCGGCAGTAGGTGTACATCCGCATCATATTTATAACTACATAGACCAAAAAAATAATGGTAATAAACAAATAGATGAGTTAATATCTTATGATTTACAAGTACTTGAAGACCTCACATCACGTAAAAAAGTTATAGCTGTTGGTGAAATAGGGCTTGATACCTACCAATATAGTGAGACGAAATATGCAAAATATACAGTTACTGCCGATTTTCTTACACTCCAAAAAGAACTATTAACGAAGCAGATTCACCTTGCACTGAAATATGACAAGAGCATAATCCTTCATAATCGAGAGACAAAAAATGAGCTAATAACACTTCTTGATTTGCATTGGGATGAGCGGATGAGGCACCGCACCGTTTTTCACTGTTGTGAGGCTGATGATGAGCTGCTGGCTTACGCAAAAAAACAAAATTTTTTTATAGGAGTAGATGGAGATGTGACGTATGGTGGAGAAAAAGCGGAGTTTGTAAAGAAAGTACCCTTAGAAATGCTTGTCCTGGAAACCGACTCTCCCTTTATTCTTCCTGAGCCTTTAAAAACGCAAAAACTCTATCCCAACACACCAGCAAATATTCCACTTATCGCGCAGTGCGTTGCCGATTTGAAAGGGATATCGATTAAAGAGGTTGCGAGGGTGACTACGGAGAATGCAAAGAGACTGTTTCTCATTTAATAACTTTAACTCATGCTCCGGGTATTATTCTTTCGGTGCCACCTTCTCCCAACTTATAATTTTTAAGTTTAAATTTTAAATTTTTAATCAATTTTTAATATCTCAATTTTATAAATTTAAAATTAAGATTTATTTAAAAATTAAAAATTTGTCATTAAAAATTTAGTAGGGGTACACAACCTCCAATAATCGTTTTTTAAACGACTCGGAATTATATACTTTAGCCCTTGATAGAGCCTTAAGAGAGAGCTCGCTTCGTCTCAAATCACTCGACATGAGCTCACTGAGCGCTCCTGCTATTAATTCTGGATTGGAGGGGCTCACAAACGCTGCTGCATCTGATGCAATTTCATGAAAAATAGGGCGATCTGCAAGGAGCGACGGGCACCCTTGAGAGGCTGCTTCAACATAAGAAAACCCAAAACCTTCATCCCGAGACAATAAGATATTTAACTTAGCTTGTATATATAATTTTAACAGCTCTTTGTCACTCACATACCCTGTAAAGATGAATCTCTTATCATGATTTGCCTCGGTAAAAAATTCTTTTAAATCTGCTTGCCATGGATGGGTATAATGAAGTGGATTTGCGTCGGCAAAAATCTTACCCACAAACATACAGGTGAGGGATGTTTTTTTCAAAGCACAAGCAAGGGTGGGCAAGTTTTTGTTCCATGTACCATCTCCTACATAAATGCAGTAGTCGGATGGAGTGTTTTGTTTTTCTTGTGTATTCCAAAAAAAAGATGCAAGAGTGGGATAGAGAATACTTATTTTTTCTTTTGGAACGGGAAGGTGTTGGACGATGTCTTCTTTGCTTGCTATTGAGTCTGTGATGAATGCATCAAAATGTCGCAGGTTCCACCGTTGACGAAGATAATACCAATATGCCTTCATTCCAATAGGATACTGCTCTGGATATTTGAGAGGAATTACATCATGAATGACTGCAATTTGACGGTCGGTGATTCGCCTTGAGATAAGGGGGGGAGAAAAAAAAGTATAAAAGGGTTGAATCAAAATGGCATGATATGGAATATTGGTGAGTGTGTCGGTAAAAATCCAGTCGGAGGGGCAATTTTCTTTGAGAATCTGCACATACCTGCCAATACCTCGCACCTTGCTTGCCTCGTCTGTGGTGGTTGGATCAAATACATACACTGGCGCGCGCATACGGCTTAGATAACAAATGGGACAATATAACGAGGCATGCGATTTCTGTCAACCAACGTATTAAACACAATAATGTTTCCATGCAGAATCATCTGACGGAAATGCTTGTCTTTCATCATGATACGCATGCGATCAAACAGTTCATATATTCCGTCGATAAAGCGAAGCGCATCATCAAACTCAATTACCACATTTTTTTGTGAGACTGATTTGAATATAAAATGTTCCATATCTGATTTGCGCCAGTTAAGTACGCGCAAACTGTCCCAGTCTATTTGTGCAAAAAGCGAGTCTATGTTCAGAAGTGAAATAGCCTCCCAACTTGATTCTTTAAATCCGCGGAGCACGCATTTATTAACAATAAAAACTGGGGCTGAGGAAAAATTATTTTGCGAAAACTGAGTACCACTAATTGGGTCTTTTATTTTTCCTTCCCGACGGAAATTTCGAATAAGGTCGATGGTGAGTTTTATATTATGAAGCAACCCTCCTAAATCATGTGAGAAAACTGCAAACGCATCAAGATCTGGAAACGGTGCATATCCTCCATCTGTAATTACTATCATTTCTTCTTGATGTGAGTCATAGGGCCATTTTAGATCTGCTCCCGCAATGGAAAACCGGGTAATAATATTTTTCATGAGAAATTTTGCCTTTTGACGCATCACGAGGGGTGGAAGCGGTGAGATTTCATATGCCTTTGTGAGTTTTTCAAAGATATATTTAAATAAATCACCATTTCCGTTTTGATAGCTTTTGGTGATTGCTTCCCAGTTTGTAAGAAGTGAGGAAGCATATTTCTTTCTAAAATCTGCAGATCGAGCAGAAATAACAGATGTGAGCATCTGAACAACTCTCTCATCCTTGAGTAAATCGATGGTCCGCACAATCTTTCCTTCTTTTGCCAATCCATCCAACACATTTTGGGTGAAGCCAGATTCAGCAACTTGTTTGTCATGCAGATGCAGTTCAAGTCCAGAGATTACCCCACCGCTTGATGGATCAAACGAAAAAAAGATCGGAATAACCTGTGCCACATGTTCACCTTTTTCTGCTAGCTCATTTCGGAGCAGAACAATTCCTCGAGCAATCATCATTTTACTTAAAATATCTGCCCGCACTCCGCCGTCTGTTTGTTGTCCTCCTTCGGTGGCGTGAATCTGACCTCGTGCTGCACATCCGAGATGTGAGTCAAGTCCATAATAAATTGTTTCGCCTGGTCGTTCACGAAATAAACTCATTATTTGCTTCACCACATATGAGTCATAATCAATAACAACACTATTTTTTTGTTGTCCTTCCATAAACCCATTTACAATCCCTGCAGGAGCGCGAAGTACACCACCCACATGAGGTGGTTTGGAAAACATCACTGTAGGCATATTGCGCCCATCAACACAGGTCACAAAAAAATCATGATTCTTCAGTCCAATATACTCCCTCGCAAGTTGTTGAGAACGAGCCACCTCAGACGATTCCAGATCTTGTGCGCGTTTTATACGTGACTGATAGTGAAGCTCTGCAAACTGTTTTAACCAAGCAAAGTTTTTTTCAATTGAGTGAATGAGTTCGGGATCGGAGTAGTGAGTGACGCATCGGGCGTGTTGATGAGTGAGAAAATTATTGATTTGAAGAGAAAGGTTTTTTGGTATTTGCACAGTCCTACTCATAGCTTATTCTAGCATGTGATACTGTATAATAAAATCCAAAATGATAAACACAAAACCAGTTCATTTTCGAAATGATGAATACAACGACTACATAGAAGAATTCAAACAACCATTTGTGGTTCTCCAAGGCGATCTAACCCCTGAAGAAAAAAACATTGTCTATCGCACAGGACTTGATTACGGTTTGGAGATAAGCCCCGCTCTCCAAGCACAAAGCTTTGTTCCCGACTCAAAAGATTACAATATCATATTACGGATTAAAGGACCATTTTCACTGCCTGAATCTGCGCAATTGAACACAGAACATGGAACAGTAAACGTGCGACCATACATCATTCATGAATCGGCAACAGCAGCGCGACTCAAGACAGTAGCTGAGGAAATGATTCAGAAAACGCTGGTGAGTTCGCCGGTTGCAATTGACAGTGAATATTTACACGAAGCACTGCGAGAGGTGGCATTCACTATTGCGATGGAGAACGTGGTGAGACTGGGTAATGGGTTTCAGATCATTCAGATTGAGTTTGATGAACGGGGGCATTTTAAGGCATTTGAGTTAGACGAAACGTATTAATAGTTTATTTTATTTTGTATGATACTTGGACCAGAGTTACTCTTAAAACTTGTGAAAGAAAAAAAATTAGTAGAGGGGCTCGGGGAGCGTGATTTAAAAACGCCAGAAGGAGCAGGGTTTGATTTGCGTCTGGGTGAAGTTTATAAAATCTCAGGAAATGCATTTTTGGGGATTACTCATCGGGAAACTCCCAAAATTGATAAAGTAATTGAGTATAAAGAAGGGGAGCTGAGAACTATTGAAATAAAACCGGGAGACTTTTATTTGGTAAGTACAATTGAAAAAGTAAATCTTCCACTTGATATTACAGTTAACTTTAAACCACGAACTACCACGTTTAGAAGTGGGTTGTTTTTAAGAACAGGGAATGGGGCTCCCGGATACTGTGGCAAGCTCACTTTTGGACTCAAAAACGAAGGGCCCATTTCCGTAACCATGGAACTGGGAGCTCGATTTGTGCACGCTCAATTTGAATGGGTAGATGGGGGAGGGACGCAGTATAAAGGTCAGTGGCAGGGAGGGAGAGTGACGACGGAAAAACGAGAAAAACAGATATAAATCAAACTCTAAACACTAAACCCTAAACTCTAAACAAAATCTAAATTAAAAATTTTAAACCGCATTATTTAGGGTTTAAAGCTTTGTATTTATTTGATTAGGATTTAGTGTTTAGAGTTTAGTATTTTTGCTATAAACATGAATCACCCTGAACATCAATATTTAAACTTACTTCAAGACATCCTCAATACTGGCGTAAGAAAGGTGGATCGCGGCACCGGCGACGCTTCTTATAGCGTGTTTGGACGGCAAATTCGGTTTAACTTGCGCGATGGGTTTCCCCTTCTCACCACAAAGAAAGTCTATTGGAAGGGCGTACTTCATGAACTCTATTGGTTCCTCTCGGGGCAGAGTAATATTGATTATCTTGTGAAGAATAATGTACATATTTGGGATGATTATCCGTATAAAATATACCGTGAGAAGTCAGAAGACAGAAGAAAGAAGTTAGAAGAAAGAAGACAGAAGACAGAGTTGCTTACAAAGGAGGAGTTTATAAAAAGGGTAGGAGATGACCCAAAATTTGCGAAGAAGTGGGGGAATCTCCCAAGAATTTATGGAGAAATGTGGAGACATTATCCCACTAGAACAAAGCGGACTATTGACCAAGTGCAGTGGGTGATGGATGAAATAAAAGCAGACCCTGCAGCACACAATCTTATCGTCAACTCATGGGATCCAGAGTATTTGTACACAATGGCCCAAAAAAAAGATGCCTCGCGCTTTCCCATATGTCACAACATGTATCAAGTAAACATAATCGATGGAAAGCTGTCGCTTCAGCTCTATCAGCGGAGCGCAGATTTATTTTTGGGTGTGCCATTTAACATCGCTTCGTATGCACTTTTAGCCTTGATTTTGGCAAAAATCACTGGATACGAGCCGGGCGAGTTTATCCTCACATTTGGCGACGTACATATCTATGAAATGCACGTGGAACAAGTTAAGGA